>JABRWC010000053.1:0-40157 GCA_039961675.1 Phycisphaerae bacterium
CGCACGACGAGGACCCGATACCGCTGGTCTGGACCGCCGACCTGAAGGACATCCTGCCCAAGATCATGCGAGCCCACGCGGCCCTCGATAAGGCACCGAACTATTGAGACGGTGCAGTAGGTCGCCAGCTCCGCGAGCTGCTCGACCGGCGGCGGCGGCAGAGGACTGGTCCAGGCGCTCAGAAAAAAAACTCGAACTCGTCGTCGGTCAATCGAAGTATCGTGTCCGCCTCGCAATCGAAGATCACGATCGTCCACCACGCATCACTCAGCTCGGGTCGTAGGGCAACAGCGACCGAATCACTGCGCGTTCCGGACTCCGGACGAGTTCTCGGACCGGGCGCCCGGGAGGCGCGTGCGGCGGGAATACCGGCGCGGAAACGCAAGATTCGCTTGATCCGGCGCTTACGTTCGGCTAACGTGTGTTGGGGGTGTCGCTTCCTGGTGAAGTTCAATTCGCGGTTCCGCGAAGTCGCTGGTCGATCGGAGTCAAAAAGATGAGCACAGCGCTGATACAGCGCGCTCGGCGCGCACCCAGGTCGGCAAAGCCCCGAAACCTCACATGGTTGATGATTGCGAGCCTCGCCGCCCCCGTTTGCTTGTCGGGCGGCTGCCCGGCTGCAACGTCGACGGACGGCACGTCGCAGGACATTCAGGAGCTGATCGACGCCGCCATCGATCAGGCGGGACTGAACCAGGTTCCGACGCCGGGGCCGGCCGGACCGCAGGGCGATCCTGGCCCACAGGGCGAGCAAGGCGAGCAGGGTGAGCCGGGTGATCCCGGACAGGACGGGCTGGACGGCCAGAACGGCGCCGACGGCCTTGACGGGCAGGACGGCCAGGATGGCCAGGACGGCGATCAAGGTCCCGCAGGCGCCGAGGGCGCGCTGAGCGTTTACGGCGACGGGTCGGACGGCTCGCACACCATCAGCGCTGACGCCAGCCTGGAGGCCTGGGCGGTCGCCAACGGCGTCGTCAGCTACCAGTTCGAAGACCTCACGATCGACAGCGGCGTCACGCTCGAAGTGCCGAGCGGCTTCTCGCTCTACTGCCGCGGCACGTTTACCAACAACGGCACGATCGTTGTGCAGACGGCGGCCGCCGGCTCGAGCACTGAGAGACCCGCGCAGCAGGGCATATCCAAGAGCAAGCCGTTCGTTGGCGCCGCGGGGTTGCTCCCGGACCTGCTCCCGGAGCTGGGCGGCGGCGGCGGCGGTGCTGGATTGCCGGACTCGGCCATGACGTGGCTGCTGCGTCCCGGCCCGGTCGGCGGTGGCGGCGGCGCGCGTCAGCCTCCGGGCGGACAGGGCGGGGCCGGCGGCGGAACGTTCCTAGTCCTCGCGCTTGAGGGCATCGTCAACAACGGTGAGATCCATGCCGACGGTGCGGCCGGCGACGGCGGCGGTGGCGGCGGCGGCGTGATCTCGCTCGCCGCGCGTGGCTCAATCGCACTTTCGGCAGGCAGCGTCCTTTCCGCCCGAGGCGCCGATGGCGCGCCCGCGAGCGACGATCCCAACGCACCGGCCGTGTCCTCTGGCGGTGGCGGCGGCGGGATCGTGCGTATCTTCGCGCCGGAGGTCTCCAGCCTCGGTGCGATCCACGTCGAAGGCGGAGCGGGCGGCGACGGAACCCAGGTATTCGGCGTGGTCGGCGGGACGCTGTGTTATTCCGCCGGCGGCGGCGGCGGGAGCTACGGTGCCGGCGGTGGCTCCGGAACGGCCGTGTACGCTGCGGAAGAGGGTGAGGACGAAACCTGGTCTATCGACCTGTCGGCGGGTGAGTCCGGGGCCGTCGGCTGGAGTCTGATCACCGAAGCGGATCCGACGGTCTACCTCTACCGGTAGCCCGCGTGTCGACGGAGTCTTGAAGAACTGGTAGCGTCGGACCTCGGAGCCCGACGCGTTCGCAGGAGCGGTCTCCGACCACGATCCCCGTAGCGTCGGACTTCCGAGTCCGCCGGCCAAGACCGATTCCTGGAACGATCCCCCATTTGCAGAGGCACCGGCGCCCTGTCGCCGACGAATAATTCAACGTCGGCCACGGAGGGCCGACGCCGCGCGCGTTGTTCGATGAGGCAGGTCTCGCAAAACCGGCTTACGCGGACTCTTTGCGCAACTGCGCGGTCGCGAACAGGTCTTCCTCCCCGCGCACAACCTCGCGCGTGACCGCGTAGGTCATGCCGGGCTTGCGGTCCGGAAGCTCGTACATGTAGTTCAGCATCGTCTCTTCGACGACCGAGCGGAGCGCCCGCGCGCCGGTGTCGCGCTCCAGTGCCCGCGCCGCGATCTCCTCCAGCGACGCTTCCGTGAACTGGAGCTTCGCGTCTTCCATCTCGAACAGCTTCTGATACTGCCGCACGATGGAGTTTCGCGGCTCCGTCAGGATCCGCACCAGCGCCGCCCGGTCCAGCGGCGCCAGCGTACACACCACGGGCAGTCGGCCGACGAACTCCGGGATCATGCCGAACTCGATCAGGTCGTCTGGCGTCACCTGCCGCAGCACTTCGGCGACCGCGTCCACCTCGTCGCCGCGCGCCGGTCCATCCGGTCCAAAGCCGATCGTCGAGCGGCCCAGGCGTTTGCGGATGATCTCCTCCAGTCCGACGAACGTTCCCCCGCAGATGAACAGGATGTTCGACGTGTCGATCTGGATGTACTGCTGCTCGGGGTGCTTGCGCCCGCCCTGCGGCGGCACGTTGCTGATCGTGCCTTCCAGCATCTTGAGCAGCGCCTGCTGCACGCCCTCGCCGCTCACGTCGCGGGTGATGCTGACGTTGTTCCAGGTCTTGCCGATCTTGTCGATCTCGTCGATGTAGATGATCCCGCGCTGGGCCGCGTCCAGGTCGTAGTCGGCGTTCTGAAGCAGCTTGAGCAGGATGTTCTCAACGTCCTCGCCGACGTAGCCCGCCTCGGTCAGCGTCGTCGCGTCGCCGATCGCGAACGGGACGTTCAGCAGCCGCGCCAGGCAGCGGGCCATGAGCGTCTTGCCCGAGCCTGTCGGCCCGACCAGCAGCACGTTGCTCTTGTCGATCTCGACGTCGTCCTCGGTCATCCCGTCGGCGTGCGCCAGACGCTTGTAATGGTTGTGCACCGCAACCGCGATCGTCCGCTTGGCCTGTTCCTGGCCGATCACGTACTGGCTCAGAAACTCGTAAATCTCGCGCGGTTTGGGGATCGTCTTCAGCAGGGACCGCCCGCGCGTCACCCGCTTACGCTCTTCCCGCACCAGGTTGTGGCACAGCTCGATGCAGGTCGCGCAGATGAAGACCTCCGCGGCGCCCTCCACCATCGGGCCCGCGTCCCGGGCGCTCTTCCCGCAAAAACTGCACGAGCTGCCGCGGCGGCTGCGCCCGCCCGGTCCGCTGCCACGGGTAGTGCTCATCCAGGCTCCTCGCGACCGCATGGCCGCTTGGGGTATCGCATACTCTTTCGACGGCGTCGGCGACGCCGCTCCACTGATTCTAGCGGTCGACGCGACGCGATTGAAGGGACTAGCTCGGGGTGCGCGGGCGTCCTGCCCGCAATTCCTGGACCGCAGGCACCCAGACCGCCGTTCGCCCCGTCATTTGCCGCGCCGACAACCTGATGCTCCCCGCCAGCGGAGCTCCGTCGCCCGCGCCCCATCCGGCTCGCTAGCTCGCGTCGCTACGTCGGCGGTTCCTTCGCCGCCGACGCACGCCCCGATTCCGGCGGCGGCGCCGTGCGCTCGGCGGACCGAGCGCCATCGGTCGGCAGCCCGAACAGGCTCGACCGCATCGCGGCGTACTCCGCCTGCGTCAGCTCGCCGCTGTCGCGCATCCGGCGCAGATCGTTCAAAGAGAACGGGGCCTGCGCCGCCGAACGCTCCAGCCGTCTCCGAATCGCCCGCGAGACGAAGTATCCCATGACGCCCGCCGAGATGGCGACGACGCCGATGACGGCGATCTGGGTCATGAGCCGTTCGGGGTCGACCATGGCTTGTCAGACGAAGCGGGCCGCACGCCGAATCGGCACGCGGCCCGGAAGTCCCTTACGTTCATCGAGTCGACTGCGCCCTAATCCTCGGAGATCGCGCCGCCGAGCCGCTGATGAACCAGGATGTTGTTGCGGACGACGATCTGCTTGCGGAACGAGTGGATCGTTCCCTTGCCGCCGACCTCCTGCCACGAATCCGGTTCGATGGTCTGCCGAATTAGCTCGATCAGCCGCGTCATCTCGGGATCTTCCTCGCCGGTCTGACCGGTCCCGGTCTGCCGCGTGTCTTCGTCGTCCTGGCTGCCGCTGCCGCCGGAGTTCGAGAAGACCTGCCCCGTGCCGCCGCCGGCGCCGCCGCCGGTCTGTTGCGCGAGGTCGATCTGGGGCGCGTTCCGGAAGTACGGGATTCGCACGAGCAGGTCGGACACGTCATACACCCGCGTCAGCATCTCCTTGCCGAGATCATCAGCCGTCGAAAGCACAAGCAGCTTGCCGGAGGCGCGGTAGGCGAGCTTCACGTCGGCGCCGCCCGCTTCGTTCATGACCATCCACAACACCTGCGACAGCGTGAGGTCCTTCCCACGGACGGAGATCGGCTTGTCGCGCTCGATGCCCAGCTCGTCGAGCCGGTCCCAGCGCACGTTAAACGTGATCCCCGTATAGTTGGCGAGCCACTCGATCACGCCGTCCAACGGGGCCGTGTCCCCGAAAGAGACCTCCGGAATCCGCATGTTCAGCAGATCGGTGGTCAGCACGCGTCCCGACGATCCCACGGCTGCCGGCGTATTCGTTTGCGCCAGCACCGAAACCGACAATGCGATGACGGCGACGACACAACCCAGGCGTTTCACGCGGAGTCTCCTCGGCGAGAGTAAATCGCGCGGACAACACACGCTCTCTCTGAGATTATAAATCGGAAATCCGTCGGTGTGTCTACCCAAAATCCGATTCGAGCCTGACCTGACGGGGACCCGTCGGGTCGCCCCCCCGTTCGACCCGCCGGTCAGTTGTACGTGGCGATCGCCGCCGCGATTTCGCGCAGGTTCTCCTGCACGACCGCGGAATCCTCGGCGTCCGGCCGATCGCGAAGATAGCTTGCAAGCTGCTCATACGCGGCGCGCATTCGGCCACGCCGGCAGGCCAGCGCCGCCCGTTCACGGCGCACCTGCCCGTTCTGAGGCTCAACGGCGGCCAGCCGCTCAAGCACGTATTCGAGCCGCTCCCAATCCTGGTTCACGGCGTAGATCGAGCGCAGGTTCTGGAGCGTACGGGCGAGAACTTGCCGCGTGTCCACGGGGGCCAGCAGCTCAGGCGAAAACTTGACCTTTCCGTCGAAGTGATGCGCCAGGATTCGTTCGCAATCCGTGACGCTAAGCGCCCGGCCGGCGCGGAAGGGATCAACGAGGACGTAGCGGTCTTCGTCGTCAAACCGCACCAGAAAGCTGCCCGGAAATCCGACACCCACGACGGGCCATTTCAGCCGCCGCGCCACCTCGATCCACACCGTCGAAAGACTGACCGGAATTCCCAGCCCGCGATCGAGCACGCGGTTCAAATAGCTGTTCTCCGGGTCGTAATAGTCGTCGGCGTTTCCGCGAAGCTCGAAGTCCTCGACCAGTACCTGCCGCATGGCCTGGTACCGATAAACTGCGGACAACCCGGGCCGCTGTCCCGACACGTGCTCGGCGAGGTTATCCAACATTCCGAGATATTTCGGGATGCTGATATGTTCGTAAACCCCGCGGGCCAAATGCAATGCGGCACAATCCAGGCGCACGGCGGCCGTGTCCAGGCTGAGCAGGGAATCGAACGGATGGGTCGGCATTCTCGCGGCTCTCCACCCTGATGGTAGGCCCGGATCAGCGTCAACGGCAACGAATACCGCCCCGAAACTGAAACCGATTCCGGCACATGCGTTGTCCAGACGCCTCGACGTGAAGGTCGAGCAATCGACCGCGGTCTATCAGTCCGTTGAACAAGTGTTGGAGCGGGCACCAAATGGCCTCCAAGACCGGCCTGGAGGCCGGTCCCCCATTGGGGCGGACAGTTTTTTCAATGGACTGCTATGCTCCCCGAGCGGTACCGCGGAGCTCCTCGCCGATCGCCTCGAGCTGGTGTTGTGCGAGTCGGTTCAACGCCGCGCGAACCAGCGGGCTCCCGGCCGTTTGCTCGGCGATAAACTCGCGGGCGAACCGGCCGGAGCGGATTTCGTCCAGCAGGTCCCGCATTCGCCCCCGGACGTGTTCGTCGATGACACGCGGGCCGCGCGTCACGTCGCCGAAGCGCGCCGTGGAGGAAATCCGCTCGCGCATGCCGCGGATGCCGTGCTCGTGAATCAGGTCAACCAGCAGTTTCAGCTCATGGCAGCACTCGAAGTACGCCAGTTCAGGCGGGTACCCCGCCTCCACCAGCGTCTCGAACCCCGCCAGGACCAGCGCGCTCAACCCGCCGCAGAGCACCGCCTGCTCGCCGAACAGGTCGGTCTCGGTCTCCTCGCGAAATGTGGTCTCGAAAACGCCGGCCCGGTGCGACCCGATCGCGGCGGCCAGCGCCAGCGCGGCCTGCCGGGCCTGGCCGCTGGAATCCTGATGCACGGCGATCAGTGCGAACACGCCTCGCCCGGCGACGAACGCGTCCCGCACGCCGCGGCCTTGGGCCTTCGGGGCGACGAGCACCACGTCCACTTCTGGCGGCGGCGCGATCAGGCCGTAGTGCACAGTGAAGCCGTGCAGCAGCGCGAGCGTCTGTCCGCGGCGCAGGTGCGGCGCAATCTCGTCGCGGTACACGTGGGGCGCATGGTCATCCGGCAATGCGAGGATCAGCAGGTCGGCGGCCTGCGACGCCTCGCGGACCGAGCAGGGCACGAAACCGTCGGCCCGCGCTTCGGAGTGCCGCGGACCGCCAGGCCGCTGGGCGACAATCACAGGCAGGCCGCTGTCTCGCAGGTTGCGGGCGAACGCGCTGCCCTGCGACCCGTAGCCCAGGACGGCGCAGGTTCTCTCGCGCAGGCGGTCCAGCAGCGCCGGGGCGTCGATGTTCTCGATTCGCGTCAGCATGGCGGCGCAGCGTACCGCGGTCGCCCCGCGGTTGCCGAGCGCAAAACACCGTCGTCAGCGCGATACGGCGAACTGGGTCTCGCACAGGCTCATGTAGAACGGCGAGCGCTCCAGCAGCTCGGCGTGCGCGCCGCTGGCGATCACGCGGCCCTCGTTGAGGACCACGATCACGTCGGCGCGGGCGATCGTGCTGAAGCGGTGGGCGATGATGAACGTCGTGCGGCCGACCGTGACCTCTTCCAGCGCCTCCTGGATGCGCGTCTCGGACTCGCTGTCCACCTGGCTGGTGGCCTCGTCCAGCACCAGGATCGCCGGGTCGCGCAGGATCGCCCGCGCCAGCGCGATTCGCTGGCGCTGCCCGCCGGAGAGCGATCGCGAGGTGATGTGCGCGTCGTAGCCGCACCGCACCGCGCCGTCGTGGTCGCTTCGCAGCGAGCGCACGAAGTCATCCACGTGCGCCGCGCGGGCTGCCTCGCGCACCGCTGTGTCGTCTGCCTGCGCCTGGCCGCCGTAGGCGATGTTGTTGAACACCGAGTCGGAGAAGATGACGGCGTCCTGCGTCACGAGGCCGATCTGTGCCCGCAGCGAGGCCAGCGTGTGCGCCGCGATGTCGTTGCCGTCGATCAGGATCTGCCCGCGCGTCGGCTCGTAGAAGCGCAGCAGCAGCGACATGAGCGTGGTCTTGCCGGAGCCGTTCGGCCCGACGATCGCCACCACCTGCCCGCGCCGCACGCGCAGGTTCACGCCGTCCAGCACCAGTTTGTGCGGGGCGCGCGGGTAGCTGAAGCTCACGTCGCGGAACTCGATGGTGCGTTCGAATCGCGGCAGCGCCGGTGCGCCGCGCTCCGCTTCCCGGTCCGCCTCGCGCGGGACGTCCAGCAGCTCGAACAGCCGCCGGGCCGACGCTTCCGCCGCCTGGATGCGGTTGTTCACCTTCCCCAGCTTGCGCACCGGGTCGAACACGCCGCCCAGGCACACCACGGCCGCGAAGAACAGGTGCGGCTCGAGAGTCTGGCTGAAGACACGGCTCCCGCCGTACAGCACGAAGCCGGCGACCGCCACCATCGCCAGCACCTCGAGCACGGGGTGGGTGGCGGCCTCGACCAGCTCGATGCGCGTCTGCGCTCGCGCCAGGTCACGGTCGGCGCGTTCGAAGCGGGCGCGCTCCGCCCGCTCGGTGCCGAACGCCTTGACCACGCGGATACCGGCCAGGCGTTCGCTCAGGTGGTCCAGCAGCGCGCCCCACGATTGGGACGCGCGGCGCTGCGCGTGCTTGATGACTCTCCCCAGCCAGCGCATCGCGATCAGCCCGATCGGCGCCGCGGCCAACGCCACGCACAGCAGTCGCCAGTCGATCAGCAGCGTCATCGCCAGCACGCCGCCGGCCTTCAGCGGCTCGCGAACCACCTTGCCGAACAGCTCCGTAAGCCCGATTTCCACGCGGTTGATGTCCGTCGCGAAGCGGCCGATCGTGTCCCCCGGCGGCTGCGCCGTGTGCCAGCCGAGCGGCAGGCGCAGCACGTGCTCGGTGAGTTGCGTGCGCACGTCGTGCATCGCCCGTTGCACAGCCGCCGCGATGCAGCCTTCATTCAGCAGCCGGCAGATTCCGCCGAAGGTCGTGATGGCGACCAGCCCCGCCATGACCATCGTCAGCGCCAGCATGCGCCCGTTGGGCGACTCGCCGTGCGGCAGGTAGGCCGCGACGGAGCGGATCGAGGCCAGCCACGAATAGCCGTGATTCAGCGGAATCCGAACCGTCTGCCGGCTGCCGTCGTAGTCTCGTACAACGACGCGCTCGATGACGTTTGTGGGATGATCCGCGATCAGCGCGGTCAACGCGTACGAGTCGCGCGGCTGCCCGTTGACGGAGACGATCCGCATGCCGCCGCGCAGGGCATCCGCGGCGGGCGATTCGGCTTTCACGTGCTCGACCAGCAGACCTTCGGGATCGTTGGGCACGTCGGCCGGCAGCGTCGCGCCGAGCCGTCGCTCGGCGGCGGTGCGCGCCAGCCAGTCCGCCAGGCTCTCGTGATCCGCGAAGATCACCTTCAGCAGCGGGACCACGCTGGAAATGCTCGCCGTGTAGGAGAGGCTCACGCCCAACGCCGCGATCATGCCGATCATCAAGCGGCCGCGGTGCGGTCGCAAAAACCTGAACGTTCGGCGGAAGTCCGGCAACCAGGATTTGGGAATCAGCCGCAGGTCCATTCGAGGCTATGATATCCGCCTCCCGGCCCCAGGGGCAGCCGTCCGAGAATGCGGGAGCGGCCCGGCGCTTGGCTTGACCGCGCCGGGGTCGCCGTTGACGATGAGAAGAACCTTCACTGCGCCGGAGACCGTGCTTGAGCGAAACCATCAGCTTGTCCGGCCCCGACATCACCGAGGCCGAGATCGACGCCGTGACCCGCGTACTGCGCTCGCAACACCTCAGCCTCGGTCCGGTGATCCCGGAGTTTGAGCGGGCTTTCTGCGAGCGCCTCGGCGTCCGCCACGCGATTGCGTGCAGCAGCGGCACGGTCGGGTTGCACCTGGCGTGGAAGGCGCTGGGCGTGGGGCCGAGGGACGAGGTCATCACCACGCCGTTTTCGTTCATCGCCTCGAGCAACAGCGTCATGTTCGACGGCGGCGTGCCGGTCTTTGTGGACATTGACGCACAGACGTGGCAGATTGACGCGGCACGGATCGAGGCCGCGATCACGCCGCGGACCAGGGCGCTGCTGCCGGTGGACGTGTTCGGTTCGCTGCCGGACATGGATCGAATCGCTGCCCTAGCCCGCAAGCGCGGGCTGCGGCTGCTCGAAGACTCGTGCGAAGCGTTGGGCGCGTCGTACCGCGGGCGGCCGGCCGGCACGCTGGGCGAGGCCGGCGTGTTCGGCTTTTATCCCAACAAGCAGATCACCACCGGCGAAGGCGGCATGATCGTCACCAGCGACGACCGGATCGCCTTCATCGCCCGCTCGCTGCGCAACCAGGGCCGCGACCCGGACGCCGGCTGGCTCCAGCATGCGCGCTTGGGATACAACTACCGGCTCACGGATATCGCCAGCGCCATCGGCGTCGTCCAGATGCGCCGCCTCGACGAGATTCTTGCCAAGCGTGCGCGGGTCGCCGAGATGTACCGACAGAGGTTGAGCGACGAGCGTCGCGTCCGAATGATGCACGTGCCCGCGGACGTGAAGATCAGTTGGTTTGTGTTCGTTGTGCGGCTGGAAGACGAGTACTCGCAGGCGGACCGCGACCGCATTCTGGAAGGGCTGCGCCGGGCCGGCGTGCAGTGCAGCAACTACTTCACGCCAATCCACCTCCAGCCGTTCTACCGCGAGAAATTCAATCTCAAGCCGGGCGACTTCCCGGTCACCGAAGCGCTCTCCGCGCGAACCGTGGCGCTGCCGTTCCACAACAAGCTGACGGAGGCCGAGGTCGACCGAGTCGTACGGGAACTGCGCCGGCTGCTGTGAGAACCGGTCGCCGGCTCAGCCGGGTGACGCGTGCGATCCGACCGCCGTGCGGCTCATGCCCGGTTCGGTCCGGGCGGCGGGCGCGGCCGAGAGCAGCCTTGCGGGCACGCCGATCTGCGACGGCATCAAGAGCCCGCCGGACATGATGACCTTGACCGCCTCCTCGACGGTCCAGTCCAGCTCAACCACGTCGGCTCGCCGCGTCATCAGGAAGTATCCGGTCGTCGGATTGGGCGTGGTGGGATAGAAGATCGTGACGAACTCCTCTCCGGTCTCCGGGTCGCGGCAGACGCTTGTAACGAAGCCGAGCGTGAAAACTCCCTTTCCCATGAACGGGAACATCGCAACGCGTTGAAACTGCTGCGCCTGGTCGCCGGTGACGGTCGTCATGATCTGCTTCGACGCGCGGTAGACGGTCTTCACGAACGGCACGCGGTCCACCAGCCGCTCCAGCAGGTCGATCGCCCGGCGGCCAACGATGTTCGCTGCGAACAGCCCGATTACGTACAGAATGAAGATCGTGAGGAGTACCGAGAGGAGCGACACGCCCCACTGCACCCAGACCGGCAACTGCTCCACGAGCTCGCTCGCCGAGGGGTAATGCCCGAGCTTGCGCTCGATCGCCGCCAGATCCACCTTCCAGCTCAGCAAGAGCGGCTCGCCGAGCCGGCTGCGCAGGTACGCCTCGACGATCCACTGCGACGAGTCGCGCATGATTTCGAACACGAAACGCACGATCCAGTACGTCACGTAGATCGGCAGGAACACCAGCAATCCCGCCGAAATCCGCGTACGGAACAGCGCGCGGAGCGTCGCGACCACACGACTGCGGGGCAGCGGCGGGCGGGAGCCGGGAACGTGGGGTACTGCGCTCAAGCGGACGACCTCCGGATCGGTGTAGGCGGCGCCGCGGAGCGGACGCCCCCGCTCGAAGCTTCGAGAGTATATCCGCGGACCGTGGGTGCGCGTCGGCGCTGGTTGCGCGGCTTGTCGAATCGCGGCTGCGTACGACGCGCAGGAACCGGAGTCCGGCGTGCGAGCCAGGGGTTAGAGCAGTGGAGGGCGCTGAATTCCTCGCTTGCGCTTCGGGCTCGGATCACGGCGGCGTCGCAATACTGCGCCGCTCAGCGCGCAGCGCGCGATCCGAGGAAATCCAGCGCGTTGTCCGCGAGGAGCCGGCGGCGCGCGTCAGGCGACATTTCGGACAGCGACTCAATCAGCGCGCCCGGCACGGCCTCGCCGAGCGGGAACGGGTAGTCCGACCCCAGGCACACCCGATCGTCCCCCATGACGCGGAGCAGGAACCGCAGCGCGTCCGCGTCGTGCACCAGCCCGTCCAGCCAGAAACGCGCCGGCCGCCCGTCAGGCTGGCGCACGTACGCCCGCGGACTCACCGGGTTGTCCACGGCGCACAGGTCCGGCCGACTGCGAAAGCCGTGTTCGATCCGTCCCAGCGTGAACGGAAACGCCCCGCCGCCGTGCGCGAACGCCACCCGAAGCCGCGGCACGCGCTCCAGCACCCCGCCGAAGATCATCGAGCAGATCGCCAGCGCGGTTTCCGCCGGCATGCCCACCAGCCACGGCAGCCAATATTGGGGCATGCGCTCCCTGGCCAGCATGTCCCACGGATGCACGAACACACACGCGTCCAGCTCCTGCGCCGCCTGAAACACCGGAAGCAGCCGCGGGTCGTTGAGGTTGTAGCCGTTCACGTGCGTGCCGATCTGCACGCCGGGAAACCCCAGCTCGCGCGCGCAGCGCTCGAGCTCGCGCGCCGCCAGCTCCGCGTCCTGCATGGGCAGCGTGCCCAGGCCGACAAAGTGCGATGGAAAGTCGCGCACCACGCCCGCGATGTGGTCGTTCAGCATCCGTGACAGGTCGTATGCATGCTCGGCCTCGGCCCAGTAGCTGAACATCACCGGCACGGTCGAAAGCACCTGCACGTCCACCCCGCAGCGCGCGCAGTCTTCGATTCGCCGCCGCGGCTCCCAGCAGTTTTCCTCGATCACGCGGAAACAGCGCTCGCCGATCAGCATCCGCGCTCGGCCCGGCTCGTGGTGTTCCAGCCGCACGAAGCCCTCGCGGCCGTAGCGCTCCGCCAAGTCGGGCCACTCGCGCGGCAAAATGTGCGTGTGCAGGTCGATCTTCATCGCGGAATTGTAGCCCGTTTCTGCGCCGCACCGGCAGCTATGCCGCGCCGTGTCAGCCGATCAGCCCCTCTTCCGGCAGCGGACCGGCTGCGTGCGTCGACACCGCCGCCAGGAGCACCGCGTGCGCCAGCCGGCGCCGGCCCGGGACCAGTTCGATCGACAGCTCCTGTGTCGCCTCGGAGGCGTCGATCCAGACCAGCCAGCGGTCCAGGTCCACCAGGAGGCGCGCCTCGCGCAAGTCCCACGCACGCCGCTCGACCGGCGCTGTTCGCCACGCCAGGTACGTGAGCGCTTCAATCTTCCCCGGCGTCACCCGGAAATACACCGGCCTCAGCCACGGCAGCGCCGCCAGCGCCAGCGCCGCCGTGAACCAGATCGTATACACGCTCACGTCGCGGATACCGCTGGCGCGCAGCCCGAGATTCAGCAGCAGCCCCGCCGCGACTGCCAGTACCAGCCAGACCACGAGCACCCGCCGCGACGGCGGAAGCGCCAGCGACGCATTGAAGATCGCCGGCTCGAACGGAACGTTTGCCAGCGGCCCGAACTCGTCGAGTGCACCGCGGTTTCCGGCACAGACCACCCGCGCCGCCTGCGGCGGTGCGCCCGCGGCACTCCCGGCGGCGCGGGCCAGCCGCTCTCCACGCCGTTTCTCCGCAAGACCGAACGCGATCATCCCGGCCGTAAACACGCCGGCGAACGCCAATTCCAGTGCGACGCTCCACCAGCCGAAGACCTGGAGCGCACCGACCAGCGGTGCGGTGGGAACCGACAACACGCCGAGCATGACGGCCAGCTTGATGAACCGCGTCCGCGCCAGGATCGGCGATACGCGCTGGCTGGCGGCGATGAACGTGACGGCATCAGACTGGCGGCTCGTGTGAGCGACATCAGGCTGCATCGTGTCGGCTCCGGCCCCGCGAACCGCTGGTTCCCGCCCCTGGGCACACGAAATGCTATCGCGAACGGACCATCCGAGCCGCGACCGTGAGCGAGCGGTCTTACCCCACACTCTGGTGCGGGGTCCCGATGCGCTCGCTGGCGCTAGTGTTACGCCTCAGAAATGCGCGGCATGATTCCGGGGCGGCAAGCCTCTGGTTCGCCCCGCAAAGCAGAGCTTTGCGCTCACCGACTTTCCGGACGTACTTGTGAGACAGGACACAAGAGGATCGCTCCGACAGCTCCCGCGGCGCGCCCTTCCGCCCGATCGCTCCGCCGCCGCCGCAACGCTACGATTCCGCCATGCCGCGACCGCCCGCAGACGCACAACCCGCGCCCGGCTTCTTTTCCGACGAAGCGTGCGCCCGCGCCCTCGACGCCGCCGACGCGCTCGCCGAGTACCGCCAGCGATTCTGCGTCCCGCGCACGCCCGACGGCCGCGAAGTGACCTACTTCTGCGGCAACTCGCTCGGCCTCATGCCCAGGTCCGCGCGCGACACCGTTAACGAGGAGCTCGACGACTGGGAGCGCCTGGCGGTCGATGCCCACTTCCTCGGCCGGCACCCCTGGTACCCGTATCACGAACAGTTCCGCGCCGCCGCCGCGCGGCTCGTCGGCGCGCTGCCGCACGAAGTCGTCCTGATGAACAGCCTGACCGTCAACCTGCACCTGCTGATGGTCAGCTTTTACCGCCCGACGCCGCAGCGATACCGGATTTTGATCGAGGACTGCGCGTTCCCGTCCGACCTCTACGCCGTCCAGACGCAACTGCGCCACCACGGCTTCGATCCGGCCGACGGCCTGCTCGTCGCCCGCCCCCGTCCCGGCGAGCACACCCTGCGCACCGAGGACTTCGAGTCGCTGCTGGAGCGTGAGGGTGGGAACATCGCGCTGGTGCTGCTCGGCGGCGTGAACTACTTCACCGGGCAGGTCTTCGACATGCGGCGGATCGCGGCCGCTGGCCGCGCGCAGGGCTGCATCGTGGGGTACGACCTGGCGCACGCCGCGGGCAACGTGCCGCTGGCGCTGCACGAGTGGGAGGTCGATTTCGCCGCCTGGTGCACCTACAAGTACTTGAACTGCGGCCCGGGCGCGGTGGCGGGGTGCTTCGTCCACGAGCGCCATGCGCGGAACACGGAGCTGCCGCGTTTCGGCGGCTGGTGGGGCAACGACCCGAAGACGCGCTTTCGCATGCACCTCAACGAGCGCTTCGAACCGGCGCCCAGCGCCGACGGATGGCAGCTCTCGAACCCGCCGATCCTCTCCATGGCCGCGATGCGCGCCGCGCTGGGAATCTTCGACGAGGTCGGGGTCGCGCGGCTGCGGGAGAAGTCGCTGCGGCTGACGGCGTACCTCCAGTTTCTGCTCGACGACGTCTGCGCCGCGGCGCCTTGGGCCGGCCGGCCGAAATACGAGGTCGTCACGCCGCGCCAGCCGGAAGCGCGCGGCTGCCAGATTTCGATCCTGGTCCACACCGAGACGCCGCGCCGGCTCCAGGAAGACTTGCAGTCCGCCGGCATCGTCACGGATTTCCGCCCGCCGAACATTGTCCGCGTGGCGCCGGTTCCGCTCTACAACACATTCCACGAAGTGTGGCGTTTTGCGGACGTGCTGCGGGCGCACGGGTGAGGGAGGCCGCTTCCTGCACAGTGCCGGACGGAGCCGCCGTCAGCCGCGCCGGACTCGCTCGACGGTCTGCTTCGGGTGGATCAGCAGCAGCGGGTGCTCGCCTGCGGACTTCGTCGCCCCGGCGAGAATCAGCTCGATCAGCTTCGCCGGCGTCAGCGTCGGGTCGATCGCCAACAGCTTGCCCGCGAGGTTGGTCACGCTTGGCGCCGCCATCGAAGTTCCGGAGAACTTGATCCGCTTGCCGCCCGGTACGTAGCTCTCGACCTCGAACCCGCTGGCATAGACGCGCACCGTTCGCCCGACGCTGGTGAAGCCCGTCGGCTGGCCCGCCTGGTCCACCGCCCCGACCACCAGCACATTGGGCAGGTCGAAGCTCGACGGCATGATGTCGTCGAACTCCACATCGTTGTCGGAGTTGCCGGCGGCGACGACGAACAGGATTTCCGGCGCGGACTTCAGCGCCGCCAGCAGCCCGTCGCGGTCGATCGCGTAGATTTCGCGCGCCAGCTTCGTCCGCTCCTCCGCGCTGTCGCCGACGCCGTTCTTCTCCAGGTCAAATTCGACCTCGTTAAGGCTGTTGCCCCAGCTCATGTTTGCGACGCGCACCCCGGCCGCTTTGAAATACTCGACAATCTCGCGGTAAGACCGGGCATATGCGGTGGCGCGCTCGACGGACGGCGGCTCCGGCGTAAGCCGGTGGTCGAACGTGATCCGCGCCGCCAGCAGCCGCGTGGCGGGGTTGCCGTCGGCGGCGATGCCGGCCACGTGCGTACCGTGCGAGAAGTTGCCGAAGAGCGATAAGTCCTCGATGAACGCCTTGACCTCGTCCGGTTTCAGACCGGACATCAGCGTCTTGAGCTTCCTGGCCTCCGGGCTGTCGATCGACGCCTGCACGTCCATGAACGCCTTCAAGTGCTCCATCGCCTGCTCGCGGCGCGCGGCGGCGTCTCCGAGCGGCAACAGGAGCTCGGGCGTGCGCTGACCCTGAAGGTCGTAGGCGACCCCGTGAACATCGTCCACGTAGCCGTTGCCGTCGTCGTCGGCGCCGTTGGGCGTCTCCTTCGCGTTGGCGTACAGCCGACCCTCAAACACGGTCGCGTCCAGGCCGGAGTCCCAGATTGCGATCACCACCTGCGCCAACGGCTTCGACTCGTCCAGGCTCACGGAGCGTTCGGTCCAGATATCGGCCCGGACGGTGCGGTTCTTCTCGATCATTTCGGCCAGGACCGCGACGATCTCGTCCTTGAGCGGCAGTTGCACGTCCAGGACGGTCCGCATGGCGACGATCTGCCGCGCCACGTCGGCGCTGACCTCGCCGCTCTTCTCAACGATCGGATCGAGCTGGCTCTGGAGCATGCCCATGAGCAGCGCTTCGTTTAGAATTTCCATCTGCCCCTTGGTCTGCTCGACCGAGTCCTCAACCACCTGCCACGGCAGCCCCGCGATCCGCTGCGAGAGCTGCTTGCGGAACGCCGCCTTCAGCGCCTCGTCCGTCGCCTCCTGGTTCGCCTCGCGCCGGGCGGCGATGACGGCCTCCGCGACCAGCCCCGCGGTCAGCTTCTCGGCCGGTTTCTGCTCCAACTCGCGGACTTTCCTGTTCCAGTCCAGGACGCTGTCGTAGTTGCGGGCCAGCAAGTCCAGCCGCGCCAGCGTCAGGTAAAGCCGTTGCAGCGCGGCGGGATCGCCGATCTCGTAGCGCGCCAGGTCCGATTCGATGTCGGCGCGCACCTTCGCCGCGAATTCAGCGAACGCCTCATCGTCCTTGAGCAGTTCGGAGACCTTGATTTTCAGCGGATAGGCATGCCGCGGCAGCTCGTCCAGCTTGGCAACCTCGATCTTGGCGCCGGCGGGCTGCGACGCGTTCTCCTGCGCTGCGGCGCCGGACGCAAGGGCGCCGGCAAACACTGCGGTCAGGACGGCATACAACAATCGTCTTAGCGAAACATACGTCATGGACAGACTCCCGTTGGCGCCCCGGGGCGCGCCAGGTACATCGCAACCGGCGTATACGAACGCCGCCTCGGCGTGGAACGGTCAACTGTTCGCGGTCCGCCCCGTCGATGAACCGCAGCTTCACCGGCGGCTTGCCCGACCGGTTGTCGGGCAGTGTACGCGGATTCTCGACCGCGCGAGCGCCGCGAACTTCGCGAGCGAGCGAAGTCGCGCGACGACGCGTCGCGCGCTGCGATCGCGCTCCAAAGATTAGGTTGACCGGAACAGCTACGCCGGCTAGAGTCCCCGGTACGGGATTCGTTGGGCCGGAGTCTCTTCCCGCATTCGAGCAGCACCTCGCGCGGGATCCGTGCCTGCACCGTCACGCTTAACCGGAGGAGGAGGCGTCCATGTTGCCACGTGCGCTCGCTGGCCGGCTGCGGAGGTGGCTCTTTGTCTCGGGGGCGGCGCTCACCTTCCATGCCGCGGCCCGGGCCGATGATTGGACGATCCACATCACGGTGGACAACCAATACGACGTGTATTTCGGCGATTCCACCAGCACGGACTTTCACGCAGGTGGCGACACGTCGTGGCCTACCACGGAAACCTGGACCGCGCTCGGCCGCGACCCGACCGATTTTCTCTACGTCGCAACCGCGTCGGATCACTCCGTCGCACAGGGATTCCTGGCGGAGTTCATCAACACGACGCAGGGCGTCACGATCAAGACCGGCGACCCGGACTGGGACGTCTTCCCGGCCGGGGCGTATCTCAGCCTGATCGACGCGAGTTGGCCGGACCCGTGGCCGCCCTCGCTTATGCCGACGCAAGCGCAGGTGGATGCCGCGATCGCGTACGCGACGGCCAACAACCTGTGGACGAACACAACGACTGCGGCCGGCTACGACAACGCCTCGTCACCGCTGCCGTGGGGCGCGCGTCCGGGGATCGCGGGCGACGCGGACTGGATCTGGTACGACACCGGCCTTGGGCCGTCGTCCCCGTATCCGGCGCCGTTCACCGGTTTCAACCACGACGAGTTCCTGGTGTTCCGCGTGCCGAACATCCCGGAGCCGGCCGGCGCGGTCCTGGGGCTGCTGGGGCTGCTGGCCGTGCGGCGTCGCTGATGGGTCGCGGCCGCGCAAGTGCTCCGATCGCGACGCTCGCGCGGTCGCGAAGGACTTGCGTGAGCTAACCGTTGCGCGATGCGCGAGCGAGGGATGCGTGCGTGGCTGCACACATCCTTCGCCCGCGCTTCAGGCCCGGAATGAGACACTCCGAGCGCACGCCTTCCGGTTCGTCTTGATCACGCCGCGCCGCCTTGTCTCGATGACGTCGCTCGAAAACCGGCTCAGCCCGTCGAGCCGAAGTTCGTCAGCAGGATCGACAGGTCCGGGAGTCCCACGCAGCCGTCCTGATCGAGGTCGGCCTGCGGGTCGTAGAACGCGTCGCCCTCGCACGTGCCGTACGCGGTCAGCAGCGCCGACAGGTCCGCCAGCCCGACGTAGCCGTCACAGTCGATATCGCCGGGAATGGAGTCGCACGGGGCCGGCGCGAAGACCAGGCGTGAGAACAGGTCCTGGTCGTCCACGATGTAAAGATACTCGTTCACGCCGTCCGTGCCCTGGAGCATGTCGGCGCCCAGCACGCCGAAATCGCTGTTCTGATCGTTGAGCAGCAGTACCGGCATGGGCTGGCCGGGGAAGCCCAGGCCCAGGTCGAAGCCCTGCACCATGGCGACCGGGAAGATGGTCTGTCGGACTCGGTTCTGCTCGCCGATCGATAGCCGGGCGAGCATGTTGGGGTCGTCGGCCGCGAGATCGACGGTGCCGACGATGGGCGCGCCGATTTCCATCGCGACATGCTGGGGGATCATGGATTGATGCGCCCCGCTGTAAATCACCATGTCCGACGCGGCAGGTCCGAAGTTGCCGAAGAAGAAGACGTTTTCAAGCACCGGCCGGACCTGGTTCGTCTTGGTGTCCTGCTTGGGGACCACCGGCTTGGACGGCGCCTTGGCCGGCGGCGCCTCCCACGGCCAGGTCACCGTGTTCGTCTTGGCGCGATAGCAGGCGTCCACCGCGTCCTGCCAGGGCTTGCCCAGCAGGTTCGACGTGGCCCAACTGTCGTTGTTCTTGGAAACGTAGACCGTGGTGGTCGTCACGCAGACGTTGCCCTTCGAATCGGTGGAGGCCAGCGCGACCGAGTCGAAGCACCAGGTCTCGACCTCGCCCCCGTTGAAATCCTTCGACCCGGACGCGCCGTCCGGCGTGCCGTCGCCGTCGGAGTCGGTGAGCAGGCCCATCGTGTTCGCGCAGTCGCGGCTCAGCAGCGTCTGGCTTGCGCCGCTGTCGAACAGAAACGTCGTCGAGCAGCACTGCGCATTCTTGCAAGCGGTGCCCGACACGTTCACGCCGGCGCTCGCGACGCTCGAACATAGGCAGGCGAGACTCCCGAGCGTGATGACGCGAAGCGCAGCGCGCGACTTGATCCGTGACATGGCGAAATCTCCGTTGGCATTTGCGCTGACGAGGCGGTCGGAGGTGGCCGTCGCGCCGGCGGCTCGAATCGAATCTTGAACGCCCGCAGATTTGGGTTGGGCCCGAACCCAATTCCCAACTCGTTCAGGCTACGCACTCCGGCTCGGCCGGTCGAGCACAGAGTGAACGGAAACAGGACGGAGCATGACGGGCTGAGATGCCCTCCGAACCCGCGACGCCGCCGCGCCGCGAAGTCGGCGGGCGGAAGTCTGTGTTGGCTCGCGCGCCTCGAACGGCGATCAGGGGCGAGCCAGCGCGCTGACGCCCGCAGTCCCAGGGCTTCGACCCGGATCGAACGGGGCGGGAGGAGAGGCTCGTACACGTCAACGTGGTTGGCGGCACGACGGGCGCCATCGTGAGTGCGTTCCTCGGCACGATACCGGCGCATGCCGGCGGCCCGTTCGACGCGCCGTACTACGGTGCCCCGACCGACGTTTCGCCCGAGTCGGTCAACGTCGGCGACCTGGACGGCGACGTGGAGTTGGCTGACCCGTCCTTGCTGCGGGAGAACTTCGGGATAGCGTGCGTGTGAGCGAGTGCGGCGACGCAAGGCGCAAGTGGATCGCGATCGAAGACGGCTCGTACTTCCGTGCTGCATCGCGGTCGCGGCTCGGCTCGGCGCTCGGGTGTCCCGTCGCCGACGGGACTTTCTGAAGCCTCCGGTCGGGCCGTATGATGAAGCCGGGCGCCACTTGCGTGGGCGAGATTCGATCGACGATTTCGGCTCGTGTTGTGGCCGCGAGGGCAAACGAAATGGCGAGCTTCTACGACGAGCTTCCCAGCGATCTGAAGCAGATCTCCGATGCCGAGGCGGTCGCGCGCTTCGCGGCGGGCGCGGACGTTCCCGCGCAAGCCGTCGCCGGGCTGTCGCGCGATCAACTCCTGGCGCACCCGGTGCCCGATACTTGGAGCATCCAACAGATCGTTGTACACCTGCTCGACAGCGATCTGACGGCGGGCTACCGGATGAAGCGGACCATCGCCG
Organism: Phycisphaerae bacterium; assembly: GCA_039961675.1. GTDB lineage: Bacteria > Planctomycetota > Phycisphaerae > UBA1845 > Fen-1342 > JABRWC01. Next base: position 20,645 of record JABRWC010000053.1, read on the forward strand.
AAGATCGCCCGCGGCTGGACGTGTACGACGAGACCGCGTTCGCACGGCGGCTCGGGTACGACCGGCTGCCGGTCGCGGAGGTGTGCGAGGTCTTCCGCCGCCACCGCCTGCTGCTGGCGGAGATTCTCCGCGGCCAGCCGCCCGAGGCGTTCGCGCGTGTCGCGCTGCACCCGGAGTCCGGCGAGCTGACGCTGGGGATGTTCGTGCGCATCTACGCCCACCACGTGAACCACCACCTGCGGTTCATCGAGAAGAAACGCGCGCTGCTCGGGTCGCCACTGGCGGCTTCGCTCTACGTTTGAATGTGCCGGCGGCCGACGCGTTTCGTGTTCAACCGCGCCTCAAGGAATTGCCGAACGGCGCGCCCGCGACGCGAAGCGTCTCTGCTCCGAAGCGTGCGCGCCGCCGCGAAGGAGTTGCTTCGGCCGCCTGCTGCGAGCCGAAGCATCGCGTCGTTGTCAAGGGAACAGCAGCCCGCCGGTCTTTTTCGTAGGGCTCGTGGGTCCGACGCTGCGGCAATCGCGGTCGGAGACCGGAAGCGGGCGAGCGGCTACTGCTGAAACCGGACTGGAGCCGGGGCAGGCGAACTCGGTATGATAGGAGATCACCGCCCTTCGGGTCGCGAGCCGAGCACACGGGCCTGGGAGTCCACGTCATGTCCGCACCGGTACGGCGCTGCGCGTTCGTGCTCATCGGCGCTGCGCTCTCCGCCCCCTGCGGCGCGCAGATGTTCTTCAACGACGCCGGACCCGCCGCGGGGGTGAACTCGATCGGCTACGGCCGCGGGGCGGCGATGGTCGATCTCGACGGCGACGGCCTGCTGGACATCGTCGCCACCTACGCGGGCATGCCGGCCTCGTTCTTTCGGCAGCGCTCCGATCACACGTTTGAGCTGGCGAACTCCGCCTGGGGGATTCCGGGCGACGCGGCGCAAAAGTGGGGCGTCGTGGTGGCTGATTTCGACAACGACGGCGATCCGGACGTGTTCTTCCCCACGGGCGGCTTTCTGGCCTATGAGCCGGACATCCTGCTGCGCAACGACCTGAACATGCTGGGCGTCTTTACGGACGTGAGCGTCGACGCCGGCGACGTGTGGCTCCTGAGCAAAAACTTCGGCGCCACGGCGCTGGACTACAACCGCGACGGGCTGCTGGACATCTTCGTGACCGTGTCCGACGCCAGCCGGCAGTGCCTGCTGCTTCGTAACGATGGCGGGCTGCACTTCACGGACGTTTCCGCGTCTGCGGGGATCAGCGCGGCCGGCCAGTACCGGCATTGCAGTTCGGGCGACTTCAACAATGACGGCTGGTGGGACATCGCCGCCGGCAATGAGGTGAGCAGCAACCTGCTCTACCGGAACAACGGCAACGGGACGTTCACCGACGTGGCGGTGCCTGCGGGCGTTGGTTCCCCGCTCGCAAACTTCGGGCTGGTTCTTGAGGACTTCGACAACGACGGCTGGATGGACATCTACGTTCCCAAGTACCAGGTCACGCCACTGGTTTCCAGTCAGGTCTGTCGCAACAACGGCAACGGCACCTTCAGCGACCTGAGCCTGGCGGCCGGCATGACCGGCCAGGCAGACATGGGCCACAATACCGGCGATCTCGACTCGGACGGCTTTCCGGACATCTTCATCGGTACCGGCAGCCCGCCGCAGCCCTATCTGGACGTGCTCTTCCGCATGACGGTCGATGCCGCAGGCCGCTGGCACGCGACGGACGTGAGCAAGGAGAGCGGAATCCTCAAGAACGGCCCAACACGCTGCCACGGAATCGCCATGGGCGACTACGACCAGGACGGCGACGTGGACGTCTTCGCCTGCAACGGCGGACCGTCGAACGGCGAGAACACGATCGAAACCGCCTTCCTGTGGCAGAACGCCGGCAACGCGCATCACTGGGTCGGCCTGCGGCTGCACGCCGTCGTTTCCAACCGCAGCGCGGTCGGGGCGCGGGCCGTGGCTGTTACTGCCAGCGGGCGGAAGGTCTTCCGGGCGCTGCGCGCGGGAAACGGCTTCGCGAACACGGACAGCCCCGTGCTCCACTTCGGGTTGGGGGCGGAAACGCAGGTCGCCCGCATCGAGATTTTCTGGCCGAGCGGAATGGTGCAGGCGATCGCTGAGCCGGCGATCGACCAGGTCACGGAAGTGTACGAGGCGGGAATCGCGGGCGATCTGGACGGCGACGGCGCGGTCGCGTTGGCGGACCTTTCGCGGTTGCTCAGCGCGTACGGGGCATGCGTCGGCAATCCAACATACGACCCGCCCGCCGACGTTGACCTGGACGCATGCATCGGCCTGGGCGACCTGAGCGCGCTGCTGTCCAACTTCGGCGCCGGCGGTTGAGCGGCGCGTACGTTTCGCGCACGCCCGTTCGGTGACGGCGCCGCTCTGCGCAACGACTGGAACATTTCGCCCAAACCGGCACAATGCGCTCGTACGGGCCGCGACGTCCCCACGAATAGGATCTGCACATGCGTATCGGCCATCACCTCCGCGCCGTGGCGATTGCACTCACGCTGGCAATCCCCGCATTCGCACAGGCTCCAGCGGAACGCGGCTGGCCGCAGTGGCGCGGCCCCACGGGCAACGGCGTGGCGCCGAACGCCAAACCGCCCACGGAGTGGGACGCGACACGGAACATCCGCTGGAAAGCCCAAGTGCCCGGCGCCGGCCATGCGACGCCGGTCATCTGGGGCGAGCGCATTTACCTGCTCACCGCGGCGCCCGTTGCAGAGGGCGGAACCGCAGCCCAGCCGCCGGCGAAGGGCGGGCCGCGAGCGTCCGACGCCCACGCCGGCCCGACGCCGCAGGAAGCGCCGCCGTCCGGCGAGCGCCGCGACCGTCGGCCGACCGGACCGCCGCGGAGCGAGACGCCGGACGAGGCGCTGGCGTTTACCGTCCTGTCGCTGAATCGCGCGGACGGGCGGACGCTGTGGCAGCGGACCGTTGCGCAAGAGCGTCCGCACGAGGGCGCTCATCCGACCGCGACGTTCGCGTCGGCGTCGCCGGTGACGGATGGCGAGCGCGTTTACGCGTTCTTCGGCTCGCGCGGCGTGTACTGCCTCAATCTCGAGGGGAATATCGTCTGGAGCCGGCGGTTCGGGATGATGCGCACGCGGAACAGCTTCGGCGAGGGCGCGTCGCCGGCGCTGTACGGCGATACGCTGGTGATCACCTGGGACCACGAGGGCGACGACTTCATCGTTGCGCTCGACAAGCGGACCGGGCAGGAGCGTTGGCGCCAGTCGCGCGACGAGCCGACCACGTGGTCCTCGCCGCGGATCATCGAGGTCGGCGGCAAGCCGCAGGTCATCACGGCGGGCACGAACCAATGCGTCGCCTACGATCTTTCGACCGGGGAGCCGGTCTGGCGAACCGGCGGGCTGACTGCGAACGTCATCCCGTCTCCGGTGTACCAGGACGGGCTGGTCATCCTGATGAGCGGCTTTCGCGGCGCGGCGATCAAGGCCATCCGGCTGGACCGCGCGCGGGGAGAATTGGGCGCCGGGCACGAAGCGATCGCCTGGACCGCCGACGAGAAAACGCCATACGTTCCCTCACCGCTGCTGGCGAACGGCCTGTTGTACTACTTCGACAACAATCGGCCGATCCTCTCGTGCCGTGACGCGAAGTCCGGCGAGCTGCGCTTCGGCCCGGAGCGAGTGGACGGACTGGAGAACGTCTACGCCTCGCCGCTGGCGGCGAACGGCCATGTGTACCTCGTCGGCCGCAGCGGGCAGACCACCGTGATTCGCGAGGGTCCGTCTTACGAGGTCGTCGCGGTGAACCGGCTGGACGATGAGTTCAGCGCGTCGCCGGCCGCGGTGGACGGAGAGCTTTATCTCCGCGGACGCCAGACGCTGTATTGCATCGCTGCACAGTAGGACCGGCCCGGTAACCACAACTCCAGGAGCGCCGGCGCCCCGTGCTCGGCAAGACGCCGACGCCCCCCTGAAACACGCGGTCGGAACGCAGCGCGCGACAGGACCGGAGCGCGCGGCTGGCACCAGCTCGCGCCGCTCCGGTCCGCGCCGCGGCCCTTACGGGCACACAATCCCGAAGTTCGTCAGCAGGTCGGAGAGGTCGGCCAAATCCACATCGCCGTCACCATCCACGTCGCCTTCGCACGGTTCCGGCGCGCCGATGTCCAGCGACACCAGGTACTCGGTCTGGTGCGGCAGCCCGGTGCAGTTGACGTTCGCCGCGTCCGTCGCCACCAGCCGCAGCGTGTAGCAGCACGCCGGCAGCGCCGAGACGTTCCACGCCTTGAGCACGCCGTCTACGACGCTCGCGTTGCCGGTCGCAAGTTGCACCCATCCCGCGGCGGGGCCGCCCGTGTAGTACAGCGTCCAGTTCTGGAGGTTCGCGTCGCTGGCCGTGCCGCGAACCGTGATGACACCGTCGGCGGCCGTGCAGGAAGTCGGTTGTGAAATGACAGCCACCGGCGCCGTGTTGTCGATCGTCACCGGAACGATCGGCGACGAAACCGTGTTGCCGCAGTCATCGGTCGCCGTGAGCCGCACTTCGTACGCGCCGTCCGGCGTGCCGACGAGCGTGTTCCACGATCCGAGCGGGTCGTTCCGTATCCACGGCGGGTAGATGGAGTCGAACGGCGCGAACGCGCCCGCGACCGGCCGATGCTCGAGCGTGAACGAACCGCCGCAGTGGTCCTCCGCCGTGCCGTCGGCGCAGACGGTTCCTGCCAGGATCGCCCCGGCCGCTGGAGCGCGCAGCTCGAAATTGTCGAAGCTCTTGTCGAGCCAGACGACGGTTTCGTCCTCGTCCGTCAGACCGCATTCGTTCGTGACCGTCAGGCGCAGCGTGTAGTAGCCGGTGGCGGCGGACGTGGTCCACGTGGCCAAGGTTCCGTTGATGACCTCCGTGCTGGTGCTGCGGATCAGCGTCCAGGACGAAGCACCGGGGGCTTTCCTTTCGAGGCGGTAGTTGGTGATCCCGCCGTCGGGGTCGTACGCGGACCCGATGACGTCCGAGCCGTTGCAGACGCACCCGAGCGGATCGGGGCTGGTGATGTCCGCCACGGGATAGGTGTTGTCGATGTCGAACGAGAGATCGTCGATCAACTCGTAGCGGTCGCCGCAGCCGTACGCGAGGTTGCCTTCGATCTCGATCCGGCGGAAGAGCTGGTTGTTGGGCCGCGTGACGCGCACGAAGACCAGCACGCGCTCATTGGGCAGCGTGCCGTTGACGTACGGCGTGAACGTGCCGCGATACGCGTAGGCGTTGTTGACGTACTCGTAGTAGCGCACCGCGACCCGATCGGATTCGGAGCAGCCCGTCCGCACGCCAAGCGTGAACGTCACTTCGGTCTGGTCGCGGTCGAAGTCGATTCGAATGAACTCGTGGCTGAAGTCGACAGACCCGGACGCGCTTAGACACTGCGGCTCGGAGGTCGTGCTTCCGTTGGGGTTGTAGATGACCGGGTCGACGGCCGGGTCGCCCTCGGGGTTCCATCCGCTGAACGTGACGCCCGGATACTGGCTCGTGACGACCGTACCGACGGACAGTTCGTCGAACGTGATCGTCGTACATCCGGCCCAGGCGGTTCGGGCTCCTGCCAGGAAGAGGCATGCCAGCGTACAGGTTGCGCGGAGTTGAGTCAGTGACATGTTACGTCTCCCATTTGCGGCTTGAAGACGCGCCGGCCGCGGCTGCGTCGGTTCGCCGTTGGAAGTACGCGCGCCCTGCGCCGAATGGGACACGCCAGGCGAGCTTTGCGAGTCCCGCGGGGGCACGAGTACGGCTTTTTGATTGCGGCCGTGCGCCAACTTGCGTATTCTCAAGCAGTTGGAAGCGTCCGGCTTGCCGGAGCAGCACGTCCGCCGCATGCAAGCCGGCGCGAGTCCGGCGTCGGGCATGAATCCCTCGCAGACGCGCCCATCGTTGCTCATCCGCGTGCGCGACCCCGCTGACGTCGACGCATGGAACCAGTTCGCTTCGCAGTACGGCGAGCTGATCGTGCGTTATGCCCAGGCCCGCGGCCTCCAGTACTGCGACGCAGAGGATGTCCGCCAGCTCCTGCTCACCAAGCTCGCGACCACGCTGCGGTCGTTCGAATACCAGCCGGGGCGGGGGCGCTTTCGTGACTACCTGGGCGCAGCGGTGCGAAACGCGGTGAATTCCTGGCGGCGGTGTCCAGGTCGGCCCGCGGCGGCGGTAGATCTTTCAGAAGTCGCCGAGCCGCCGGATCCCGCGTCCAGCGAGCCGGACCCGCTCTGGGAGCAGGAGTGGATGGCACACCACTATCGGCGCGCGCTGGAGTCGCTGCGGCAGACGTGCGAGCCGCAGAGTATCGCCGTCTTCACGCGGCTGCTCGCGGGTCAGTCCGTGGAAGAAGCGGCGCAAGCCGAGTCGATGTCGGCGGACGCCGTCCGCAAAGTCCGGCAGCGCGTCCGCGCGCGCATGGCGGAGCTCGTGGCGCAGCAGATTCGCGAGGAGGACCAGGCGTGAGCTCGATCCCGCCCGGTTCGTCGCGGCGGCCCCCGCTGCCGCCCGACGCTGAGGACGGCGGCCTGGACGACGCGGCGTGGGTGGAGAAGGTGCGGCAGGCGGTGGCGACGCCGCAGCTCGGGCGGCTCGGACCGTACGAGCTTCTGGCACGGTCCGGTCACGGCGGGCAGGGGGTCGTATACCGGGCGCGCGATTCGCGCAGCGGGCGGGTGGTCGCGCTCAAGCGCATGAACGCCGGCGTGTTCGCGACCGATTCGCAGCGCCTGCGCTTCGAGCGTGAGCTGGAAGCCCTGCTGGGGCTGCGGCACCCGAACATCGTTGGCGTCATTCGCAGCGAGCCGCTCGAAGGCCTGCCGGTGCTCGTCATGGAGTGGGTCGAGGGCGTTCCGGTGGATCGTTGGGCGAGCGGCGCGGACGACGCCGGCGGGCCGCGTCCGCTGCGCGAATTCCTGCACACGTTCGTTGCGATCTGCGACGCCGTGCACCACGCGCACCAGCGTGGCGTGATTCACCGCGACCTCAAGCCGAACAACGTCCTGGTCGATGCGCGTGGCCAGCCGCACGTGCTCGACTTCGGCCTGGCGAAGCTGTGCGACGGCGGAGCGCTCGCGGGCGGGCTGACGCATTCCAGCGCCTTCGTGGGCACGCCGGCGTACGCCGCGCCCGAACAGGTGCGCGGCGAGAACGACGCGGTCGACGTGCGCACCGACGTCTACGCGCTGGGGGCGATCCTGTACCAATGCCTCACCGGGCGGCCGCCGTTCGCGCTCGACGAAGCCCTTGCGGACCTGTTCGACGCGATCCAGAACCGCGTGCCGCAGCCACCGTCGCGGCTGGGCGTGCGCGTAGCCGGCGAGCTGGACGCGATCGCGATGAAGGCCCTGGCCAAGGAGGCGGCGCGGCGCTATGCGTCGGTGGACGCGCTGGCGGCCGATGTCCGCCGCTACCTCGCCGGCGAGCCGATCGAGGCCCGCCGCGGCATGCGGCTTTATGCGCTGCGCAAAACGCTCTGGCGCTATCGGCTGCCCGTTGGCATGGCGGTCGCGGCGATCGTGCTGCTGGGCGCGTCGGCCGTGAAGCTGGCGCTGATGTACTCGCGCCAGGCGCAGGTGCTGGCGCAAGTGCAGGCGGCCCACGACGCGGAGACCGCCGCGCGGCAGACTTCGCAGCGTGTGCAGACCGTGCTTGAGCAACTGCTGCTCGCGCTGGGCGACATCGGCCGTGGCGCCGATCCGGGCGTGCGGCGGTTGCTGCTCTCGCAGGCGGTCGTCGCCGCGGAGCGCCGGCTGCGTGACGATCCGGCGGCGCTGGCGGCGGCGCACGTCGCGATCGGCCGCACGTATCAGCAGCTCGCGATGTACGACGAGGCGGAGCACTACCTCCGCGCGGCGCTGCGGATGCGCGAAGAGCTGTACGGGCGTGAGCACGTGGACGTCGCCGAGAGCTTCCAGCGGCTGGGCGAGCTGCTCGCCGACCGCAGCCACGTCCGGGCGGCGGAGCCGCTGTTCAGCGAGGCGCTCGCGCTGCGCCGCGCGCTGCTGCCCGCCGGCGACGTGCGGATCGCGGACAGCGTGGAGTCCCTGGCGTACGTGCTGCAAGCCCGCGGCGCGTTCGCGGAGGCGGAGGCCCTGTATCGACAGACGCTGGAGCTGCGCCGCGCGGCGCTCGGGCCGGCGCACGTCGATCTTGCGCGTCCGATGACCGGCATCGGTTACACGCTGCTCAGCCGCGGGGAACCCGCGTCGGCGGCGGACTGGTTCCGGGCTGCGTTGGAACTGCTGGAGGCCGCGCCGGACCCGGAGCCGTTGAACGTCGCGGGGCGGCGGATCGACCTCGCCAAGGCCCTCATGGGCCAGGGCGATCTTGCCGCGGCCGAGCCGCTGCTGCGAAGCGCGCTGCACGCGTACCGGGAACGGCTCGGCGACGAGCACGACAACGTCGCCTGGGCGGCGCACCGCCTGGGTGTGCTGCTGCATCGCAAGGGCGATGACGCCGAAGCCGAGCCGCTGCTGCGCGAGGCGCTGGCAACCTACGGGCGCGTGCTCGGGCCATGCGACATGTACGTGGCGTTCGTGGGCGAGAGCCTGGCGGAGCTGCTCGTCGGCGCGGGTCGGATGGACGAGGCGCGCGAGGTGCTGGCACTGGCCGAAGCGGCGCTGGAGACGCTGCCGGCAGGCAACGCCGAAATCGAGCGCGTGCGGTCCAGCGTGCGGCAACTCCAGTCGGACGCCGCGTCGAGGCCGTGACTGAGCGCGTCCGGCGGACCGGGCGAGTTCGTCCCGGACCTCTGCGCTGGGCCACGCCTAGCCGTCCGTTGAGGAAATTGTCCGCCCATTGGGGGCCGGCCTCCGGGCCGGTCTTGGAGGCCAATTGGTGTGCGCTCCCGCACTCATGCAACGGACCGCTAGCGGTAGCGCACCCAGCGCAGCATCTCCGCCGGCGTCGGCGCCTTGCCGTACATCAGCACGCCCACGCGGAACACGCGGCCCGCAACCCAGATCGCGGCCCCGACCGACGCCCACAGGAGCACCAGCGTGGCGATGATCTCCAGCAGCGGCGTCTTCGGGTCGGCGCAGATGCGCAGGATCATGATGAACGGCGTGATGGGCGGGATGTAGCTGAGCACGATGCTGAAGGTGGAGTTGGGGTTCATCGCGATCTGCCACCACAGCATCATGGGGACGATCGTGATGAGCGTGACGGGGAACGCCAGGCTCTGCGCGTCCTTGATCGTGTTGCAGGCCGAGCCGATGGCCGCCAGGATCGCCGACATGAGCAGGAAGCCCGGCACGAAGTACAGCGCCAGGTATTGCAGTTGGTACACCTGCACCAGGTAGCCCATGCCGCGCGACTGGGCCGCGTAGTACCCCGTGCCGGCCCAGATCACCATCAGCAGCGCCCCGATCGAGACCATGCCCAGGATCTTGCCCGCCATGAGCTGCGTGGGGCTGACCGCCGAGAGCAGCACCTCAATCACGCGCGAGCTCTTCTCCTCGATCAGTCCGGTCAGCAGTCCCTGGCTGATGTTCAGCGTGCCCATGAACAGCAGGAACATGAATGCGAAGGGCGTCATGAAGCGCACGAGCTCGTTGCCGGTCGCGTCGCGGCCCGTGCGCACGTCCACCACGCGGAACGGCACGTCCGCCTGGAGCTGCTCCACGCGCGAACGCTCGATCGGCGGGTCGGCGCTGGCGAAACGCAGCGACACGATCGCGGATTCGACCAGGCGCTGAATGCGGCGTTGTGTTTCGATCTGCGAATCCTGCGCGCCCAGCTCGCACGCGGCCTCGCCGCGCGACGCCTCAGCCGGCACGCGGACATAGGCGTAAATCTCCCCCCGGTGGACGCGCTCCCGCAGGTGGTCGGCGGCGGCGGCGTCCGGCGGGATCAGCTCGATTTCCATTCGGCGCATCGGATGCTCAGAGTTGTACGTGCCGAATTCGCTGTGCAGGAACGGTTCGAGGCGGCCGGTCTCGTCGATGACCGCCACGGTCCGCATGGGCTGCGGCTCGTTCTCCGCCACCTCCGCGATGCGCTCGGTCATGAGCATGATGAGCACGATGAGCATGGGCATGAACACCGTGCTGATGATGAAAGTCTTGGTCTTGATGGTCTCGACGAACTCGCGGACCGCGACCGTGACGATCTTACGCATGGGCGGCCTCCGGGCGCTCCGCGCGAGCGACTGGCGCGGGGGGCGGCCGGGCGCCGTCGGCCTCGACCAGCTTGACGAAAATCTCGTGCAGATCGGGGCGGTGCACTTCGAAACGCGCGATCCTCCCCGACTCGAGCGCCCGCCGCAGAATCTCGTTTGGGTCGAAGCCTTCGCTCAGTTCGAGGCGCGCCTGGCCGGCGGACACGTGCGCACCGACGACGCCCGGCGCCTTCGCCAGCTCCCGGAAGTCTCCCTCGCCCTCGATCGTCAGCATGCGCATCGCGAACTGCGAGCGAATCTCGGTGGGCGACCCCTCGATGAGCTTGCGGCCGCGGTTGATCAGCACCAGCCGGTCGCACAGGCGCTGCGCCGTCTCCATCTGGTGGGTGGAGAAGATGACCGTCGCGCCGCGCGCCCGCAACTCGGCCATCAGCTCCAGCAGCGTCTCGGTGTTGAGCGGGTCCAGCCCCGTGAACGGCTCGTCCAGGATGACGAGCTCGGGCTGGTGCAGCACCGCGCCGACGAACTGGAGCTTCTGCTGCATGCCCTTCGAAAGCGCCTCGACCTTCTTGCGCCGCCACTCGGCCAGGCCGACGCGCTCCAGCGCCGCACCGATGCGCGTATTCAGGTCCTTGCCCGAGAGCCCCTTGAGACGACCAAAATAGCGCAGCGTCCCGTCGACCGTCATTTTGCGGTACAGCCCGCGCTCCTCGGGCAGGTAGCCGATGCGGTCCTTGACGTCCGTGGCGCGCGGCTGACCAAGTATCCGGACCTCGCCCTCGTCCGGGTACAGGATGCTCATGATGATGCGGATCGTCGTGGTCTTGCCGGCCCCGTTCGGCCCGAGAAACCCCAGAATCTCGCCCGCCGGAGCGCGCAGGCTCAGCCGGTTCACGGCCGTGTGCGACCCGTATCGCTTGGTCACGTTCTGAAGCACGAGCGCGTCGGTGACGGACATAACCCGATCCCCGGTTCCCCTAATCTCGTGCGCCCTTCCGGCCGCTGCCGTCTCAGGCTCGCCCCATGCCTTTTACCCGGCTTGGCCGCGCATTGAAACCGCACAAGCGCGAATCGGCTCTCCTGGTGACGCCGCACGCCCCGCCAACTGCTCGTGAATCCGGCTGGCCGCCAAGGTATCATCGTGTGCGGGCTTGACCGTAGCGGGAGATTGCGCCATGTCGTCCTGCTCGATGCGTCGCGTCCTGACGAGCCTGGGCCTGCTGTTCGCGATTACGTTACCCGCAGTCGCCGACGGGCCGCCTACGAATAATCGCGACACGCGGCGTGTCCCCACGCGGATCATTCCTCCGGCCCAGCGCACCGACGGCCAGCAGAGCGCGCCATCCGAATCATCGCGCAGCGACGAATCCGACCGCGTGACCGTCGTGGAGCCGCGCTCGACACGCCAGGAGCTCGAGCTGTGGGACTGGGCACGCCGGCACCGTGAACTTGGCGCGCCCGGTTTCGGTGGCCCGTTCGTAGCCGGTTACGGCTACGGGCCGTTCTCGGCGCCGTGGGCGATCGCCGATGCCTACTTTTCCGGCCGCTACGACGAGCGCTACGAGCGACGCCGGTGGATGAGCGAGACGGACACGCAGCGCCGGCGCGAGCGCCTCTTGTCGCGCCACGAACAGGCGCTGGCCGACGGTTTGGACCTGCTCGCCGCGGGTGACGCGGCCCGGGCGGTCGTGCAATTCACGCTCGCCGCGCAGCTCGACCAGGGAGACCCCGCGTGCCGGATTCACCTTTCGCAGGCGCGGCTTGCGCTGGGACATTATTCCGAAGCGGCGGCAGCGCTGCGACGTGCGCTTCAGCTTCAGCCCAAGCTGCTGTACGTGCCGCTGGAGCTGGATCGGTACTACGTGGTGCCGGGGACGCTGGACCGACTCACGGACGCACTCGCCGAGCATGCGCGCACGGCGCGGGTAGGACCGGAGGTGCTGTTCTTGCACGCGTTTCTCGAATATCAGCGGGGCGAGTTCGGCGCGGCGCATGCCGCGTTGCGAAACGTCTCGCAGGCGCTCCCGAAAGACGACCTGACCCACAACCTGCTCGAAATCTGCAAACCCGCCGGGCCGGAATGACCTGAGCCGGGGTAGGGGAGCGCCCGCTGAATGGGCGCCCCGGCACACAGAGTCGACTTACGGATTCCGGCTGGCGGCTGGTACGAGCACGACCGGAAGTTACAATGCCGCCTGGTCGGGGCGGCTGATTCACGCGTGGACGAGGCGGATGGCCCGCGGTTTTTCAACCGGAATCCGGTCGTCGCAGATGCGCGGCTTGCGTTGGCTGGCGCCCGTGGTCGCGATGCTTCTCGCGGCTGCGGCAAGCGGGTTCAGTGGAAGTGCGCCGCCCACGACGGTTCGGGTGATCCTGGACTATGGCAACGACGTCGAAAAGCACTACAACGCGCTGCCCTGGAAGGACGGTCTGACCGTGCTCGACGCGCTCAAGCTCGCGCGCGAGAGCAAGCCGGGGATCGAGTTTCGCATCAGCGGCAACGGGGAGACCGCGCTGGTGACCGAGATCGACGGTTTCGCGAACCGGTCCGGCGGGTCGGACGCGCGAAACTGGGTCTTTCGCGTGAACGATCGGCTCGCGACGCGCAGTTGCGGGGTCGAGGTGCTGAGGCCGGGGGACGTAGCGCTGTGGAAGTATGACCAATGGAGAGACTGACTCGGAGAGAAGGACCATGAAGCGAGAGCAATTGCCGTACGTCGCCGTATTCGCGGCCCTGGTTGCGCTGTGCGTCGTCGCCCGTATCGCACCGCACGCCCCGAACTTCACCCCCCTGGCCGCGGCCGCGCTGTTCGCCGGCTTCTACTTCCGGCGCGTGTGGGTGGCGGCGGCCGTGCCGCTGACGGCCATGCTGATCGGCGACAGCATCATCGGCGGTTACACGCCCGGCGTGATGCTCACGGTTTACGCGGCGATGCTTGCGCCACTGGCCTGGCGGCGCTGGCTGCGGGGACGCCTGTCGCCGGCGCGCGTCGGCGCCGCGGCGCTCGCCGGCAGCGGCGTGTTTTTCCTCAGCACGAACTTCGCCCACTGGGCTTTCACGCGCATGTTCGAGCCGACGCTGGCGGGGCTGGGACAGTGCTACGCGGCTGCGCTGCCGTTTCTGAAGTACACCATTGCGGGCGACCTGGTGTGGTCGGGCGTGATCTTCGGAATCTACGCTACGGCGACGGCGCTCGCGCCGCGGCTGCGCAGCGCCAGCAGCGTGCCGGCTTGCGGTTGACGCGGCATACACGTTGTGCCGTGGCATCGGACCTCGGCCGACGGGCCTCGCAGCGTCCGTCTTCTGGGGCCGCCGATGACGGCTGGGCCCATCCCAACGGCGCTCAAGCCAAGCTTCGCCTGTGAGAGATCGAGGCGGCAGGAGCGGTCTCTGACCGCGAACCAATCGCAACGGGAGCGAGATTCTCTCGCGCCGCCGCTCGCGCTGTTACGCGTTCATGTCCTTCCAGCGCTTGGCCATCTGGCCGAAGATCGCCAGCGCCACCGCGGCCACGACGCCGATCGCGGCGAACGGGATCCACACGTAATACTGCGGGCTGTACGTGTCCCACAGTAGCTGCGTAGCGGCGACCGCGTCCAACCCGGTGATCTCCTGGAGCTTGATCATCGCCGCGGTGCGCTTTACTCCGACCAGCGCTTCGAGCGTGTGCACGTCGCCGTCCCAGACCTTGCCCGCGACGTAATCCGTCTTCTCGACGATGTACTTGAGCGCCAGGGTCGCCTTCTCGCCGAAGTGGCCGTAGACGATGCCCGCGATCCACGAGCCGACGTACACCCCCACGCCGACGGGGATATTCACGTAGCCGAGGTAGAGGCCCTTTTTGCCGGGCGGCGCGATGAGGCCCAGGTATTCGCTCTTCTTGGGGCCGGTGGTCATTTCGCCCAGCGAGAAGAACAGGATTCCGAGCACGAGCATCCACACGTTCATCGTCAGGCCGGCGATCAGCACGCCCGCGGTCGCCAGCAGCATGCCGCCGAACATCGCCGAGAGCGTGCGCATCTTGCGCGTCAGCCAGGCCATGCCGACCACGCCCAGGATGATGAACATCGAGTTCAGGCTCAGCAGGACGTTCTGCGGGACCATCGGTCCGCGCGATGTCTCGTCGGTGAGGGCGTTGTAGGCCCACGCCGGCAGCACGGCGAAGGCGCGGGCCATCGGCGAGCTGTCGATCCAATCGGAGATGAAGTTCGGCTGGAGGTCCCAGAGCTGGTACATCATCATCCAGAAGCAGGACATGATGGCCATCCAGACCAGCAGCCGCGCGTCCAGGATGTTCACGATCGTCTTCCACAGCACGGCCACGGGCGAATCCGTCTTCGAGGCCCCGCTCGGGACGTCCTTGAACGCGAGCAGCAGGAGGTAGTTCAGCGACATGAACGCGGCGGAACAGATAAACAGGTTCCGCCAGGCCTCCTTGGTGTGTTCGCCTGCCAGAAACAGAGCGGGCAGGTAATGTCCGACGAACGCACCGACGTTGACGACCCAGTAGAAGACGCCCCAGCCGACCGACGAGTTTTCCTTCGTCAGCACACTGGCCAGCGAACCCTGGATGCTGGGCTTGAAGAACGCCGTCCCCGTGGCCAGCGTCATGATCGAAATGAACAGCGCCCAGAAGTTGCTGATACCCGGCACGTCGCGAAGGAACGCGACCAGCAGGTACCCGAGCAGCATCAGCGTGATGGAGAACGTGAGCGTGCGCTTGTAGCCGTAGCGGTCCGCGAAGCCGCCGGTCGCGATTGGAAGGATGGACTGGAAGAACGCCCACCAGGCGTAGATCAGACCCTTCTGCTGCGCGGTCAGGTGCAGTCCGCCGGGGTCGTCAGCCTGCATGATGTAGATCGGCGCCATGACCCGCAGCGTGTAGAACGCCAGCCGCTCCAGCATCTCGATCGTGTTCAGGATCCAGAATGCCCGGCCGAATGCGCGGTGCTCGTGCGGCGTTTCGGCGCCGGTTCCTGGCAGCGTCGATGTCGTTGCGGTCATGCGACCGTCCCTCCAGTCCACGGAAGTGCGAGCCGGCATCATACGGGTCTGTGCATGCCCGTGAAACTCCAGACCCCGTAGAAGCGGTCTCCGACCGCGACCCCGATCCACGCGGCCCCACGCACGGGTATCCTGCATCCATGCCCGCGCCCGCCAGCCGTCGTGCAGACTCCAAGAATCACGCCCGCGGCCCGCTGCGCATCGCGATCGCCGGCGCTTCCGGCCTCGTCGGCGCCGCGCTTTCCGACCGCCTCGCGAAAGAGGGCCATGCGGTCATTCGGTTGGTTCGTCGAACGCCGGCTGCGGATGCCAGCGACATCTTCTGGGATCCGGCGAAGGGACAGCTCGATCCCGCTGCACTCGACGGCGTTCACGCCCTAATCAACCTCAGCGGCGAGAACATCGCCGGGGGGCGCTGGACCGCGGCCCGCAAGCACGCCATTCGCATCAGCCGCGTCTCGGCGACTCGCCTACTGAGCGAAACGCTCGCGAAGCTAGCCCGGCCGCCGCGCGTGTTCGTCTCGGCGTCCGCGACCGGCTACTACGGCGACCGCGGCGCCGAGGAACTGACCGAGTCCAGTCCGCCGGGCACGGGCTTCCTGTCGGAGGTCTGCATCGAGTGGGAGCGCGCCGCACAACCGGCCGCGGACGCCGGCATCCGCGTCGTGAACCTGCGCATCGGGCTTGTGCTGACGCCGCGCGGCGGAGCGCTGGCGAAGATGCTCACGCCCTTCCGGCTCGGGCTGGGCGGGGTCGTCGGCGCCGGGCGTCAATACATGAGCTGGATTGGCTTGACGGACCTGCTTCATGTCATTCAGTTCGCGCTCGTCGCCGAGACGCTGAGCGGTCCGGTAAACGCGGTCGCGCCGCGGCCGGTGACGAACCGGGAGTTCACGCAGACGCTCGGGCGCGTGTTGCGTCGCCCCACGCTGATTCCAGCGCCAGCGCTGCTGGTACGGGCGGCGCTGGGCGAAATGGGCCAGCGGTTGCTTTTGGAAGGGAACCGCGTGCTTCCGGCGAGGCTGTTGTCGACGGGTTTCGAGTTTGCGACGCCGGAGCTTGACAGCGCGCTGCGCACGGAGCTCGGCGTTCCGTAGCGTCGGACCTCCGAGTCCGACGCGCCCCGCGACCACCGTCATTCGCCCGCGAACAGCGTCTCGGTCACGACGCGGCCCGCCTCTGTAACACGGACGATGATCGCGCCGACTTCGTCGGTCAGCAGCACCGGCCGCCGGTCGCCGAGCGTCTCGCGCGCCAGGGCCTCGAACTTCGCCCGCGGCTTGCCACTAGAGACGACGATCAAGCCGGGATCGACCGCGGCCAGGAATCGCTGCGTGTCACCCGGAAGGACGCTCCCATGGTGCGGCGCGACCAGTACGTCCGCCGCAAGGTCGATCCGCCCGGCCGCGTGCCGGTCCAGCAGCGAGCGGATCGCGGCGCGTTCGATGTCACCGGTGAGAAGAATTCGCGCACCGTGAACGCGAACCAGAAGCACGAGTGAGCGGTCGTTTTCCGACGCGCCGCCGGAAAGGAACTCCGGCGTGGGCCACAGCACCTCGAACTCTGCCGGACCCAGCGTGAAGCGTTCACCGGCGCCCAGCGGCTCGATCGGCGGTGCGTCGCGCGGCAGCGATTCGAGGAATGCGCGTACGGCGGGCAGATCGGCCGCCTCGGCGACAATCGCCGCGTGGAGGTTGAGGCGGCGCGCGGGCAGCTTCTCCAGCGTCGCGGCGACGCCGCTGTAGTGGTCGAAGTTCGCGTGCGAGACCAGGGCGCGATCGAACGCTCGAATCCCCATGTTTCGGGCGGCCGCGGTGACCGTCCGGCTGACGTCGAAGTTGTGGATCGTTCCCGCGTCGTAGAGCAGCGACTCGCCGCCGGGAGCGAGCAACAGCGTCGCACTTCCGTCGCCGACCGCCAGCACCGCCAGGCGGAATTCACCGTCGCGCCCGGCGCCGAGCCCGATGCTCCACGCCAGCCAGGCTGCGGTCAGCGGTACGCAGCCGCCGATCAGGGCGGCCAGCGGAATCCGCGTCCAGCGGGCTTGCGGCGCGGCCCTGATCGCCCGCGTCCGCAGCGCCACGACGCCGGCCGCCAAAAGGGCGTAAGTCCAGAGCGTTAGCCAACCCGGCGGCGGCGGCGTTTCAATCACCGCGCCCGGAACTTCCGCAAGAGCCTGTACGACGGTGAGCAATCCGGCCGAAGCTGAGCGCAGGGCTTCCTGTGCCAGCGCGGACAGCGGCGGGAAGATCAGGCCGACAAGCGCCGCGACGAACCCCAGCACAATCACGAGCACGGACAGCGGCGTGATGAGCAGCGACTGCACCGCTCCCCAGGGGGCGATCCTCCCAAAATGCCACAGTGTAAGCGGCGCCGCGACGAGCCAGCAAACCGCGTTCACTGCCAGCAACCCCAGCGTCCATTCCCGGGCTCGCCGCAGAACCAGGGAACGCAGCGTGTCGGCGTCCGCCGGCGGGCCGAGCTTGTCGCCGCGCCGGACGAGCCGCCGGTGGACCACAGGCACGATCGTGATCAGCACGAGCATCAGCAGGAACGAAAGCTGAAACCCAGCGCGGAACAGCTCGAACGGGTCGATCGCGAGCACGCCGAGCAGCGCCGCGGCGAGCCAGTTCAGGCCGTTCATGGGCCGACGCAGCAGAACCGCGGCGCAGGCCAGCAGGCCCATGACTCCCGCGCGCAGGATCGGCGCATTCGGCTCGGCCACCACGAACGCGTAGAGGCCGATCAGCAGGATCGTGGACACCGCGGACGAGGTCCGGCTGCGCCGCAACAGGCGCCGGGAGACGCACCAGCCTGCGCCGGCCAGCACGCCCACGTGCAGCCCCGAGACCGAGAGCAGGTGCATCGCGCCGGTCCGCAGGAACGCCTCGTCGACGGCGCGCGTTGCGGACGAGCGCTGCCCGAGCACCATGGCGTCCAGCATTCCGTTCACGTCTTCGCCGCCCTGCTCGCCGCCGGGCTCGATCAGCAGCGCGCGCACGGCCGCCCGCGCCCGCCCCAGCAGCCGTCGCCAGGACGATCCGCCGGCGTCCAACCGCACGACGTGCTCGACGGATTCGACCGTCAGGCCGGCGTAGATGTGCTGAAGGCGGCTCCAGCGCGCCCAGTCCGTCTCGCCCGGATTCCGCGGCCCGATCGGCCGGTGCAACCAGCCCGTGAGCTGCACCGCGTCGCCCATTCCGATCGGGGGCGATTCGCCCTCCACTGCGACGCGCACGAGTCCGCGAATCGCGACCGGTGGATCGGCGTTTCGCAGCTCGGTCGCCTCGACGAGAAAGCGCGTTCGCGGCGGCGGGTCAAACGGAAGATACGGATTGCGCTTCTCCGGGCCGGATTCCTGCGGCGCCGTGACAACCCGGCCGGCGAGGCGCATCAGCACCGGTTCGCGCTGCGTCAGGTGCGCCACGTGATCGGCCGGGAGGTCCGCCGCCGCCGTGTAGCGCGCGTATCCGGCGGCGGCCGCCGCGAGCGCCAGCAACAGCGCCGGGAGGACGCGCGCCGATTCCCGCAACCCAGCCCGCAGCGCGCTGTCGGCGACGACCGCGCCGACGCCGGCAACCACGGGCGCGATGTACGCGGCGGCGACCAGCCAGCGCGCGCCGGCCGGCGCTGTCGCTGCGATGACAATGCCGACCGCGAACGCCGCCGCGGGCGACAGCAGCGGCGCCGGCAGCGCAGGCGCGGACGGTCGGGCGTCGTCGTTCACGACGGCGAATCCTGCATCGCCGAGCAAAATGCGGCTCGATTGCCGCGGAAGTATCGCAGCCACGACGCGATTTGGCGAGCGATTCGCCGCGAGCCGAATCACGCTATAGAATTCCGCCCGGTCCGCGGCCCGAGGCCGCGCATTGCAAGGCGAGGAGCGGTCGACGGTGCGCGTCAAACTCTGTTCATTGCGGCGGGCGAGTGCGGTGTCTGCCGCGGTGGCGGTCTCCTGTCTGTTGGTCGCGGCGGGTTGCGGGCGTCCGCCGGCCGGTCCGCCGAGCACCCCGAACTTCAACGTGGTGCTCATCTCGATCGACACGACGCGCGCGGACCGTCTCGGTTGCTACGGGTTCGCCGGCGCGAAGACGCCGAACATCGACCGCCTGGCGCGCGAAGGCGTTCTGCTCGAGCAGTGCATCACGTCGGCCCCGCTGACGCTCCCCGCGCATGCCAGCCTGCTCACCGCGACCGAGCCGTTCGTGCACAAACTGCGCGACAACGCCATCTTCCAGCTTCAGCCCGCGATCGAGACGCTGGCCGAAACGCTGCGGCAAGCCGGCTGGCGCACGCACGCGGAGACGGCTGCGTTCGTGCTGAACCGCGAGTTCGGCTTGGATCAAGGCTTCGAAACGTACAATGATGTTCGGTCCAGCGC
>JABRWC010000054.1:0-20844 GCA_039961675.1 Phycisphaerae bacterium
GCCCCGGGCGCTATGACCCCTCGTACGAAACGCACGGGCGGGACTACCCGCGTCCATACGTGCGCTGGACGGTCGCGCGCAATTTCGAAGCCGTGCTCGACGCGATCGCCGGCGGGCAGCTCTCGGTCGAGCCGCTCATCTCGCGCACGGTTCCGCACGCCAGCGCAGCCGAAGCCTACCAGGCGGTGCTGAACGACCCGGGCACGCTGGGCGCGGTCTTCTCCTACCCCGAGCAGACCGCCCCCGTGCAGCGCGTCGTTCGGGCGTCCCGGAACATCCTCACCAACGGCGGCAAAGCGCGACCGGTCGTCGGTGTCATTGGCGCCGGCAACTTCACACGCCTCGTGCTCCTGCCGGCGATCCGCAAGGCCGGCGCGGAAATCGCCTACGTCGCCAGCGCCGGCGGCGTCACCGGCCTGCACTCGGCCCGCAAGTTCGAGGCGGAGTCGGCCGCGAGCGACCCCCGCGCCGTGCTCGCGGACCCGCGCGTCAGCGCCGTGTTCATCGCCACGCGCCACGGCGCCCACGCGGCGATGGCCGCCGAAGCGCTCGAAGCCGGCAAGCACGTGTTCGTCGAGAAGCCGCTCGCGATCGACGAGGAGGGTCTGGAACGCGTGCGCGCCGCCTATGCGGCCCGTCCCGATCGGCAGCTCATGGTCGGATTCAACCGCCGCTTCGCCCCGCACACGGTCGAGGTCAAGCGGCTGCTTGCGTCACGCTCGCACCCGCTGGCGATCCAGATCACCGTGAATGCCGGTGCCATCCCGCCCGAGCACTGGACGCAGGACGCCGAGGCCGGCGGCGGCCGCATGATCGGCGAGGGCTGCCATTTCATCGACCTGGCGATGCACCTGGTCGGCGGCCCGATCACCAGCGTCCAGGCGGCCATGTTCGGCCCGGCGGCGCCGCGGCCGCGCGACGACAAGATGTCGGTCATCCTCACGCTCGCCGACGGCTCGCTCGCGTCGTTGCACTACTGGGCCAATGGGCCGAAGTCGTATCCCAAGGAGCGCGTCGAAATTTTCAGCGAGGGCCGCGTGCTGGTGATCGACAACTGGCGGCGGCTGGTGGCATATGACTGGCCCGCCGCGCCGCGCATGTCGATCCGCCAGGACAAGGGGCACAACGGGGAGGTCAGCGCGTTCATCGAGGCGGTGCGTGCCGGCGGACCGCCCGTAATTCCGTTCGACGAGCTGGAGCTGGTCACGCGGGCGAGCTTCGCGGCCGTGCGTTCGGCGCGGGAAGGCGTCTCGGTCTCGTTCCGCACCGAGGCCCCGGCTCCCGAGCGTCCGGCGCCGGAGCTGAGCGCGACGTGAGCCCGCTGCGGACGGCTGCGTACATTCTCCGCTACCTCGGGCCGGGCTTTGCGCTCACGCGGGCCAGACTCGCGCTCAAGAAGAGGCTGGGCGTCGAGCGGCGCGTCTTCGCAGCACGAAGCTGGGATTCAATCGCCCTTCGCGACATCCTCGATGCGGAGACGCCGGCGGCGCCGGAGAGCTACGCGGCGTTCAAGCGCGGGCAGCGCGTCCCGTTTTTGTTCTCCCTTGGTAATCCGCCACGAATTCCACCCGAGATCGCAGGCGCCGCCGCGAATCGGACGCCGGCGCTGGCGGAGCGCGTTGCGCTGCTGCGTGAGGGCCGCTGCGTGCTCTTTTGCAGCACCCCGTCGCCCGGCGCGATCGACTGGCACGCGAACGCCTTCACGGGACAACGCGCGCCCGGCGATCGCGCGTGGTACGAGCTTCCGGACTTCGACCCGCACCAGGGCGACATTCGCACGCTCTGGGAGCCGTCGCGCGCCGCGTGGGCGATCGACCTCGCGCGGTCCGCCGCCCGCGGCCACTCCGCCGCGGACGCCGCCCAGTTGTATTGGCGCTGGGTGGACTCCTGGATGCACGCCAACCCGCCCTTTTGCGGACCGAACTGGAAGTGCGGACAGGAATCGTCGGTGCGGCTCATCGCGCTTGCGCTGGGGTTCTGGGCGCTGGCGGACGACGAAACCGCCGGCCCCCAACGCTGGCTGCCATTCGCCCGACTGGCATGGGCGACCGGCCACCGCGTCGCGCATCACATCGACTACGCCATCTCGCAGAAGAACAACCACGCCATCTCGGAAGCCAGCGGCCTGATCCTCGCGGCGACGCTGTTTCCCGAGTTCCGCGATGCGCGCCGCTGGCTGGCGCTCGGCCGGCGGGTGCTGCTGAGTGAGGTTCGCCGCCAGTTCTACGCCGACGGCAGCTACGTCCAGCACTCGATGAATTACCAGCGCGTCGCTCTGCACGGATGCCTGCTGTCGCTGCGCCTGGCGGAGCTGGCGGGCGAGCCGTTCCCGCGCGACGCGTACGAGCACGTGGGCCGCGCGGCGCAGTTCCTGTTCCAGATGATGGACCCGTCCACCGGGCGGCTGCCGAACTACGGCAACAACGACGGCGCGTACGTGTTGCCGCTGAGCGAGTGCGCGCCTGCCGACTATCGCCCGGTCGTCCAGGCGGCGCACTTCTTCGCCGCGCGCACGCGGCTGCTGCCGCCGGGGCCGTGGGATGAGGACCTGCTCTGGCTGTTCGGAAACGAAGCGCCGCTTTGTGACGCGGCCGCGGGCCGCGGCGCGCCGCAGCCCGCATCCGCCCGCTTCGATTCGGGCGGCTATTACACGCTGCGCGGCGTCGAAAGCTGGGCGATGATCCGTTGCCACACGCATCGCGATCGGCCGGGGCAGCGCGATTCATTGCACCTGGACCTCTGGTGGTGTGGGCAGAACGCGCTTTGCGACGCGGGAACCTATCAGTATTACACGCCCGAAAATCCCGCGCTCGCCGAGTATTTCAAGTCGCTCGCCGCGCACAACACGGTGCAGGTGGGCGAACACGATCCGATCGAGCCGGTCTCGCGCTTCCTTTGGTTCCCCTGGCCGAAAGCGAGGCTGCTGCGGTTCGAGTGCGCGCGAGCGGACGGTGTGCAGGTGTTCGAAGGCGTATGCCTCGACTACGACCGCCCGCCTTGGCGCGTGCTGCACCGTCGCACCGTCCTGCTGCTCCCGCAGGACGCATGGCTCGTCGTGGACGACCTGCTCGGCGAGGGAGCGCTGGATGCGACGCTGCGCTGGCACATGCCGGACGTGCCGCTGCAATTCGACGTTGAGAAGTTGGCCGCGCGGCTGGAGACGCCCGCGGGAGCGTTCGGATTGGCGGTGGTCGCGGCGCATGGCGGCGAGCTCCGCGCCGAAATCACGCGCCGCGTCGCGGGGCCGGACCGCGTCCAGGGATTCTGCTCGCCCGGTTACGCTGAACTGCGGCCGTCGCCCGTACTGGAAGTGCACGTCTCCGGCCCGCTGCCGATCCGGTTGCTGACGCTGGCGCGTGGGGGTGAGGCTGTCCCGCCAATCCGCGTCGCCGCGGATGAGCATAGGGAGCAATGGAGAGTCCGCGCCGGCACGGCCGAGCTTCGCGTCGCGCTGGCGCCGCTGCGGCGGGAGGGGTCAGCGTGGTTGGCGTGCGAATCGGGCCAGGCGGCCGAGCGTCGTTCGCGCCTGTAATTCGCAACACGTCACTCGCAACTCGTACCGCGCGTCGGTCGGGCGTCCGCGTTCTCAGGGCTTGATCCCGGTGCTGGTGGCCAGGCCCGTGAAGCGGCGCGAGCCGAGCGTCCACTCCGGGATGCCCTCCGGCCACATCGACACGGACACGCTCATCTCGTCGAACACCTCGTCAAACTCGAGGTTGATGCCGACGTACCAGCGCGGCAGTTTGCGAATGTAGATCAGTGCGATCTCGCCCAGCTCCCCGCGGTCCAGGTCGTACCAGATGCGCACCGAGGTGATGTGCTTCTCGTTGAGCTTGTAGTTGTACCCGCCGCCGATCAGGTCGCTGTCGATGTCGCCCGCGTGGCGGTATCCGAAAACATACGAGAGCCGCGGGTTGCGCTCCACCGCCAGCGAGATGTCGTGCCGGTCGAGCTTGCCGTCGTTCAGGTCGAAGTTCAGGTCGTACAGGAAGCTGGTCGTGTCGCTCAGACGGTACACCAGGTCGAGCGAGGCGTAGTTGCGGCTGCGGCTGTCCTCCGGGCGGATCGGGTTGGCATAGCCGTTCGAGAATTCGTCGTGCTGCGCGCTGCCGAACCCGCCGATCTCCAAGTCCAGCGTGAGCAGATCGACCGTGCGCTGCTTGTCGCCCGCGCCGCGCTTGGTCTGCCACGTCTGCTTCACGCCCACCGCCGCTCCGTAGAAATCGTCGATGGTCTCAACGCCCTCGTCGAACGGCGTGACGTACTCGGAGCGCAGGTTGCTCGCCGACCACCAGGCGACGAAGTGCGGCTGGATGATGTGCCGCACGCGGTTGATGTCGAACAGGTCGGACTTCATCTCGTCGAAGACCCGCGCCAGCCACCCGCCGCCGCGCACGCCGAGCACGCCCACGCCGCGCCACAGGCTCCCGTCGCGCAGCGGCATGCCGTCCCAGAAATAGCCGTTGAAGCTGCTGAACGGGACGGCGTTCAGGCCGGGCAGCTTGAGCGGCAGCTCGGCCTCTTCGCGGAAGCCGGTGCGGAACGTGACGTCGGTGTCGCCGACGGCGCTGTAGCGCGGCGCGTCGACGAAGTGGCGGTCGTCGAGCTTGTAGCGCACGGAGCCGACGCGCGACTCGTGGTACAGGTTCACCGGGCTGAGGAACGTGTCGGCGAGGCGCCGGTAAACGAGTTCGGGCAGGTGCTCGGTCTGCGTCTCGAAATCGAGCGTACGCCAGTTCGCCAGCAGCGTGATCGCATCCACGTCCTTGGCGCGCTTCAGGTAGACGGCGCTCTCCTGGTCCTTGCCCTCAAACCACTCGGACTTCTCCCATTCCTCCAGGTAGTACGGGTCGCTCGCGTACGCGAACTCCAGCGAGACCTCCCAGTCGTTCGGCAGGTAGTGACGGTGCCGCCACAGCACACGGCCGCGGTTGTCGTTGTCCGGCTCTTCCTGGTCGCGGCGCAGCGGCCCGAGGTTGTCCTCGCCGTGGTCGTTGACGTAGTACGAGCGGAACAGCCCGAACTGCTCCGCGGTTTCATAGTCCACGTCGACGCCCGCGGCTGGGCCACGATCCGAGAAATAATCGAGCTTCAGCGTCGCGTCGTACCCGGGCGGCGGCTTGAGGCCGAGCAGGTTGAACAGGTACCAGGCGCTCTCGAATTCGACGCCCTTGTCGCTGCTGTAGCCGGTGCGGATGCGCCGCAGCAGCGTTTCGCTCTGCTCCACGTCGCCCTGGCTGTACGGCCACCAGAGCAACGGCCAGTTCTCCACGTTCAGCGTCGCGTTGCGCAGCTCGTATTCGCCGCGCAGCGGCCCCGCGGCCCGCCCGCCGGCGTCGCGCGCCGTGCGGTCACGCAAGTAAATCCGCTCCGCGCCGACGTGGTAGTGCGGCGTGTAGAACTCGCTGGTGCTGACCCGCGCCTTGTCGGCCGAGAATTCGCGCGCCGAAAGCTGCCGGATTTCATCCGCGCGGACGTACAGCGGCACGCCGCGCTCCGGCAGGTCCGTCCGAAACACCGCGTCGAGCATCAGCGCGCGGTCCATCTCGAAGTCGTAGTACAGCCGGCTCGCCCGCACGACCCGCTCGCCGAGCGTCAGCACCACGTCGCCTTCCAGGTACACGCCGCGAATCTGCCGGCGGATCGCCTCCGGCGCCGCCGTCGGCGTGCGCTCGACGGGGCGCTCCTCGCCTGCCTCGGCCTCGCCCTCGATCGGCTGCGAGGCGGCCTCCGTGTCCGATTCCTCCCCGGTTTCCTCGCCCAGGAACAGCGCCGCCGACGTCGCCGCCGGGAAGATCACCGCGTTCTGCGCCTGGATGACGAGCGCCGGCGCATCGGGCGTGCCGGTCTGGGAGAAGTAGACCCCGTTTGTGGCGACGAAGACGGTGTCGCCCTGCTCGGTCTGCGCGGGCTCGACGCCGCCCGAGAGGCGATAGAAAATCACGCGCGCCGGCTTCTGCGCCCGGCGGCGCAGCTCTTCGGGGCTGACGACTTCCGTGCCCGCGGCCCCCTGCTGTTCGAGGAGCGCCTCGATCCGCGCGCGGTCGGCGACGGCGCGCTGGTAGAGATCGGAGTCCTCCAGCACTTCCGGCGAATGCGCGTCGTGCAGCTTGGTGATGCGGCCGGAGGTGCGGATGTTGCTGACCAGCAGCACGCGGTCCTCGACCGTCGAGCCGCCGATCTCGCGCACTTCCGCCTCTTCGGACAGATACACGGTCAATTCGTAGAATTTGCGGCCGTCCTCGGCGTGCCGCGGCGTGATCCACACCACGGCATCGACGGCGGACAGCCGCCGCTGGCCCATGTCGAGCTGGAACCCGCCGGTGAGCAGCACGACGAGCGTGCCGTCGTCCTGCCGCCATTGCCGCGCGAAGCGCGCCCGCAGCGTCACGTCCAGCTCGCTGATCGCGTCCGGCAGCAGCGGCTCTTCGTCTTCGTAGGCGACCTGCGCTCCGACTTGCGCCGCGGCCGAAGGCGCGCCGAGCGAGCAGACGACCGAGCAGACGAGCGGAAGCAGGCAGGCGACGGCCGCGCGGCCGCGGGATCGGGCCGGCGTAGGCTGAGCGCAGAACTGCGAGCGGGAAGCGTACACGCCGCTGTGCCCCGATCCGCGAGCAAAGACCGATTGCGTACGTTCAGACCGCGTTCGAAACCGCGGGCCATTATCGGGCACGTCGCAGGCGGGTCAATGGCGCGGGCGGGGCGATGTGGTAACATGCGCGCGGACCGAATCCTCGCGAAGCTGAAGGAGCGGTGTGTCGTCCGTCCGCCATCACTGCGGGCTGTTCGGCGTCGCGAATCACGCCGACGCGGCCGAGCTGACCTACCTGGGCCTCTACGCGCAGCAGCACCGCGGGCAGGAATCCGCGGGCGTGTGCACTTCGGACGGCTCGCGACTGGAGCGCGTGGTCGGCATGGGCCTGGTGACCGACGCGCTGCGGCCGGAGGCCCTGGCGCGCGTCCGCAATCCGATGGCGATCGGGCACGTGCGCTATTCCACTACCGGTTCGTGCAGCAGCTCGAACGCGCAGCCGCTGCTGGTCAGCGCGGCAATGGGCCAGGTGGCGATCTGCCACAACGGGAACCTCGTGAACGCCCGCGCGCTGCGCGAGGCGTACGAGCAGCAGGGCCACATCTTCACGACGACTTCGGACACCGAGATCATCCTGCACATGCTGGCGCGGCTGGAGTTCCGCGAGCAGCCGGACCCGCTCGGCGCCGTGCTGCGGCAGGTGCAAGGCTCGTACTGCCTGCTCGTGCTGTACCCGGACCGCATCGAGGCGGCGCGCGACCCGTCGGGCAACCGGCCGCTGTGCCTCGGGCGGCTCGGCGACGCCTGGGTCGCCGCGAGCGAGACCTGCGCGCTGGACATCGTGGACGCGACGTACGTGCGCGACGTCGAGCCGGGAGAGATCGTCACGCTCACGCGGAGTGGCATCCACAGCCGGCGCTTCGCCGAGCCGCAGGCCGCGCCGCGCGCCCAGTGCATCTTCGAGCTGGTGTATTTCGCGGACCCCGCCAGCCGCGTCTTCAATGAGAGCGTGCACCTGGTGCGCAAGGCGTTCGGGCGTGCGCTGGCGCGCGAGGCGCCGGTCGACGCGGACCTGGTCGTGGCGGTGCCGAATTGCGCACGGTGCGCGGCACTGGGATACCACGAGCAGTCCGGCATCCCGATCGGCCGCGGGTTCACGACCAATCACTACGTCGGGCGGTCGTTCATCCAGCCCACGCAGACCATCCGCGACCTGACGGTCAAGCTCAAGCTCAACGCCATCCGCGCCAGCGTGGAGGGAAAACGGCTGATCGTGGTCGAGGATTCCGTCGTGCGCGGCACGACCACGCGCGGCAAGATGCAGTCACTGCGCGACGCCGGCGCCCGGGAGATTCACCTGCGCGTGGCCAGCCCGCCGATCCGTTATCCGTGCTACTACGGGATCGACTTCCCGCGCCGCGATGAGCTCGTCGCCAACGAGCGCAGCGTCGAGGAAATCCGCTGGTTTCTGCGCGTGGACTCACTCGCCTACCTCTCGCTCGAGGGCATGCTCGGGGCGCTCAACGCACACCGCGGCGACTTCTGCACCGCCTGCTTCTGCGGGCAGTACCCGATCCCCATCGACGGCGAGCTTCAGAAGGACATCTTCGAACGCCGCCAGCTCAAGTTCTTCGAGACCGGCGCGGCGCTGAACGAGGCCGCGGCGGCGTCACCGGCCCCGGTGGGTGCAAGCGCGCACAAGCCGCGCCGGCCCGAGTGACCTGACTCCACGTCTCGAAAGCTCGGTCGATCGCGCCGGCGACCGGGATGAAATTGCAATCGTCCGCGAGCGGCGCCGGTCGCCTCACTCAACCGCAGGGGATGTTGTACTTGGCCATCTTGTCGCGCAGCGTGGTGCGCGGAATGCCCAGGCGCTGCGCCGCGCGCGCCTGGTTGTTGCCGCACTGCCGCAGCGCCATCAGGATCAGCCGGCGCTCGATGTCCGAAACGGTCTCGTTCAGCCCGTGCTTGCCGACCTCGGCCAGCTCCAGAGCCGGCGCCGCGCCCGCGTCAGACTGTTCGCCGGTCAGCGGCAGGATGTGCGGCGGCAGGATTTCGTCGCCGCCGCAGAACGCGAGCGCCCGCTCGAGCACGTGCTCGAGCTCGCGCACGTTTCCGGGCCAGGAATGGCGCATCAACTCGTCGAGTGCGTGCGAGGAGATCGTGATCCTGCGTTCGCCGGCGAGCGCGCTGTGCTTCTCGATGAAGTGCTGCGCGAGCACGGGAATGTCCTCGCGCCGTTCGCGCAGCGGGGGGATGTTCAGGCTGATCACGTTCAGCCGGTAATACAGGTCCTCGCGGAAACGCCCCTCCTTCACCAGGTGCAGCAGGTCGCGCTTGGTGGCGCAGATGAGCCGCACGTCCACCTTGACCGGGGTCTCGCCGCCGACGCGCTCGAACTCGCGCTGCTCGACCACGCGCAGCAGCTTGACCTGCACCTCGGTCGGGATGTCGTCCACCTCGTCGAGCAGGATCGTTCCGGTGTTGGCCAGCTCGAAGCGGCCGGCCTTCTGGCGATGCGCGCCGGTGAACGCGCCGCGCTCGTGGCCGAACAGCTCGCTCTCCAGCACGCTGGGCTGAAGCGCCGCGCAACTGAAGCGGATCAGCGGGTTGTCCTTGCGCCGGCTCTGCTGGTGAATCGCCTCGGCGAACAGCTCCTTGCCCGTACCGCTCTCGCCGCACAGCAGGATCGTGCGGTCGGAATCGGCCACCGCACGGATCTGAGCGAACAGCCGCTTCATGCAGGCGCTTCGCGCCACCAGCCGCCCGAACGGCTCCACGTCGCCGTTGGTCTGGGCCGGGCTGCGCGAGGCGAAGATGCGGTCGAGCTTCTCGAGCAGCTCCTGCGTCGTGAACGGCTTGGTGATGTAGTCGTACGCGCCGCGCTTGATCGCCTGCACCGCCGTATCGACCGTCGCGTAGGCGGTCATCAGGATGACTTCGACGTCGGGGCGCGCCCGCTTGACGAGCGCCAGCAGGTCCAGTCCGTTCATACCCGGCATGCGGACGTCGCTGACCACCACGTCGATCGGCTTGGCGTCGAAGATGCGCCGTGCCGTGTGGGCGTCGGCGGCCTCGTAGACCTCGTAGCCGTGCTCGGTGAGCTCGATCTGGAGCGTGATGCGCTTCAGTGGCTCGTCATCGACGACCAGCACGCGACCCTGCATCCGAGTCCCCTTCCTCGGCACGAGCGGTCCGCGGCGTCCAGCGCGAACCCGAGCGTCGTCTGGCGACTATTGCAACGCAAACCGCCGCCCTCGGCAACCGCGCCGCGACGGCCGATTGCCGCGCGCCGGCGTGCGCGATAGCATGCCCAGCGTGCTCGCGGCTCCGGTCGGGCCGGTGCAGTGCGTCGGCCGGACAACGGGTCAGGACGGGAACGTAGCAGCCCACCCGGTGCGGCCCACGTGCATCGCCAACCCGGCCGGAACCGCGAGCACGCTCGTCTGCTGACCGCGCGAGCCTGGTCCGGGCTCGCGGAGGGTTCTGCGAGGTTCGGCAGTCGAACCCGGAGCGACCGAACCCGATGGCTTACACCGTCCTCGCCCGAAAATACCGCAGCCAGACGCTCGACGACGTCATCGGCCAGCAGCCAATCGCCGTCACGCTGGCCAACGCGATCAAGCTCGGACGCATCCATCACGGCTATCTGTTCACGGGGACTCGCGGCGTCGGCAAGACCAGCATGGCGCGCATTCTCGCCAAGTGCCTGAACTGTCTCGCCGCCGACCGGCCGACGGTCACCCCGTGCTGCAAGTGCGATGCCTGCTCCGCGATCGCCGAGGGGCAAGACATCGACGTGGTCGAGATCGACGCCGCGAGCAACACCGGCGTCGACAACATTCGCGAGCTGCGCGGAAACACCGCGTACCGCCCATCGCGTTCGCGGTTCAAGGTCTACATCATCGACGAGGTCCACATGCTCAGCACGGGCGCGTTCAACGCCCTGCTCAAGACGCTCGAAGAGCCGCCGCCGCATGTGAAGTTCATCCTGGCCACGACCGAGATCCAGAAGGTCCCGGCCACGATCCAGAGCCGTTGCCAGCGCTTCAACTTCCGCGACATCGCCCCGGCCGACATCGCCGCCCGGCTCGTGCACGTGGCGCGCGAAGAAGGCGCGGCGATCGACGAGATTGTCGCGCGGCGCGTGGCGCGGCTGGCCAGCGGCTCGATGCGAGACGCCCTCAGCATCCTGGACCAGCTCCTGGCCGTCTCACCGACAAGCGTGACCGCCGACGTGCTCAACGAGATGCTGCCGCCGCCGCAGAGCGAGCAGCTCATCCGCCTGTTCGAGTCGGCGGCGGCCGGCGACGCAGGCGCGGCGCTGCGCCAGGCCGACGCGATCCTGGGCGGCGGGCGCGGTCCGGAGGTCTTCTGCAACGACGCGATCGACCTCGCGCGTTCGCTGCTGCTGCTGCGGGCGTGTGGACCGGATTCGGACATCGTCGATTTTCCTGCCGGTGACCGCGACGCGCACCTTGCGCTGGCCGGGCGCTTCGAACTTTCGCAACTGGTCCAGATCATCGGCATGCTCGAGGAGCTGCGCCGCAACGTGCGCTTCAGCAGCGCAGGCCGAGCGTTACTCGACGCCGTCGTCGTGCGGCTCAGCCGCATGCGCGAGTGGACGCCGATTGAAGACCTTCTGTTGCAGGTCCGCGGCGCAGACGACGCGGAAAAAAAAAAAGAACGCACCGGGTCTAGCCGCGCCGCGCCAGCCCGCCGCGGCTGACGCGGCGGCGCGAGGCGACGTCCGCGCGGTGGGCGCAATTCGGCGAGAGGCGCTTCCCTCGGCGCCCAGCGTCGCCCGGACGCTTTCCGCCGCGAACCGGGTGGCCCCCGCGAGCGCCCCCGCACGCGTGGCAGCCGGACCGGACCGCGAGCCGGTTCCCGCCGGTCGCGCTCCGGTGAGCACGGCGGTCGAGAGGTTGGTCGCGCCGGACGCGGGCAAATTGCTGGCAAACTATGACGACGTGCCTGAAGCTGCCGGGTTGGCCGGGGAGCAGGAACTCGGCGCCGTGTTGCGGCCTCAGCCATCGCCGGCGCCGGTTCATCGAGGTCCGCTGCCCCCGGACGACCTCGCGCGCGTGCGGGCGGACCCGGTCGTACGACAGGTGATGGAGCTGTTGGACGGCACAATCATCAACATCGAGCGGCTCACGTGAGGGACCACCGCGGCGCCAACGTGAGCCGGATCGACTCCGCGAGCGAGCGGAAGCGCGCGAGCCGTCGCGGCCGAAAGTGGTTCGTCGAACGGCGCGCTCACAAGACGCAGCGGACGGTGAGCGGGTTGGAGTTGCCCAACACTCGCGATTTTCTCAGTGGAGTACCCGATGTTCGGTAATCTCGGCCAGATCGCGCAGTTACTCAAGAACGCCGGTCAAATCCGCGAGCACGCCAAGACCATACAGGACCGGCTCGCGGCGGCTCGTTTTGTCGGCGAAGCCGGGGCCGGACAGGTGCGAGCCACGGTCGACGGTCGCGGCGAACTGCTGTCCATCCGCATCGATCCCGCCCTGATCGCGGGCGGCGACGCCGAACTGATCGAGGATCTCGTGACCGCCGGCGTTCGCGAGGCCGTGCGCATCAGTCGCGGCGCCGCGCAGAAGGAAATGGAGTCCGTCACCGGCATGAACCTTCAGAACGTCATGGACCTGCTCGGCGGAGGCGGCGGGAAACCGTGAGCGGCGGCGGCGTCAGCGGGCCGCTTCCGCGGCTCATCGAGGAACTGCGACGGCTGCCGGGAGTCGGGCCTCGCTCGGCGGAGCGCATCGCGTTCCACCTGCTGAAGGCGGAGCGCGCCGAGGCGCTGGCGCTGGCGGACGCGATCCGCGACATCAAGGAGAGAATTCGCCCGTGCAGCCGCTGCTACAACCTCGCGGACGGCGAGCTGTGCGCGATCTGCGCCGACGCGCGGCGCGACGCCGGCGTGATCTTCGTCGTCGAGCAGCCCAAGGATCTGCTGAGCCTGGAAAGCACCGGGCTGGTCCAGGGCGTGTACCACGTGCTCATGGGCCACATCGCGCCGCTGGACGGGGTCGAGCCGTCCGACCTGACCATCGCGGCACTGGTCGAGCGCTGCCGCGGCGGGCAGGTCCGCGAGGTCGTGCTGGCGACGAATCCGACCGTCGAGGGCGACGCCACGGCGCTGTACATTACCGACGCACTCAGCGCGCTGAACGTCCGCGTGACGCGCCTGGCGCGCGGACTCCCGCCCGGGGCCCACATCGAGTACGCCAATCGCGCGATGCTCGAAGAGGCGCTTCGCGGTCGGCGAGACGTGCACCAGGAATGACGGCGACCTGCATCGCTCGGTCGGAGCGGTCCCCGACCGCGATCCTGGGCAGCGGCCTTCGGCCGCTTGACTCCTCGCTCACGTTCGCGGCTCGGCTGTGAGCGCTCTCAACTCGGCAGGGAGCGGTCGCGGTCCGGAAAACAGCCGCGCGCGCAGGAGCCGATGCGATGAGCGAACCGGTCGGCCTGGACGAGAAGTTCTACGCCGTCAGCGACACCAAGCGCGTCAGCATGCGCGAGTTGCTGCACTCGTTCGAGCGACACGGCACGTCGCGCGTCACGGACCTGCACCTGAAGGTCGGCCTCCCGCCGGTGTACCGCGTCGACGGCGAGCTGAAGATCACCAACGGCCGCCCACTCGACGAGCCGACGCTCACCGCGCTGGTGCGCACGCTCATGAACGACGCCGAGTGGGAGACCTTGTGCAGCGCGCGCTCGGTGAATAACTCGCATCTGATCGGCAATCACCGTTTCCGCGTGAACTGCTACCACGACCGCAAGGGCTTGGCGCTGGCGATCCGCGCGCTCGACACCAGCACGCCGACGATCGACATGATCGGCTTTCCCAACCGCGTGTGGGAGGACATCGTCGGCCTTCAGCAGGGGCTGGTGCTGGTCACCGGCGCGACGGGCGTGGGCAAGTCCACCACGATCGCGGCGCTGCTGAACCACATCGCCCAGACGCGCGCCTGTCACATCATCACACTGGAAGACCCGATCGAGTATCAGATCGAGAGCAGCAAGGCGATCATTTCGCAGCGCGCCGTGGGGCGCGACGTCCCCGGCTACGAGCGCGGGTTGCGCGACTGCCTGCGCGAGGACCCGGACGTGATCTTCGTCGGCGAGATGACCGACCAGGAGTCCACCACCTGGACGCTCACGGCCGCCGAGACCGGGCACCTGGTCTTCTCCGGCCTGCACACGCGCGACACCGCCAGCACGATCAACCGCATTCTCGACCTGTATCCGGCAATCCGCGCCGGCGAGGTCGCGAACCAGTTCTCGATGGCGCTGCGCTACATCATCTCGCAGAAGCTCGTGCCGCGGGCCGGCGAGCGCGGCCGCGTGGCGGCGATGGAGATTCTCAACAACACCTATGCCGTCGCCAACCTCATCCGCCAGGTCAAGCCGGAGCAGATCGCTACGCTGATCCAGACGCAGACGCGCGACGTGCCCGAACAGCGCATGAGCACGCTGGAGCACTCGCTCGCCGTGCTGGTGCGCCAGGGCCGCATCACCCGCGACGACGCGCTGAAGTCCGCCAACCACCCGCAGCTCCTGATCGACGAGTTGCAGCGCGACGACGATGCCGGACGCTGATTCTCCTCGCGCGCATCATTGGTTTGTGACCGCCGCGTCCGGGGCGCCGCCGCCAGGTCAGCGCGTCGTGCGGCTGCGCGTCGCGTAACTCCTGCTCCACGCCCGCATCGAATCGTCTGAGCGAATTCAAGCGACATGCGGCGTCCCGGCCGGGCGGTGACCGGGCCGCGCGTCGTTCGGCGGGCCCACGAGCTCGGAATCGGTCGCTCAACCGTGACGAACCACCAAGGAGCGCACAACGTGCACACCACAATCGGAGCGCCAACAGCGGATCCCATTCACGCAGCGAATGCCGGGACGGCGACAGCTTGCGCCTTGAGCCGGCGAGCGCGGGTCATGAGCTGGCTCCTCCAACTCGTCGCGGCGGCCATTCTTTTCCAGACGCTGTTCTTCAAGTTCACCGCCGCCGAGGAGTCGGTCTACATTTTCACGACCCTGGGGATGGAGCCGTGGGGCCGCATCGGCTCGGGCATCGCCGAGCTCGTCGCTTGCGTGCTGCTGCTGGCGCCGCGGACGGGCCCCGTCGGCGCGCTGCTGGCGCTGGGCGTAATCAGCGCGGCAATCGTCAGTCACCTGACGAAACTGGGGATCGTGGTACGGGACGATGGCGGACTGCTGTTCGCGCTGGCGCTCGTTACGTTCACGTCCTGCGCCGCGGTCCTGCTTATCCGCCGCTGCGAACTGCCCGCATTGGCTCGCGCGGCGCTCCGGTGTCGCACCGGCTGACCACTGATACGCCCGGATCGGCAAAGCAGCTCTGGCGCGACAGAAGCCGTGCGTCGGGATCACAATATCAAGTCACGGGACCGAATCCGTCAGCCGCTCGCGCCAGGCGCGGGCCTCGTCCGGCCGGTCCCAGCGCTCGTACAACCCGACCAGCCGCTCGATCGCGCCGCGGGTAAGGTCGTCGCCCGCTCCGCGCTCGCGCTCCAGCACTGTGTGCGCGCCGGTGAGCAACGCCTCTGCGTCTGCGAACCGTTCGAGCCGCGCGAGGCACTCGCCGCGAGTGCTCTCGACGGCGGCGGCCATCCACGGCGCCGCCCCGGCTTCGCGCAACAGCGCAACGGATTCGGCGAGCAGCGTGTCGGCTTCGGCCGCTTCGTTGCGCAGAATCAGCAGCTTCGCCAAGCTGTTCAGCGTCAGCGCGATCGCTTGCCCATGCTCGCCGGGAATGCGCCGCTGCGACGCCAGCGCGTCGCGGTACAACGCCTCGGCCTCGTCCAGTTCCCCGGTTTCGCGGAGCAAGCCGGCGAGTTTCAGACCGCACTCAATCACGTCGGGATCGTGATGACCCGCTGCCTCGCGCTGCGCGGAGAGCAGTTCGCGATACAACGGAACGGCGTCGGCGCTGCGCCCGGCGCGCTCCACAAATCCCGCCAACGCGCTCAGCGCGGAGATCGTCTGCGCGTGCGCCGGGCCGAGCGCA
This sequence comes from Phycisphaerae bacterium, assembly GCA_039961675.1. Lineage (GTDB taxonomy): Bacteria > Planctomycetota > Phycisphaerae > UBA1845 > Fen-1342 > JABRWC01. The sequence goes on from JABRWC010000054.1 coordinate 15,570, forward strand.
TGGCGTCGAATGGCCAGCGCTTCGCGATACAGGGTCTCCACGACAACCGAATCGCCCGTGCCGCGTTGCGCAGCCGCGAGCTTCATCAACGTCTGCGCGATGTCGGGATGATCCGGCGGCAGCAGCGAGCGGCGCAGGTTGAGCGTCTCCTGGAACAATTCCTCGGCGCCGCGCCGATCGCCGCGCGTCAGGCGGACGCCACCAAGATTCTCGATGGCCGACGCCAGGCCAGCCGTTCCCGGGCTGAGCCGACGATACGTCTCAACCGCCTCCACGATCAGCGGTTCCGCCTCGTCCAGCCGCTGCTCACGCAGCAGCAGCAGGCCGAGGTTGTTGAGCACGCCGGCGCGGTCCGAAACGGCCGCGGACGGTGCGGCATCGAGCACGCCCAGAGCCTCGCGGTAGGTCTGTTCGGCGGCACCGGCTTGGCCGTTGGCGGCTTGGACGTTCGCAAGGCCGCTCAGAATGCGAACGGTGTACGCCGGGTTTTCGTCGCCCAGCGACGAGCGTGTCGTTTCCAGTGCCTCGCGATACGAGGATTCCGCGGCCGCAAGATCGCCGCGTTCGTGCAGTACGCCGGCGAGGTTGCTCAGCGAGGCGGCAACGTCGGGATGCGAGGCGCCAAACTTCGCGCGGCGCAGTTCCAGCGCTTCGCGATAGAGCGCTTCCGCTTCGTCCAGCGCGCCCAGGGCACGGCGAATCGACGCCAGCGTGTTCAAGCAACGGGCGCGAAGCGCCGCATCCGTCGACGGCGCGCGATCCACGCCGGACAGTGCCTCGCGCGCGGCCTCCTCCGCCGGTCCGAATTGTCCCTGCTCGCGCAGGAGAGCAGCCAGAAGCGTCAGGCTCTCCGACAGCGCCGACAGCTCGCCCGGGCCGCCGACGCGGCGGATGCGCAGCGCCTCGCGGCAGTGCTCGATGGCCGGTTCAATCTCCCCCGTGGATTGGAGCAGTTCCGCCAGCGCATGATGGGTTTCGGCGGCGTCGCGCGAGTCGCGTCCGAAAAGTCCGTTCCGCAATTCCAAGGCAAGGTCAAGCTGCTCGCGCGCCCGGTCGAACGCGCCGAGATTCGTGTATGCCACGCCGAGCGTCTGGTGCACGGCGCTGGCAACCTCAGGCCGGTCGGCCAGCTCGGTCGCGGCGCGCGCCGCGGTTTCGTCCAGCATCTCGCGCACCGTGTAACCCGGCCGCGCCGCGCCGCCCGCCAGCGGATCGCCGGCGGCGAGCACGCCCTCGAGGAACTCGCTGACCCCCTGTGCCGCGTCGCGCGCCCGGGCCACCTGTTGTGCCTGGACGAAAAACGCGACCAACCACGCCCCGAGCAGCAGAACTGCTGCGCCGCCCGTGCTCACCAGCGCGCGGTGGCGTCGGGCGAACTTGCGCAATGCGTGCCACGGATTCTCGCGGCGCGCCAGCAGCGGGCGCCCCGAGAGATATGACTCCACGTCGACCGCCAGCTCGCCGGCGCTCTGGTATCTCTGCTCGCGCCGCTTGCAAAGACACACGCACAGGATCGTCTCAATGTCCGCGTCGATGGCGCAGCACACGCGGCGCGCCGGACGAGGGTCTGCGCTCGCGATGTTCGCGACGACTTCGTGAACGGCGCCGGTGACCTTGTACGGGAATTCGCCGGTGAGCACCTGGTACAGCACCACGCCGAGCGAATACACGTCGCTTCGCACGTCCAGACCGTCGGTGACGCCGGCGGCTTGTTCCGGGCTGGCCCAGGGCAGCGAGCCAACGAACTGTCCGGTCTGCGTCAGCGTGCCGGGGGCCAGGCTGTCGTCCGTGTCACCCAGGCGCGCCAGGCCGAAGTCCAGGACGTACGGTTCGTCGGCGTCGTCGACCAGGATGTTGGCCGGCTTGAGATCTCGATGAATGACGCCGAGAAGGTGCGCGGCGTGCACCGCGCGGCAGACTTTCGCAAACACTTTCAACAGGCGGCGCAATCGCGGTTCCGCCGCGCGCCGCGGCGTGCGCGGCCAGCCCCGCGCATCATTCGCCCCGAGCGACCGAACGGACTCGGCGAACTCGTCCAGGCGGACACCGTCGATAAGGTCCGTCACCAGGTAGTCCACGCCGGCCGCCGATCCGCTGTCGTGAATCGTCACGATGTTCGGGTGGCGCAACGCCGCGAGCACGCGCACCTCGCGCCGCAGGCGTGCCCGTTCGCCCTCGTCGGACCACGCGCCGCCCAGCAGGACCTTCAAGGCGACTTCGCGGCCGGTCGAGCGATGAAACGCGCGGTACACGACGCCCTGACCGCCGCGGTGGATTTCGCTCAGCAACGTGTACTCGTCGAGCGCTTCGGACAGCGCGGACAACTGCGCGGAGCGCGAGTCATGCTCGCTGGGCTTCGCTTCGCTCAGCGCCCGCCCGATCACGGCCAGCCGCCGCAACTCGACGGCCAGCTCCGGCATCAATTCGGGATGACTGTCCGCGATCGCGGCGTCGGGAACGTTCTCGCCGCCGGAGCGACGCGCCAGGCACTCGCGCGCCACCAGCCGAATGCGCGCTTGGCGATCCAAGTCGTGTCCCGCGGAGGAGTCCATCGTTGTCCACGCGAATGTGCCGAGCCTTCGACGCCGGCGACGAGCACCAGCGCCGGCCACAAGAGAGCTTACCGCTCAAAACGAGAACGGAATCGCGCCGCCGCGCTCACTCCTTGCGGCTGAAGAAATCAGAACTCCGCCCGAGCTCCTCGCGCAATCGGCGCAAACCGCGGTGGCAGAGCATCATGAGCGCGGGGGCGGTCTTTCCCAGGCGCACCGCGGCTTCCTCCACCGACAGTCCCTCGATGTACCGAAGTCGCAGCGCGTCGCGGTAGCCCGGTTCGATAAGCTCCAGCGCGCCGCGGACGGCCGCGGCCGCCTCGCGCTGTGCGACCGAGCGGCTGGGAGTGCGCTCGCTCACCGCCAACAGCCCGAGCAACTCCGGCAGGCCGTCGGGCGACGCCTCGCCGGCGTCGACCGGCGTGCGCCCGCCCCCGCGTTTCTCGGCCCGCGCCTCGCGAACAAGGTCGATCAGGCGGTGTTCGGCGAGCGTCGCCAGCCAGCGGTAGAACGCGTCCGGGCCGGCGGGTTCAAATGTCGCCAGAGCGCGACAGGCGTTCGCGAACGTCTCCTGGAGCACGTCTTCCGGACCGACGTGACCGCGAAGCTCGGCGGGGATTTTCTTGGCAATGCGGGCCTCGAGCCGCGCATAATGGTTCAGCAGCAATTCTTCCAGCGCGGCGCGCTCGCCGGCGCGCGCTCGCTGGAGCAGGCGGAATTCGGCGGCTTCCTCGGATGACACGCGGCGCTCCGATCGCGTTTCGGATCGCGCGGCAGACGGCCCGTAGGGCGTGATTGTAGTCGCGCAGCGGTTCGCGGGCCACGTGTGATGAAGATCGCGAAAGCACCGGGCGTCGTTTCCGTTGACATGAACGGTCGGCGGCGAGAAGTCCGAGAGCGGACCGGATCGGACTCGGCGGGCTGCAAGACGGAGACGAACGGATGTGCCCGGTTTGGACACGCGCGTGGACGGGTTTATTGGTCACGGCGCTCGACGTCATGACCGCGGCCGGTCAGGGGCTTGTGTTTCGCGGCCTCTCGCATTCTCCGGAGGGCGGCGCGGCGCTTGTAGTGGACCCCAACGATCACCTGGTGGTCTCCGGCGTCGGCGGCACCGGCGCAGACGGTGTTCAGATTGAAGCCACGGAAAGTGAAGGGTGGGTCGGCTCATTCGCGCCGTTTGACGTTGCCGCACCGACCGGCGCCTGGCTGCGATGCTCAGCAGTGGGACTCGCCGGTGGACCGCTGATGCAGGCGCTGTCGGTTGTGCAGCTTCAGGACGGCGGCACGAATGTGCAACTGCGCGCGAGCTTTCCATTTCTCGGCTCGCCGCCGGTCGATGTGACCGTCTTCAATGGGGACGCCGCCGTGGTGTCCGCGACGGGGCTGAGCGGTGTGCTGGCCGAATTCGTGACGGCCGCCTACGAACTGAACCCGGTCTGGAGCGACGCCGGCGGCGCCAACGCACAGCTTCGCTTCGAAAAGACCACGACGATCACGGTCACGGGAAAGCTCCCGGCGACGGGCGACCGCATCATCGTGCACGCGCCGACGGCGATCGCGGTGCAGAGCGTGCGCGAGGTCACGCTGCACGCCGCAAGCACCGGTCCGATCACCGTGCGCGACGAGTGGATCGCGAAACTCGGGAACCTGCACCGCGCGCTTGGCCCGGTGACGCTTGCGGCGTCCGGAGCTTGTCCCACGTGTCATCTGGAAGTTCAGGGGATCGGATCGGCCGGCGGGAACGGAGTCTCCGTTCTTGTGGACCCAGCCGACAGCGTGGCAACCACCTGGCTCGCGCCCAACCCGTCAAGCCTGCCGAACGGCGCGTTTCTGCAAATCGCCGCGCGCGGCAGCGTAAACGGCGTCCCGGATTCCGACGTGGGTTTCGTGCGCATCACCGACGGCGGCGCCACGCTTGCGCTCACCGCCGATTTCGCCGCGATCGGGGCGCTCGCGAAGAACGTGGAGGCGTACCGCGCCGGCAGGCTCGTAGGGCAGGTGAACGGCGTAACCGCGCCCGTGGTCGCAACGATGGACGACGATGATTGGCCGACCGCCTGCGGCGCGCATCGTCGGCTGCTGCCGCGCGCCGCGCCTGCGCTGGTGCTGACGTGGCCGCAAGCGGTGCTGGTATCATTGATCGGCGGCCCCGTCGTACCGGCTGACGAGCTGCGAATCTACGCGCACAACGCGGCCGGCGGCGTCGATTCGCTGGCTATCTACGACGCCACCGGAGGCGACATCCCTGAACACGACATCCAGTCGGAGGACGCCGACCCCGTCTGTCCGGGCGATATCGACGGGAACAACCAGGTGGGACTGGCCGACCTCTCGACGCTGCTGTCGAATTTCGGAACGATGGGCGGCGCGACGTTCGAGGACGGGGACCTCAACGGCGACGGCGACGTGCTGATCGACGATCTGTCCGTGCTTCTGTCCTACTTCGGCGTGGACTGCGGCGTACAGGACTGACGCCGCGCGGGAGCGGCCCACCCGCAGCAGGCCGGCAGTGGATCGCGTGCCGGTCCGGCGCCGCTGGCGCCAATCCGATCCCGACGCGCAAACGAGAGTGCGAAAGCGCCCGGCGCAGCGGCTCCGCTCGCACTTCAAGTGCGCATCAAAAACGGAGCCTATCTGTCCGTTACATAAGCGCGAGCGCACACCAGATGGCCTCCAAGACCGGCCTGGAGGCCGGTCCCCCAATGGGCGGACAGTTTTTC
>JABRWC010000055.1:0-29360 GCA_039961675.1 Phycisphaerae bacterium
CAATCCGTTCGAAAGGGGCAAGACGGCCGGCACAACGCCTTCGCATCCGAGCTGCGGGCTCTCCCGAAGACGGCGCGCGGTGCCGTCCGGCCGTCGGAGCGGATGGCTGCTACATAGTTGCCGAATTCCGCGCGAATGTACCCTGGAAAACCCCAGCACCCGTGCGGCAGAACCCAGCTTTGCAGCCGACTGAATCCGCGGGAAGAAATCGTGTCGGCTGTGCATCCAATTCTATGGTACGCACGGCCGTCCGGCCGGAGCGAATCTGGCGGCTTGTTGCAAGCCGGAGGTGCTCGCCATGTCTCATCGAAGCTGCACCGGCGTCGGCGCCGCCGTAAGTGGCTTGCTGTTCGGACTCGTCCTCGCCTCTGTCGCTGCTGGGGGAGAAGGCCGTGCCGCCTCGACATCACAGTCGAAACGAGCGCACCCGCGGCCACTCGCCGTAGGCCAGGCCGCCCGAGCCGTTCGTCGCGATGTTCACGCCCAACATGGCTTATCACAACCCTCGGATCGGCGGGCGGGGAAGCCAACTCTGTCCACTCGCCGCACTGAACTCAGCAAACCGTACTACACGCGCGAAGCCGGCGGGCAGGTCTACTACTACAACCGAGCTGGCAACCTTCTCTTCCGGGATGATTACGTCCACTACAATCGCCCGCGCCGGCTCTACTACCGCAACGGCGGATGGGTGCTCGAGAGCCGCGGAACCGGACACTACGCCCATCATGTCCGAATTGCTCATCACGGCCGTGCTCGTGGAGGATACGGCGGCCACGGTGGAGGGCACCACGCGGCAGGGGGCGGACATCGCTAGTTGCGACGCGACCGGTCTGTTCGGCACCCTGGAGCGATGGAAGGCGTGGATAGGCACAGAGGCTCCGAATAGGAGGAACCATCATGAGAGCTCTCTTCCTGGCGTCTCTCGCGGTGATGTTTCTGGCAGGCTGCGCGTCGCAGCCACCAGCCCGTGGGTGGTCGCCGCGCGTCGATTCGCCGGAGACGGGTGTTCGCGTCGGTGATCGTTACGTCGACTTCGCCTTCCAGGATCAGAGCGGAAAGGAGCGCTCATTGCGGCGCGACCTGGGCGACTACACGGTCGTGCTGTTCACGGAGTGCGAATCCGATACACACCAGCCCGCCGGTGATCTGCTCGACGCGATTCTGAGCGCCGGCCAGTACGGCAACAGCAACGTGAAGCTCGTCGGAGTGAACGTGCACTGGTGCAAGACGGGGTGCAAGGACGGGCAGCACTGCCATCTGGTGGATGCAAAGCCGAACCTCGGCTCGATCTGCGACGGGGCCGGCGCCGTGCGCCGCGCGTACGGCGCCGGAACCGAGGACTGGCTCTTCGTAATCGGGCCTGAGAAGACGATCGAACTTTCGGCGCCTGCACTGCAAGGGGCGGGCCTCAGCAAACAGCTCAAGCAGCGGGCCGAGCAATTGTCCGAGGAGCGCGTCCGGGCTTCGTTCCGGTACTCAGACGCTCCGTGGTAAGGTCGGCACCGACGTCCGGGGCCAGTATGTTCAGTGAGCGGGTCGCATCGCTTGTAACCGGTTGTTCGGGTGCACGTTTCCGGGCCGTGACGATTCCGTTATCAGCCCCCGGTCGCGGAGCGGTGATTTGCGCCGGGGACGAGGCGGTTTATCTTAGGTCGCGGCTGCGGCGCCGTACGCGAGCTCGCCGAGCAGGTTGCTCCGGCATGGTGCCCTGAGCGGCTGCTCTGGGAGGTTTTCGCGGCGAGTCCTTGACCTAACATAAATCGAACATTATGGTGCCCGGGATTGGCTCAGGGGAGCCAATGCCTCCCCGCTCTCGGTGGTTCGCCCCGCAGGCCACGGAATCGGGTCGCATGGATGCGACGCGGGGCGTATGTTAGCCATCCGCCCGCTGCCCGGGCATCGGGCGGGCTGAGGGCGCGCGCCGATGGCACGACAGTATTCAGCGAAAAACTTCATCCGCAAGGTTCCGAACCCGCTGCTCCAGCAGTACTTCCGGGAGCGCCGCCTGGGCGTCGACTGGGACGAGCTCGACGAGACCGACGCCGATCCCATCTTTGACGCCGTGCAGGCCCTGCCCGATGCCCAGCGCGGCGCGGTCGAGAGCGACTTCACGATGATCAACGAGCTGGCCTGCACCGCAGGGACGCGCGCGATCCTGGAGGAGGCCGCGTTCTGGGGCAAGGACTGGTCGGCCGACTTCGAGAAGATGGAGAACGATTACGAGCGGGCCTTCTGGACGTTCTTGAACGAGCCCCGCCGGTTCGAGGTTGCGGGCGCCTTCCACGTCATGGACCGCTTCAGCGGCTGGTGGCGCCGCTTCGTCGGCAAACGGCTCGAACCGGCGACGGACAGCGACGCGATCGATCAACTCAGCCGGCGGATCAAGGCCTTCTACCGCCGCCAGGGGCGCGGCCGCTACTGCCACGTCGACGTCTACCAGCGGCACGACCCGGAGCGGTACTGCTTTTTCGCGTACCCCGAGGACATCGCCACGACCGAACTCGGCTACGACGATGGCGGCAAGTTCAGCCGGCGCCCGCGGCGGTCGGCGTTCGAGATCGTGTTCGTGTACCGGCCGGAGGATGGCCATATCGAGATGCACGCCGAGGGCGTCAAGAAGATCAAGGAGGAGCTCGCCGAGATCTTCTGCACGACGGTCCTCGGGCTGAAGGAATTGCCGGACGACAGCGGCAAGGAGCCATACGATCTGAGCTGCCTGAAGAAGCCGGACTTCCCGTTCACAACCGAGCCGAAGGATCAGGTGCTCGACGTGGAACTGAAACTGCTCCGGCTGGACCTGCCGTTCGACAAGACGAAGGGTTCGGGCCGGCGAATCGTCGTTTCGGCTGCATCGCTGCCCGGCGCACCGAACGCGCTGCATCGGCTGATCGAGGAGGCGATCAATCAGCGACGCGCCCCGCTGGAGGACGTGCTGATCTCGCAGGCGAAGCTGAAGTTCACGTTTCGGGCAGTCGATGGCCGGCAGCCGAAGCGTCTGACGTTCGAGGTCACGTACCCGGACCGCTGCACGCTGAAAGACGACCGTCACGACCAGATCGCCAAGAAATACCTGAAACGCTGGGGCATCGCCCGTGACTGATCCGTTCCGACAGCTCCTGTCGCGGCTGGACCACGAAGTGTCCCCCGTCGTCACGGCCGCCGACCTGAAGCGCTGGCCGGCCGGCGCGGCGGACGCGATGATCGGCGCCGGGCTGCTGCGCGAGATAGAGCCAGCGACGAGCATCGTTTACGAGGGCTGCGACGAGCGGTGTCTGATCACGCCGGAACTGATCGAGAACTCGGAAACCGGCCAAGTCGTCGGCGTCTACTACTGCAAGCGCGACGGCTGCGGCCGCATCACCATCGAACCCGACGAGCTGCGCCAGTGGGAGCCGTCCTTCGAAGCCATCGCGTCGGCCGTGGCGAGCTCGGTTGCCCTGGGCGCGGCAGTCGCGCCCGTGCTGCCGGGGCGTATCTACCTGCTCGGCACGCTACCGACGGGCGGCGGGCCGCTTGAGGTGTTCCTCGCACGCGGGCTTGCGTGGGACGACGGGCGGACGGCGATCGAGAGTGCGGACCGGTTGCAGGCGTCCTCCAGCCCGGTCGTTCTCGTACCTGCACGCATTCCGCAAACCGAATCGTGGGACGGCGTCCGCCCGACGCTGTTGTCGCTCAAGGAGCACGCGTCGTGGAACGCGCGCAGAGCATCGCTCGACCTCGGTGGACTGCCGGACGCGCTGCGGTCGATTCGGCCGCGCGTGCCTGAAGAGCGGTGGCTGACCGTCACGGAGTGTGCACGTCTCATCGCAAACGATCTGCCCAGTTTGACGTTCGCGCAGGCCAAGGCGCGGGTGTCGCGGGCTGCCGGAAGTCGAAGGCTGGTGACGAACGGGAAGACCCGCGGCGCACGTCGGATTGAGCGGACAAGCTTTGACGCCTGGCGATTGGAGCAGCGAGACCGGGACATGGACATCGACGACGAAGCGACCCGCGGGACGCGAAGCGCGGCGCGGTCGCGCGGTCAAGACCGCGCTCGCGGCCGCGAATACGCCTAACTGGCCGCAAACACGAGCATGCCTTGCAAATCGCAACCCTTTGTAGTAGCGTCTCTTGCGAGTCTTAGGCTCGGGCGGTCGTCCTTCCCAAGCTGGACGTCGTGGGTTCGAATCCCATCGCCCGCTTTTCTTCCCCCCTTCGCACCGCGACGCGTGGCGTCGCTTTGTTCCTGCACCGGCAATGAGTTACGCGAGCCGCAAAGCGCCGCCGGCGTGCTTCCTTCGCCGACCGCTTGAGCGCTGAATCGCGCCGAATCGCGCTGCAACTGTCGGGGAAATAGGCGGGGGGACAATTCCCTAACACCGGATGCCGCCGTCGCGTCGTCCGTGCCCGTGGCGCTCTGCGCCTGCCGCTCGGGCTGGCCGTCCAGCGGCAGCGCCGGAAGCCGGTCGAGCGCCCCGCGCAGGTCGATGAGCTTCGTATCGGCGTAGTGCTCATCGGTCACGCCTTCGGCCGCGTGCCGCATCAGAATACGCCGCGTCGTCAGCGGGACGCCCGCGGCCGCCAGAAGCGAATTGAACGTGGTGCGGAACGCGTGCATGTCGAAGGTGCGGCCGCGCTCGTCGCGCTTGTCGATCTTCCAGGACGGCTTCCCCTTGCGGTCCTTCCCGCGGACCCGCTCGGCCAGCCCCGCCGCCACAAGGTCCAAGTCCAGGATGCGCAGAATCTCGCTTGAAACCACCACCAGCGGCGCTTCCGCCGGCAGCCGGGCGGGGACGGGCCGCCGCTCGCGGATTGCTTCGCGCTGGGCATCCTGCAACCGCTCGGCAAGATGCTGCGCCAGGTCCGCGGCAAGGTCAGCCCGCAGCGGAATATCCGCACCACGGCGGGCTTTCTCATTCTCGGGGGCCAGCGCCGCCGTCGGCTCGCGACCGTCCAAGTCCACCACGCCGACCGTCAGGGACCGCAGTTCGTTCAGTCGCAGCCCCGTCAGGACCAGCGCCTTGTACGTCAACGCGCGCTGCCGGCCGAGCGCTTCAAGCTGCGCGACCAGCTCGGGCTTTTCCTTCAACCGCTCGCGGGCCTTCGCCTCACACTTCGCGATGTTCTCAGGCGTCACCGGGTCATACGTCCAGGACGCGCGCTTCTTCGGCTCGCCTTCCATCTGCGGCACCGTGACGGGCGGGCGGCCGTACTCGGCCAGCGGCCGCCGACGTGCGGCGTCGATGAGCCGGCGCAGCTCGTCAACGGCAAGCGCCCGACGATGCCGCCGGCGGTCCGCACGTTCATTCGCACGGCCGAGCCGGGTAAAGGGGTTCGCCACGAGCCGGCCGGTATCCACACACCAGTTTCCGAATGCGCACCAGCTTAGCGCGTACGTGTTTCGCGTGCGGGCCGACATGCCCGCGGCGTCCTGCCCGGCCAGCCACGCTTCGAGCTTCGAGCGGTCCAGGTCTTCGAGCTTCGACCATTCGAGCGCGTCGGCCACGGTCTTCAAGTGCTTCTGGCGATGCGAACGGTGCTCGGGCGTCGCGGGGAAGCCGGTCTTCCGGTTGATATGCACGCGCAGGTAATCGTCGTGCTCGGCGAAGTGCTCAGCCAGCGTCTTCCGCGATTCCTCAATGTAGCGGTCCTGCGCGGCGTTAATCACGCCGTCCCGACGAATCGCCGTATCCGCAACACGCTTCGCCAGAATCCGTTCGGCCGCCGCCTTGTCCGTGGTGCGGGTCGATGCTTCCCGCCGGCGGCCGTTGTGGTCGTACCAGCGGGCAATCCACGGCCCCTTCGGCTCGCGTCGGTAGAGCGTTCCCGCGCCTTTCGGTCGCTGTCGCTTACTCGCCATGCGTCACCCGCCTTTCCGCGCACCGCGGCCCCGCTTGGGGCGCAGCACGATTTCCAGCCCAAGGTAATCGGCCAGCCGTTCCGCCGTTTCTACGGTGAGCGCCGTTTCCCCGCTCATGAACCGGGACAGCACGCTTTCGGCGATGCCGGTTTCCTTCGAAATGCGGTAGCGGCTCTGCCCGCTCGTTTCCATCGCCTTCCGCATCATGTTCAGCAGCTCGGCCATACTGCACAGAATAGCACGGTGCTTGCTTGCAAGCAAGGTCATTTCGTCCCCTTCAAGAGCGTGAGCGTGTCGGCGGCCGCCGCGGCTTCCGCGTCTTGCCGCGGCAAGCCGGCGTCGTATTCCATGATCGCGGCGCGCTCTTCGAACGCTTCCACCAGCCCGGGCGTCAGCGCGATAGCGGCACGCCGCAGCTCGGCGGCCCGGTCCGGGTGCAACGCCGCGCACGCGTCCGCCAGGTACAGCAGCCGTCCCCGCCACGTCGCCGGGGTCCAGCCGTCGCGCTTGCGGGCCAAGTCCGCGACGCCCGCGGGCAACGTCCCGGCATCGTCGGCCATGGGCCACGCCGCAGCGTCAACCGGCGGGGGTTCCGGGGCGGTGCGCTGGACACTCACCAGCTCGGCCCCGGGGAACGTGCGCTTGATGGATTCGACGGCGGCCCGCATGTCGGCCGGGGCGTCCGCAAGCATTCGGGCTTCGTCGGCGGTGTAGCTCGTGGCCGTGAGCACGTCGCCGACACCACTACCGAAACCCGGTCTAGCGGCAACGCCAGCGGGGGTTTCGGTGTCGGCGAGCAGCGCCAGCAGCCCGGGTTTGTGAACCTTGACGCGCGCGACCAGCTCGGCCGTCATCGCCGATCGCGGCCGAAACCGCAGCCGGTCCGCGTGGGCCTGCAATTCGATGCCAAGCGCGGTCAACTCGGCGAGCAGCGCCGCCGGCGTGTCCAGGGCGGCCGTCATACTTCCCCCCAGTCGTCGCCGTTGCCGGCGTCCCCGTGGCCGTCAGCGCCTTCGACGTTCGCCGACCCGCTTGCGGTGTCACCAGTACCGATACCTTCCTTCACGCCCACATCAGCGGGGGTTTTGGTGTTGGTGTCACCGGTCGCGAGCGCGAAACGCGGGGAAGGACGCCCGCCCTTCGGCCCCGGTGCCGGGTGTTCCCATGCGCCGCAGCCCGCCTTCGCCAGTGCGTCCAGGTCGGCTTTCGCCGCGTCGGCCCGGCCGCGGTATTGCTGCAAGCCGTGCGTCAACTCGCGGACCGTCACCGCACCGCCCCGACGTTCAATCCATTCGATGAGCTGGCGACGGGCGCGGTCTTCGTCAGTCTCGCCCAGGACCGCGTACACGCGCCGGCCTTCGCCTTTGAACCACTCGACCACGGCGATAGCTCGCCGCATCGCGTCCGCGCTGATGTACGCGACGGCATCGCCGCCGGCCGCCACTTCCACGCACGCGAACAGCAGCGCGATACGAGCGCACGCGCCTTTCAGCTTCGCGTAGTGCGCGGCCAAGTCGTCATTGCTGATATCCACCAGCTCGCGCGCGTGGCGGTCGTGCCACTCAATCCACAGCGCCTTCGCTTCCTTCCCGATCGGGATGAACCGCGGCCGGGGGTCCCCGTGCTCATCCGCCGCGGCAGGCAGGGCCAGCAGCGCTTCGAGCAGCTTCCGCCAGTCCGCGGCCACGTCATCGGGCAGGGCCGCTTCCGTCCATAGCGCCGGCCGGTCCGGCGGGTACGCTACGAGCACGCGGGCGAGCAGCCCGGCTTCGCGCTCGGCCGTCCCGAAGCTGCGCGCCAGTGTGCCGGGCTGGATACTGCCGAGCACGCTTACTGCGGCCCGCTCTACGAAGTAATTCCCCTTGCCGCTCTTGCGGTCGATGGTGACGGGGGCCGCGTCGTACATGGACAACCACGCCGGTTGATCGCTTCCCTTCCCGCCCGCCGCGTAGCGGTCAAATGCGCCGGACCACGCGGCCAGCTCGTCGCGCGAGAGCAGCAGCCCAAGCGGATTCTGTTCCAGCAACTCGCCGAGCTTTTCGACGGTGATATCCGATACGAGCAGCCGGCGTTCGGTCGGGCGTTCGGGTTCGTCGGGTGGATCGGTCGGCGGGCCGTTGCGCTGCGATTTCTTCCACTCGGCCAGCCGGACGTTGTGCCGTTCCACTTCGCGAAGATATTCCTTCGTGGCGTCGGCGAAGGCGCGGCGCTCGGCCTTGAACAACTCGATGAGCGCGCGCGTCACGAGCTTGAGCACCGGGCTTTTCGTGGTGCCCGAGCGTCCGACCAGCACGCCCCACAGTACCGCCGGTTCAATCCAGCCGGATTTCACGAGCGCCGCGACGCGATTCCCGATGCAGCCCGCGACCACAACCAGCGCCGCGAGTGCGGCGAACGCGGCATCCGTGCCCGTCGCCGCGGCCACGCTTTCGACGAAAACGCGCATCCGGTCGGGCAGGGCATCGACGGGGAAGGGCTGGAACGGCTCGGGCGGGGGCGTGTTCGGCGTCGGGGTGCTCGGGGTCGCATTGCGCCGAGCTTGCCTATTGTGCAGGGCTTCGCCGCGGGTGCAGGTGCGTTCGGCATCCTGCAACCGCTTCAGGATGTCCGCGTCGCTGTATTCCCGTGGCGTCGGCGCGCCGTGCAGGTACTCGCGAATCGTCGAAAGCGCACAGCCGGTGTCCAGGTCGAAGCGCACCGCGATAGACGCCGCGGCGAACAGGCGTCGGCTTCCGTCCTTGTGGTCATCGGCGCGCAGCCCGCGCATCGCCGCCAGCGCCCGCGTCGCGCGTTCATTCGTGAGCACGGCCGGCAGGGTCGGGGCCTGTTCTGCAACGGGGGCCGCGTCGGCGTTCGCGTCTTCCAGGTTCCCGCGTGTCACCAGCGCGAGTAGCCAAGCGGGCATTTCCGCGGGCGTCGTTTCGTGCGGGCCGTGGCCTTCACGCCAGCGGTATTGCCCGCCGCTCGCGTGATTCGAAGGCGGCGCGACGATGTACCCGCCGTCGCCGCGCACGTCGATTCCGGGCCGCATGTTCGAACGATTGCGGATCGTGCCGCCGGGATGCTTGAAGACCAGGTGCCGACCACCGCCGCCGGTCAGCGCTTCGACCGTCGCGGGAAGCTCGCCATGTTCCCGCACCAGCTCGGCAAGCGATTCATCGCCGCCGTGTCGCGGGTCCACGTCGATAACGACAATGCCGGCGTTGCGGCCGGTGCGGACACCGATATTGGCATCGGGCCGGGCGTCCCACCACGTTGCGAGCTGGATACTGTTCCGGCTCGCGTCCTTCGGCCCATGCTTCGTTGTCGGGTGCTTGCCCGGGCTGTCGCAGCGGACCCGACCGCACGAGCAGCGGCCGTCCTTCATGGAGTGCAGCGGGATCACGGGCCAGCCGTAGTTCGCGTAATAGAGTGCCGCGCGCTTCAAGTCACTCAACGGCGGCCCCCTTTCTTCTGCGCCTGTTCCGACAACCAGCGGCGCAGCTCATCGACGGGGTAAACTACGGCCCGCCCCAAGCGCACGTGCGGCACCAGATTTTGGTTCGTCAAGGTCCACAACAACCGCGGGCCTATCGAAAGCGCCACGCACGCTTCCTTCGGCCGCAACGCCAGCCGGGGCGTCGTGTTCGCATCGTCCGCGGCTTCCGCCTTCGCGTTCAGGTCCAGTTCGTCATTACTCGTGGGCATCGGCGCTTCCTTTCGCCTTTTGCGCGGCGCGGTCCGACAGGACGGCTTCGACCGCCGCGGTGTTGAACAGCAGTCGCCTTCCGACGCGCAGGTGCGGCACGCGGCCGGCGTGAGCTTCAGCGCGCAGCCATGCCGCGGGTACGCCGAGCCGCGCCGCCGTGCGACGCAATGGAAGGAACGCTTCGGGGGTGTTCGCGGTGTCCATACTGGTTACTTATGCCATGTACGGACACAAAGGAAATGCGTCTTGCGGGGCGGGCGATATGATGCCGATTAGCCGATTATTCGGCGATTTCCGGCAGATTTCGCAACGCGGTTTTGCACCGGTCGCGCAGCTTGTCTTCGGCGGTGTGCGCGATGATCGTTTGCAGAATCGCTCGCACGTCGGCCAGTGTGTACTTGAAGTCCCGTTCGCCGCGTGCGGGCGTCTTCACCTTCGCACGTTTGGCGTAGCGGTTCAATGCGGTGTTCTCCAGGCCCGTCATGTCGCGCAGCGCGGCCACGGTGTACGTCGGCGTTTTCGGGACCGACGGGGCCTTGTCCTCAACCACAAGTCCTTCGGCCACCGCCTTCGTCTCGAATACGGCCTTCACCACGGGTTCGAATGCTGCGGCGAAGGCGTCCGCGCCTTCCTTCCAGTTCGCGATGTTCAGCGCGGGGGCGGTCAGCGCGTCCGCCTGCACCTTGCGCATCGTCACGAGCCGGCCATAGCCGCGGACCGCTTCCCGTTGCGAAATCCGCTCGCGGCCGGGTTCCAGAATCAAGCGCGGCGTCCCGTCGAAGAATCCGCGGCGTAGTACGAAGTCCAGCGCCCGTTCCGCCTGTCCGGCGTCCAGGTCGGCCCGCGCCAGCGCGCCTTGATCGGTCAGCCGCCATTCGTCCGGTTTCAGGTGCTCGGTAATGCTGAACGGTGCGCCCCGCGTCTCACCGGTTCGCCAAACGTGGTAGGCGTCCTTCCACTCGCCCCACATGGACGCCAGCACGGGTTCCATCGCTTCGACAAAGCCGTATTCGCCCGTAGCCGTAACCGTCGCCTCGACCGCGACGGGGTGATTGTTCAGCCGCGCCCGCAGCCGGATACGCCGTTCCACCAAGCCGGCCGCCACGAGCAGAAACAGCGCTCGCGATTCCGTCGCCGTCAGCGCGTCGGCGTCATACTCGGCCCACCGCTCGGGGATGCGCCGCAACAGGGCCGTCACGGCATCTTGTAGCAGCGTATCCGCGTCTGCCCGGTTGTCCTGATGCGGGTCTGGCATCGCCGTTTCCCGTTACGGCCCCGAAAGAGAAAACGCGGGAAGGTGCGTCGGGAAACACACCGTGTCGGCGGCCAACCTATCCCGCTACTCGATTGTCGTGAATCACGGCCGCGGCGTCCACGGCCATACGCGACGGCTCGCGCGTCACAAATACACGCGCCCGTAGCCGTCGATGCGGTTCTGGTCGTAGCGACGATTGAATTTCGGCATGATCGCGGTCACAAGCTGTTTGCCGAAGTTATCGCCCGGGTCGGGGATGAGCCCGCGGTGAACAAGGCAATGCTGTTTCACCGGATGTGCCAGCACGTCGGCAAGCTGCAAGCCCGCGATGTTGGCCACCTTCGGTTTCACCTTCAATTCCGAGCTGGTCAGTGCGCGTTGGTGGTGGTGACGGTCAAACATGAGCGTGCCCGATTCGTACACGCGTCGGTACGCCTGCCGCAATTGCAGGTCTTCTTCCTTCCCGCGTGATTCGGCCATTACGTCGCCGACCGCATTCCGGTAGTTCAGGTACCCGCTGTAGCGGTCCAGCATTGCCGCAAGGCAGTAGTGGTACGGGTGAAACGGGCTGGTGTACCGGTCAAGGTGCGATTTCTTGTCAATCACCACGCACACGAGCTTGAACGCCGCATCCGTCACGAGCTTCAACAGGGCGTCATCGAAGCGCCGCCGCGTGTCGTCATTGCACAGGATGCCGAACGCCCCCTTGCGGTTGATGATGTCCGCGCGGTGCAGGACCACGGGCGTATCGGGCCGCGGGCCGAAGAATCGCCGCTTCAACGCTTCCAGGGCGTCCGCGAATTGCGTGTACGCGTCCGGCTGGCGGAACCACACGCCGAGTAGCGCCAAGTAGCGGTGCGCCACGTGGTCCAGCTTGCAGTACGCATGGTCGCCGGATTCGTCGATGTAGAGCCGAAAGCGTGGCGGGCGGGGTCGCGGGGGTGTCGGTGTTCCTGCCATAACTCGTGTTTCCGGCGGGTCTTATGAATTCGCCATTGACATAAGCCCCTTTCGTGCCGATACTTATGGTAATGCGGAACCCCGCAGGTGGACAGCCCGTAAGGGCTGGCGTGATTCAGGCCCCTTCGGGGGCCTGTTCATTTTCCCGCCCAGCGCGGCCACGCTTGCCCGCCTACTCACCGGCGTTTCGGCCGTCATGTTGCCGCCTTTTCGCCGAGAATCATTGCTTCCACGTCGGCTTTCGCCTGTTGCTCGCGCTCGGCCGCGGCGGTCCGCAACGCGGCGATTTCGGCGCGGCGCTTTGCCACCTTGGCGACGAGCAGACGTTGTGTTTCGGGCGGGGGCAAGGGCATCGGGAAGTTCGCGATGTCTTCGCCGCCGATCTTCCACATTCCCACCGCCGTTCGCGCGTTCTGTTGGAACCACCTTCGACCGGCGCTTGTCTGTAGCAGCTCCCGCGCGTACTCGGGAACAATCTTCGCGTTGAACCGGGCGCGAATGATAATGTCCGGGAACAGCACGCCGGGTTCATCATTCAGAACCAACGCGCACTTGGCGATATGGTCGAAGCTCCCCACGCTTCGGCAGATGAGTAGATCGCCAGCGCGCAGGTGAAATCGCTCGGCTACCTTTGGGGACACCTTCACGTACTTGGTTTCCGACAGGTCCAAACCGTGCGGTTGAAGGGCGCTCAACTTGAGCATCTTGTGTGGCGTCGGTCCCGGAACGGGCTTGATGCAGTAGCCGTTCGTCGTGCCGATCAGGCATTCGCGAAGCTCGACGGTCGGGTACTTGCCTGTCTGCAAGTTGTTTCCAGCCGCGCCCAACTGATTGAATAGAACCGACCACCGCGGTAGGTCCTTCCACCGCACGGCGAAGCACTTCGGCAGCGCGGCGCGGGCGGGCTTCGACAGCCCCAAGTCGGCCAGGAAGTCGGCTTCGATGCGCTCTTCCAGCGCCGCAATCCTCGCCCGCGTCGCCGCAAGCTCGCGCTGGGCGCGTTCCCACGCGTCCAAGATCGCGCGCTGAACAGGTAGAGCGGGTATCGGGATTCGCTCGGCTTCGAAGAAATCGAGCTTCACTTCCTTCCGGCCTTCCGCGCCCACCTTGTTCCGCCACAGGTGGGCCTTGAAGAAGCCCGATTGAATCACGCGGCACAGGTACTCGGGAAGGATGCGGGATCGGTCGGGTTCGTAGACGGCGAAGTGTCCCGTCACTACCACGTTTTGCCAATCGTCAGGCACTACGGCAACCGCACCGTTCTTTAAGTCGATCTTCGCCACTACCACGTCCCCGGGCCGGGCAAAGAACAACTCCATCGTGTATTCGCGGTTTTCGTCCATCTTGCGCGGGTCGATGGTGCCGTCAAAGTGAATCGTAATGGGGCGCAGGTCTTTGAACGCGAACCGGGTTCGGTCCACCTTTTCGCGGCGCGCCGTCAGTACGCTTCCGATTGGTCGCAGCGCGTCGGACGGCCAGTGCCAGCGGATGCGCTCATAGCTCGCCGGGTCCCAGCGCCAGAAGTGCCGGAACCACACGCCGAACGCGCGGCCAGTCGCAACCGCCGTACTCATTCGTCGCCCCCGCTAAAGGCGAACGCCTTCGGTTTCGCCCGGAACCGCCGGTACAGCTCAAGGCAGGTGTCCTTCTCGGCAAGCCCGGCCGGAAGGGCGGGGTTCGGGTACAGCTCGTTCGCGTCCGGCTCGCCCGTTGCGGTAATGCCGACGCGCTCGGCGTCATATAGAAAGATCGGGTAATCGAAGCGCTCCTTCAACAGCGCCCGCGCTTCGCGCTCCTTCCGCTCGGCCATGCGCCGTTCGTACGCGGCTAGCTCGGCTTGCGCCTTCTTCCGCCGATCAGCGTCGCGGGCCGCTTTCGCGGCGTCGATTTCGGCTTGCAGCCGGGCGGTTTCCGCTTGAATCTCGGGGGCGTACTTCCGCTCGATTTCGAGCTGGGCGGCCTTGCGCTTGCCCTCGTACACCGTGGCGTCTTCGGCGGTGAAGCGCTGCATGAACAGAAGCGAAGCCTTCACCGTCGCGCCAGCCGAATTGAACGTGTCCTGCGGCAAGCTCACCACGGCCAAGATGCGGGCGCGGTCTTCGCAGAATTCGCGCACGTAGGCCAGGGACGGGTTATTGAAGATGCCTTCCGGCAGCACGATGCCGAGCCGGCCGCCGGGCTTGAGCAGCGCCAGGCAGCGTTCGATGAACAGGATTTCCGTCTTCACCTTGCCGAGCTTCTTCTTGCCCGAATCGTCGCCGCGCTTGGGTAGCTCGAAAATCGACGCAATCGGGGCCTTCGCTTCGGCCGCAGCCTGTACGCGGGCCTGCGCGTCGCGGTACGCCGCGCCGTAGTCGCGTTCGTACCGCCGGTACTGTTCGTCGCTGGTGCGCACGTCGCCTTCGGTGAGCTTGTCGGACGGTTCCACGTTCGCCCCGAAGGGCGGATTCGTGAGCACCAGGTCAAAGCGGCCTTCAAAGATGCCGTTCACGTTGATGAAGCCGTTGTGGTGATGTACGCCGCCGTGGCCGTCGCCGTGCATAATCATGTTCATCTTGCTGGTGCGGGCCATGCGGTCGTTGGCGTCGCAACCGTAGATGCACCGGTTGGCGAGCTTCCACAGGCGCGAATCGCGCTTGTCGGCGCGGATGGTGTTCTGCAATTCGTCGTACTTTGCCCGCAGCAGTTCCGCCCGCTTCGTTTCGGACAGCTTCTTCGGTTCCAGCTCGCCGACGTACTCTTGATACTGGCGGTCCACGTCCGCCATGACTTGTTCGCGGACCAGCTCAAAGAACCGAATGAGGAACCCGCCGGACCCGCTTGCCGGGTCGCAAACCACGTCGCCTTCCTTCGGTTCCAGCATGCGCACCATGAATTCGACGATGCTACGCGGCGTGAAGAATTGCCCGATCTCGCCGCGAAAGGTCTTGCCCAGGAAGCGTTCGAAGGCGATGCCCTTCACGTCTTCACTGGTGTCGGACAGATTATACCGTTCCAGCAATCGCACGATTTCGCGGCCGGTCGCGGCTTTCAGGTTCAACCGCTCGCGGGCGTCGAAGATTTGATCTTCGCTGTACGCTTCCTTCGTCTGCCGGAATAGCTCTTGCAGCGGGTCTTCGCCAAGCTGGGTATCCAGCCAATCGGCGGTGAACAGGTTTTGGCGTTGCCGCTTGCGCCGCATTTCCCGTTCAACCCACGTCTTTACGAAAAGCACCTTGGCGATTTCGTCGAAGGCGGCCGCCGGGTCCAGGTGTTCGCGGTTGCGAATGACGTTGTGGCACTGGTGCAGCAGGTCGGCGAATTCGTCTTCCTTGAAGACCTTGAGCTTTGCGATAAGGGCTTCTATCTCGCGGTCGCTGGCGTCGGCATGCGGGATGTTCTCGATTTCTTCCCGGTAGCCGGGCATCCGGTCCTTCTTCACGCGCCAATAGCGCGTTTCGCGCGTGTTGTGCGTGACGAAGAACGGGGCATCGACGTAGCGGGCGTAGTTCTCGCCTTGCTGGTAATCGTCCTGCCGGATCGTGACGTTATCGGATTTGCATTCGACCACGATGAGCGGGGGCCGGTCGTCTGCCTTGGCTTGAACAGTCCGCCAGATTACGAAGTCGGCGCGCGCCTGCCCGGACCCGCGGCCGGTCACGGCTTGTTCTTCCTTCATCTGTTCCAGGCAGAAGCCGTATTCGTTCACGAGCGTCAACAGGTAGGTCTGTCGCACGCGCTCTTCGGGCGTTTCGACCAGCCACATTTTGCGAACGTGGCTCCAGATTTTGCCCTTGCCGTCGGTCTTCACCGCCAGGGCGGGACGGGTCGCCTCGCCGTTGTTCATCGGGGCCGCGGGGACCGGCGTCGCCGCGGGGCGTGCCGGCGAGCTGGAACCGTTGCGCCCCCGGGCGCGGCTACGGGGCGTAGTGACGCTTCGCTTCCGTTTCGCTCGCTTGGGCATATGGAGCCTTTCCTGTACGCAAACAAGGCGGAATGCGAACAGGATACAAGGTGGGCGCGGGGGGCCAAGGGCGCGGCGTCAGGAAGTCGGCGAGCATGTGAGCCGGAAGGGAAACCGACAGCATCCCCTACGCCGCAACCGGCGTCCACGGGGCCGACAGCTTCAGCCCTTCAATCGCCACGGGCAGCGGGATGCCGCCGATTTCCTTCGGGTCCGGCGGGTCCGCGGTATCCAGCCGGTCCAAGCCCGCCCGCACGCGGTCGTAATAGAACGCCGCCGCGTCCCGGTCCGGCTCGCCGTCCAGGTCATCGGCCGGCGGCTGGTCGCCTGTGTCCAGCCATGCCCACCCCGCCGGCGTCAGGGCGTAGTAGATGCGGCCGTGGCCGTCGGCGCACGAGCCGACGTAGTTCCGCACCAGCGCGGGTAGCATCATTTCTTCGACCAGCACCGCTTCGCGGCGGTATTCGTCGGGCGGGCGCTCGCCGATCAGCTTCCGTTCCGACACCCACACGTCGGTCATCAGCGCGGCTTCGCCCGGCCGCTTGCTGTGCCGGGCCACTTCCCACGCCGACAGCCAGCCCGAGTACATGCCGGGCAGCCCCACGAGTTTCCGGGCTTCCGCTTCGGCGGTGTCGGCGAGCTTGACGGCGAGCGTCTTCACGCGATGCGGCCGGCGCACCTTCACCGCCCCGGATTTCGCCAGCGCTTCAAGGGCGCGCTGCATTGCCTTGCGGTCGGCTTCGGTCGCGCCGCCGGATTCCCACGGCACGCCGCCCTTGGCGAACGCGCGGCGGGCGAAGTAGACGTTCGTCGGCCGCGGGCGGTTCCAGGTGCGGCTTGGAATCCAAACGGCGTCCGTGTCGGCGAGCACTTGCACGAGAATCGAAGCCCGTTCGTCCATCAGCGGCCCCTTGTGCAGCGGTCAACGGCCGGAAGATGCCGGGTGATTCGGCATGTTCCCGGCCGGCGCGTGACAGCGCTTGTCACAACAAGTGTCAACCTATGTCCGCGACTCGTTCGGCGGGCATCGGGAAGAAAACCCGCCAGGAAGGACCCGCGAGCGGTCCCGGTCAGCGGTGTTCCCCACGGCATCCCGGCGTTGTTTGTCCAAGTCCGTTTTGGTACGCTGTCAACTGGCGGGGACGATTGGCACTTCGCCAGTCGCCGAACCGCGGTCCAGGCATCAACGGAGGGTGTCGAATGCTCTGCCGCGCACTCATCGCAATCCCCTTGCTTCTGTGTCCGGCCGCGTTTGCAGAGAACATCGGCCTTGTTGATTGGACACACGTTTCGTACGCCGCCACCGACATTGACGGAATCGAAGCATGGCAAACGGACACCTTGCCGGTCGGCCCGCAGTCGCCCTTCACCGGGTCCACGAGCGCCGCGGCTGGCGGAACGAGTGCCAGTGCGGGTTACGATTTCTCGTACTCGACGCTCGGGGGAACGTTTGATATCACGAGCGCCCACGCAATCACTTCGACGGGCAACGATTGGGAAAGGCGTTCGTGGGTCTATGGCGGCCTTGTGCTCAGTCCAGACGTACCCGTTGTCGTCGATTTCTCGGGGTCGATTGACGCCAACCTGAGCTTGCCTGAATCCGGCGCGGGCGTCAGTTTCAGCATCGTTCGCATCGACGATCAAGTTGAGCTTTTCCAGATTGGCGACGGTGCCGCTGTTGCCGGTCAGTTCGTGATTCAACCCGGCGCGGCATACGCCGTGGACTACTGGCTTGGGCTTGACGGCGCGCCGTACGGCCCGCCCGGCGTTCTGGAAGACGGTACCGGACAGGCGGCAATCACGCTTACCGCTGTTCCCGAACCCGGCACCTTGTCGGCGCTGATTCTCGCGGCGCTCGCCTTCGCCCGTCGCGGTCGGCATGTAGCCTGACTGCATTCGGCAGACCTTCGCATTCCCGGTTTCCGCAGCCCGAGCACCGCCGCGCCACCAAAACCCGCCGTGGCGTCGCGTGCCGCGGGGTTTCGGTGGGGTCGGCAGCGTTGGTGCTCACGGCTTCGTCATCCGTTCGAAAACGGCCGCTTCCTCGCGTTCCAGCTTGGCGATTTCCTTCTGGACGGTTGCGAGCGCGGCCAGGGCGTCGTTGCCCGCCTTCCGGTTACGCTCGGCCTGTTCCCGCCAGTAGTCGATGCGGGCCGTGCTTGTGAAGGGGACGATGCCCGCTTGCAGCCGGTCGGCGGTTTCTTCGTCCCGCTCGGCCCGCTTCACCAGCTCGCCCCGGTCCCTCAGCACCGCGGCTTCGGCGCGCAGCTCGGCGAGCCGATCCGACACCGCCGCCAGCTCGGCTTTGAGCGCGGCATACGGGCAGGTGTCGATGAGCTTCCGCCGGGCGTCGCCCGCGGCGCTCACCGCGGCTCGGATTTCGTGCAGCCGGGCGAGCAGCGGGGTCGTCGCGTCTTCGTGGGCCTTCTCAGCCGCGGCCAACTTGCGGTCTTCGGCGGCCATGCGGTCCTGTACCGCCGCCTGTTCTTTCTCGAGCGCCGCGGCCGTGCGGCGCTCTTCGTGCCAGCGCGCCCGTTGCGTCGCCAGTTCCACCGCGGCCGCAAGCTCGGCGGGCGTCTTCCCGTAGTCAGCCAAGAGCTTTTCGAGCACGGCCGCGGGCATGTTCTCACCCGCGGCGAGCTTGCGGGCGAGCTTGAGGAAGTTTGCGTCACGGTCCTTGCGCCGCAGTTCCAGTTCCGTCAGCATTTCGGTAAGCATGAAGTCCCTTTCACGCTTCGGGGATAGTGATTCGATGCGCGCACCGTGCGAGCATCGTTACCATTTCGTCGCGGGTGTCGGGCCGTTCCAGCC
This sequence comes from Phycisphaerae bacterium, assembly GCA_039961675.1. GTDB lineage: Bacteria > Planctomycetota > Phycisphaerae > UBA1845 > Fen-1342 > JABRWC01. The sequence goes on from JABRWC010000055.1 coordinate 18,497, forward strand.
ACCGCCGCACGTCCCCCAGCCACAGTTCACCGAACGCCGCCGGGGGCGGGGTCCGGGCAATCGTGGCGAAGTCGCAGCCGGCCAGCCGGTCCGGTTCGTCGCCGAGCGCCGCCACGTACCGACACGTCGGCGTCAGCCCGTAGGTTTCGGCGTCGAAAACGTCGCGGGGCGTCAGGTCCACGCCGAGCGACGCGGCGCGATGCGCCAGGTGCAGCGCCGCCCGGATGAACGCCCATTCGTGCCCGCGCCACGGAACGGCCGCGCCCGGGCCATTCGTCGGCTTGTCCGTGCCGTCGGCGTCGGCGGTGAGCATTGCCCGCCCAGCTTCGACGTACTCGGCCGACGGCTCGGCTTCGTCCGGCTCGGCGGTGAGCACGTGCGCCAGCTCGTGAATCGCCACGCCGAACGCGGCCGGGGAAAAGACGCGCCGCCGTGCCGGCCGGATGCGCCGGGCGGCGGTGCGGGCGATTGAACGCGGGTCCAGCACCATAGCCGGCCCGCGGCCGAACCAGCGGCCGAGCCGTTCCAGTATCGGCCGAAGCATCAGGTCCAGGTGCCGCATCGTGCAGCCGTCCGGCCCCTCGCCGTTGCCGGGGTCCGCGTACACGTCGGCCGCCAGCACCACGTACAGCGGCCGCCCGTTCAACTCGGGCGCGACCGCTCGGCAGAGTGCTTCCGCTTCCGTCCGCAGCCGCTTCATCGCTCGCCCCCCGTGACACCACCACCGAAACCGGCGCTGCCGCGTGCGTCCGTGGGGGTTTTGGTTGTGGTGTTGCTGGTGACAGCGCCCACAAGCGCCATTACCGCGCGCCGAATCGGCTCGGGCAGCGCGGGCCACGCGGCCGCCACGGATCGCAATTCGGCATCGTCAAACGCCGTCGCGCCGCAACTGTCGGGGGAATAGGCGGGGGCGTCCGCAGCGTTGCTGTAAGTGCTTGTTTCTTCGTCGCTTACGCACGCCCCGGATTGATTCCCAAGCTGGACGTCGTGGGTTCGAATCCCATCGCCCGCTTTTGATGTAAAACACGCTGACCACGCCAGTTGCGTGGACCCGCCTGCGGGCGGAGCGGCCGTAATCCGAGGGGCGATTCGTGTAGTACACGATCGCGTTTGGGATACGGTCGTGACCGCGAAATTCCAACGGCTGCCCAAGTTCCGCATTCACAAGTTCACGCAGCAGGCGTACGTCGAGCTTTCCGGCCTGCGCTTGTACGCGGTGTGCTGTTTCAGGAATTCGCGGCAGAATTCCGGGGGCGGCAAACCTTTGGTACGCCACGCGAAGCAGAGCTTGGCGCTCACCGACTTTCAGGACGGATTTGTGAGACAGGACACCAGGGCTGCGCCGCACGCCCGAGGCGCGCCAGCGCTACAACGCGCTGGACGCCGACCGGCTGGCTAACGATCGCCGGCTCCGCGTCTCGCCGGAGGAGGTCACCGTCAAGGAGCTGCTCGCGCGGCACTGGCTGTTCGCCGAGAAGTGCCACCGCGAACTCCTCGCGGGAACGAGGGGCCGCGCCGCACTGCGGTGCGGGGTTCGGTTGATGTGCCCCGCACTGCCGTGCGGTGTGCGGCGGGCCAGACGCTCGCGCTCCCCACACGCTTGCGGCGATCGCGGTCATAGACCGCTGCTACGCACGCGGGCTTCCAGCGCTTGACCGCTCACTTACGACTGCGGCTTGAAGAGGCTCCGCCGGCGCACTCAGGCGGCTGCCGGTCTCGGCATGCAGCCGCCACATCTGCCAGGCGGCCCAAGCGAAGAACAGGCTGGCGGCGAGGAGCGGCCATGAGAAGCTGTCGGTCAGCTTGTACAGCAGCATGCCGATTCCCTGAAACAGCACGCCGCGGACGCCGACGAGCGTGGCATGTATGGCGACATATTCGGGCACCTGCTCCGGCGTGCGTGCCAGCGACACGGGTCCTAGCATCCAGCCCATGAGCACGCCGGCCATGGCGACGCCCCACAGAGCGCTGGCGAGCGCCACGCTGGCGAAACCTGCCGCGGCCAGCAGCAGCACCGGATACAGAGCCAGCCAGGCGAACGACATCCCGGACGTGCGAACCGCGCCGATGCGGTCCAGCAGCCAGCCCATTGGCAACATCGCCGCGAGCGTGGCCACGCGCGACACGACCTGCGTCGAATAGGCGAAGTCCTGGTAGCGCATCCCCAGCCGGTCCGTCGCCAGAACGGGCAGGATCGCGTCGCAGAACATGTACGCCCCGCCGTAAGTCATGAACGCCAGCTCGTAGCGCTGAAACGTGCGGTCGGAGCGCAGCACCTGACCCATGCGCCGCACGGGTTCCAGCACGGCGCGCCAGACGTTCACATCCCGTCGGTCAAGACGCGCCGCGGCCGCGCCCCGCGCGGGCGTCAGCCGGAGCAGCAGCAGGACGCCGACGAGCTGGATGGCGGCGGCCGCCGGCAGGAAGCGCCGGAACGCCTCGGGTTCGGCTTCCATCCACGCGCCGAACACGAACACCGAGGCGATCGCGCCGATCAGCGTCACGGCGTTCAGCAGCGCGTAAACCCTTCCGCGGACCGAGTCCGGGTACAACTGTTTGAGCAGCTTGCCGTTCAGCGGCGTCCAGCTTCCGACGCCCGCGGCGGCGACCAAGTGGCAGGTGAGGAACTGCCAGTAGTTCTGCGCCCAGCCGGCGATGCCGAGCGGGACGGCGGCGGCAAGCCAGTACGCCAGCAGGTAGGCGCGCAGCGGCAGGCGTTCCAGGAGCGCGCCCCAGAAGATGGAGAGCATCATCAGCGTGGGGACGGAAGCCGTCACGAGCGTGGTCTGCCAATCGCGCCACACGGGGTCCGGTGAGCCGAAGTGCAGGCGCACCAGCAGCGGCATCAACCAGGCGGTGTTGGCGAACAGGATCGATTGGAGGAGGACGACGGCCACGTGTCCGAGCAGGTGCGCCGTGGAGCCATGCGCCGCGTACGCGCTCGGGCTTGGGGCACTCTGGACGGATGGGGCGCGATCAGGCATTCGGTGTGGGCACAGCAGCGCCGGGCGGCGGGCGGTTCGGTGAGACGACGAATCTCTCGCGGAGACTCAGTCGCGCCGGTCGGATTCCGTTTCGCGCCACTTGGGGTGCTCTCTGGGCACGCTGGGGCCATCAGCGGGAGGGGTCGGCGGGCTGAGCTTCGGCTTGTCCTTCTCGGACTCGGCTTCGTCGGTGTCGCGAGCGATGTCGTCACCCACCTCGCGCATGCCCTTCTTGAACTCGTTGATCGCCCGCCCCATCGAGCGCGCCACTTCCGGCAGGCGGCTGCCGAACAGCAGCAGCGCAACGACAAGAATGAGCAGGACGTGCCAGGGGCTGGTGAGGTTGATGAAAGCCAGCATCGTGATCTCGATCCCGCGCGCGGGCCGCGCATACCCGCCGGCGCGCCAACGGAGGCCGAATCCTCGGCCGATCAGGTGCGCTGGGGCCATTCAGCGCGAGGATTATATCGCCCGGGCCGGCAGTCCGCACGGTGGATTCCGCATTGGAACGCCGCCGCCGCATCCGGTATAACCTGCGCCGCCCTCGGCCCGTGGCTTCCACTGGCGACGACCCCGGGGCGCTGGCCCGAGACTCCGAGCGAGGTTCGCGTGCGCAGGCGAAGGCTCCACCCTGTCACGGTCGCGTGGCGAACGATTGTGCTTTTCGCGGCGGCGTCCGCAGGCTGCCAGACCCCGCAAGGGCAGATTTCCGCCGACAACCCCGAGCTGTCGCAGTTCATCAGCCTGGTCATGCCGCGCGAGATTCAGATTCAGCGCTATCTCACGAAGCCGGTGAGCGTCGACAAGTCGGGCGATCTGAACGGGATCGAGGTCATCCTCCAGGCGCTAGACTCCGTCCGCGATCCGGTCAAGTGCGTGGGCACGTTCCACTTCGAGCTGCGCACCCGCCGGCTGGCCAGCTCCGATCGGCTGGGCAAGCGCATCGGCTTCTGGAAACTGGACATCCGGACGACGGACGCGATGGCGCAGTACTGGGACAAGCTCTCCCGCTGCTACCGGTTCCCGCTCCAGCTTCGCGAGGGAACCGTGCAGCCCGGACAGTACGTCCTGACGGCGACGCTCGTGCTTCCAACCGGCGACAAGCTGTACGACGAGTACGACTTCACGCACGAAGGGGCCGCGTCGCCGGCGGCGGCCGGCGCGCCGTGACGGGCTGCCTCCGTGCGTCATTCCAACGGCGAGTGATATACTCACAGGAGCCGCCGGGCCGCCGATGAACCGCGGCCGGCGGACGGCTTGTGACCGGTAATGTTCGACCCGCCCGCGGGGCCCCGTTTCGGATGCGTTCATGCTGCCTGGCTTTCTGATGCTCGGTTTGCTGGCGACGATGCAGCCGGCGCCGCCCGCCCCGCCGCCGCGCCTGGACGTAAAGCTGTACGCCGCCAGCGAGTCCGTTTCTCCCGGCGGGCAAATGGAACTGCTGGTCGAGATTCAGGTCGCCAAGCCCTGGCACATCTACCATCCGATCATCCTGGACACCGGCCTGCCGACGACGATCGAGTTTGCGGCGCCGCCGGACGTGTCGTTCGGCGAGATCGAGTTTCCGGCGCCGAAGCTGGGCGAGCTTCAGGGCATCGAGTACCTGGAACTCTCCGGGCGCGTGCTGGTCCTGACGCGCCTGAACCTCGCGCCGTCGGCGCCGCGCGACGCCCCGCTCAAGCTGTCGGCGACGGTGAGCGCGCTGGCGTGCATCGAGCAATGCGTGCCGGTCAAGGCCATTGCCGAACTGGTCCTGCCGGTCCGCGCGGCGCCGGGCGCGCCCGCGAACACCCAGTTGTTCGACGAAGCGCGGGTTGCTCTCGCGCCGCCGCTGGCAGGTGCGCCGCATCTCGACGGCGGCGAGCTGAGGCTTTCGGCGGACCGCATCGCGCTTGGGCAGGATGCGGAACTCGTCGCGACCATCCGTGTCAAGCCGGGGTTGCACATCCTGGACCGCGACGCCGGTTCCGAGCTCCTAATCCCGTCGCGGCTGTACATCGAATCGCGCAACGGAATCAAGTTCGCCGGCGAGTCGGAGCAACTCTGGCCCGCCCCGAAGGTCCGGAGCATCGAGGGCTTCGGCAGCATCCGTGAACAATCGGGTGAACTGAAAATCCGCGTGCCGATGCGCATCGAGGACGCGAAGTTCCCATCCGGGCCGGTCGCGCTCCGCGTGCTCTTTCAGTATCAGGCGTGCACCGATCAGGGTCAGTGCTTCCCGCCGCAGTTGGCGTCCGGGTGGATTCGGTTTTACGCCGACACGCCGACCCCCCCCGCCGAACCCGCCGCGGCACGTGCGCCAACGGCCCGGGGAGATGGCGAGAACGAAACACGCCGGCCGGGCAGCGCTCCGAGCGCCGCGGCGGTTGACGGACGCCCCGAGGACTCGTCGCGCGGCGACAGCGGCGCGCCGATCACGCTTTGGGCCGCGGTCGGGCTGGCGTTCCTGGGCGGAATGATCCTGAACATCATGCCGTGCGTGCTGCCCGTCATCTCGCTCAAGGTCATCAGCTTCGTGCAGCAGGGAGGCGAGGACCGCTACCGCGTGCTGGCGCTGGGGCTGATGTTCTGCCTCGGCATCCTGGTCTGGTTCTGGCTTTTCGCGCTGCTCTCGATGACCGGGCGGCTGCCGCTCCAGTACCCGGCCGTCGTGGTCGCGGTCGGCGGGGTACTGTGCGTGTTTGCGCTGAACCTCTTCGGCGTGTTCGAAATCATGCTGCCGGGCACGGCGTGCTGCCAGCTCGACGCGATCGCCTCGCGCGAAGGCTATGGCGGCGCGTTCTTCAAGGGCTTCCTGGCGACGCTGCTCGGCACGGCCTGCACGGCGCCGTTCCTCGGCTCGGCGCTGGTGTACGCGGCGTCGCAGCCGCCGCTGGTCTCGTTCAACGTGTTCACGGCGGCGGGCGTCGGGATGGCGCTGCCGTACTTTCTGCTGGCGGCGAATCCGCGCTGGCTGCGGTTCGTGCCGCGGCCCGGGCCGTGGATGGTCACGTTCAAGCAGGGCGCCGGCTTCATCCTGTTGGGCACGGCGGTGTGGCTGCTGACGATCCTGGCCAAGCAGCTTGGCGCGGGGGGCGTGGTTTGGACGGTGAGCTTCTGGGGCTTCCTCGGCCTGGCCGCGTGGATGATCGGGCTGATCCGGCACACGTGGTCGCCGGGGGCGCGCTACGCGATGTGGACGGCGGCGGCGTGCGTCGCGGCGCTGGGCGGGTGGTTCAGCTTCGGAGTCATGTATCGTCCCGAGGAGCGCGCGTGGGCGTCGGTCGATCCGGAGTCGGTGATCCGCCACGTCGCGTCGCGCGGGTGGAACAAGGAAATTCCCTGGGCGCCCTACGCTCCGCGGCTTGCGGAGGAGCTGTCGCGTCGGGGCTACACGGTGTACGTCGACTACACGGCGGCCTGGTGCGTGAACTGTCAGGTCAACAAGACGCTCGTGCTGGAGACGGCGGCGATCCGGGAGAAGATGCGCTCGCTGGGCGTGATCCCGATTGAAGCCGACTTTACCAACGAAGACCCGCTCATGCTGGCGGAGATCACGCGGCGCGGTCGAAACAGCGTGCCGTTGAACATCATTTTGCCGGCCGGGCGGCCGGACGCGGAGATCATTCTTCCGGTCTTGCTCACGCAGTCGATCGTCGCCGAGGCGCTTGACCAGGCCGGGCCGTCGCGCGAAGCGCCCGGACTGGCGCGCCGCGCGCCGTAGAGTTCCCAACGCGGACGGGAAAGCCCGCTCCGGATGGTCGCGGCTCGAATCCCGTTGATCCCACGCCCGCCAGACCGTCGCGGTTGCGGCCGGCGCGGATTATCGCGAAACTACGCAGCCATACACGGTTTGGGGCGGGTCGCCCGAGCCAGCCGTCGCCGAAGCGGCCCGTGGCGCCCCGCGCTTCCGTGCGGGGTCTTGTACCGCGCAGCGGTCACCGTGCCGGACGCGGCGGGCCGGGTGTTGCCCGAGCGGATGAAAGGACGACGATGGCAGAGAAGATCCGCGTCCGCGTGCAGCGGCAGGACGCCCGCGCGACGCAGCCCTACACTCAGGAATTCGAAGTCCCGCACAAGCCGCAGATGAACGTGATCTCGGTGTTGCAGGAGATCGCCGCACAGCCGGTGACCGTCGACGGCGAAGCCACGACGCCCGTGGTGTGGGACTGCAACTGCCTGGAGGAAGTCTGCGGCGCGTGCAGCATGGTGATCAACGGCCGCGTGCGGCAGGCGTGCACGGCGCTGGTGGACAACCTGCTGAAAACCGCGCCGATGATCGACCTGAAGCCGATGAGCAAGTTCCCGGTGATTCGCGACCTGTTCGTCGAGCGCACGCGAATGTTCGAGGCGCTCAAGAAGGTGCGGGCGTGGATTCCCGTGGACACCTACGGGCACCTGGGCGGCGGCCCGACGATCTCTCCCGAGACGCACGACATCCGCTACCCGCTCTCATGCTGCATGACCTGCGGCTGCTGCCTGGAGGTCTGCCCGCAGGTGAACGAGCACAGCGACTTCATCGGCCCGCAGGCGATCGCGCAGGCAGCGCTGTTCAACCTGCACCCGGTCGGGGCGATGGGCGGCGCCGAGCGGCTGGAAGCGCTCATGGAGAAGGGCGGCGTGGCGGATTGCGGCAACGCGCAGAACTGCGTCAAGGCCTGCCCCAAGAGCGTGCCGCTCACCTGGGCAATCGGCCGGATGGGGCGCGACACGACCGTTCACGCAATCAAACGCTGGTTCTTGAGATAAACGGACCGACAACGGGGAGTGGCTTCGTGCATTTTCGGAGTCTCTTGCGCGCCGCGTGGGCGGCGCTGTTGTTGGCCGTTGCTCGGGAATCCACCGCGCTGGCGCAGCAGACGCCGCGCGTGTTGCTCATCAGCGTCGACGGCCTGCGGGCGGACGCGGTCAGCGCGGTGACCACGCCGAACATCGCGGCGCTGGCGGCGAGCGGGGTGAGCGCGGCGGAGGCGGTCAATGACCTGCCGTCCGCTACGCTGCCGAACCACGCCTCGATGCTCACCGGCCTCATCGGCGACGTACACGGCGTGATCTTCGATTTCAGCCTCCCCGGACGCATCGCAACGCCGACCGTTTTCGATTTTGCGCACGCCGCGGGCAAGCGCTGCGCGTTCTTCGCCAGCAAGACCAAGCTCGAGTTCCTCGCCCCGCCCGAGGCGTTGGAGGCTTTCGAGATTGCGGACCCGCCGGTTGTCGCGGAGCGCGTTCGAGCGCTGCTCGTGCCCGGCGGCCCGGACCTGATCTTCCTGCACCTGCGCGATCCGGACTCGACCGGCCACCGCTTCGGCTGGCTCTCGGACGAGTACATGCAGGCCGCGGCCGACATGGACGCGCTGGTCGGCGAGATCGCCGCGGCGATTGATGCCGATGCTTCCCGCCCCACATTCGTCATCGTTACCGCGGATCACGGCGGCAGCGGGATGGGGCACGGCCGCAACAACGCCGAAGATCGCAGCATCCCCTGGATCGTGCATGGGCCGGGCGTGATCGCCGGCGGGAAGATTCAGGACATTGTGTCGATCGTCGATACGGCGCCGACGGCGTTGTGGCTCCTCGGCGTAGACGTTCCGGACGGCCTTTCCGGGAAGGCCCGCACGGAAGTCCTCGATGCCGCCGCGATCGTGGGCGACAACTTCGTCGTCCCGCCAGTGGGGATTCCTTGCCTGCTGTTCGCGGTGACGCCGGCGCTGCTGGGGCTGTGGCTTCACATCCGCGCCGCGCGCGGCGTCGGCCGCACGAGGCGTGGAGGGTGATCCACGCCGCCCGCTGCTGCGCCTCCGGCCCACGCCGCACCACCATGTGATTCCCCGCACAATTCTTCGCAATACAAGCGCGACAGCGGCGTTTCGCTTGGCGAACTCCGATCGTGAGTCGGGCCGAGTCCGCCTTTCGGGGAGGCACACATGCGTAACCAAGTCGGTCGCCCAGTCTACGTTATCACGCTGCTCGCAAGCACCGCCCTGCCCGCCGCGGCGCAGTCTCTGCCTCCGCCGCCGGTCCCGCCCGAGAACCCGATCACCGAGGCCAAGCGCATTCTGGGGAAGGTCCTGTTCTGGGACGAGCAGCTCTCGTCGGACAACGCGGTTGCTTGCGGCACGTGTCACCGGCCGGCGTTCGGCGGCGCCGACCCGCGCAACCGCCGGCATCCGGGGTTGGACGACACGTTGGGCACGCCGGACGACGTGCTCGGCTCGCCGGGCGTGATTCGCTGCGACCCGTCCGGAGACTACACGCCGGACGCTACGTTCGACCTGACGATTCAGGGCACACGCCGCACGGCGCAGGCGGCGATCTTCGGCCAATACGCGCCCGAGCTCTTCTGGGACGGCCGGGCAAGCTCCACGTTCACCAACCCCGAGACCGGGCAGGTGAGCATTCCGGTCGGCGGCGGACTCGAAAGCCAGGCGATCGGCCCGATCCTGAATGACGTTGAGATGGCGCACGAGGGGCGAGATTGGGCCGCCGTATCCGCCAAGCTCGCAGGGGCGCGGCCGCTCGCGCTCGCCACTGACTGGCCGCAAGACGTGGCGGACGCGCTGGAGACCGCCGGCGACTACCCCGCGCTCTTCGCCGCCGCGTTCGGCGATCCGGCGATCACCGCGGAGCGCATCGCGTTTGCGATCGCGACGTATGAGCGTACGCTTGTGGCCAACCAGACACCGTGGGACCGGTTCGTCGGCGGCGATCCCGCCGCGCTGACGCCGCAACAGCAGCAGGGGCTGGCGGCGATGCAGAACACGACCTGCCTCGCATGCCACACGCCGCCGATGTTCACCAACAACAGTTTCCGCAACGTCGGCCTTCGCCCGGTGGCCGAGGACCGCGGCCGGCAGGAAGTGACCGGCAACCCGGCGGACCGCGGGCGCTTCAAGGTTCCGACGCTGCGAAACGTGGGGCTTAAGCGGTCGTTCATGCACAACGGTCAGCTCGCGACGCTTGGGCAAGTGTTCGATTTCTACCTGGAAGCGAACGGACAGGTGCAGTTCCCCGACAACCAGGACCCGCTCGTGCCGCCCATCGCGATACCGCCGCAGCTTCGGCCGGCCGTGATCGACTTCCTGGCGAACGGACTGACCGACCCGCGCGTGGCCACGGAGACGTTTCCGTTCGATCGACCGACATTGCACTCGGAGCGCGAGCCGAACCCGCTGCTGATTGGGACGGCCGTGCCCGGCGCCGGCGGGATCGCGCCGGTGATGATCGCGGTCGCGCCGCCGAACGTCGGCAACTCCGACTTCAAGATCGGCGTCGACCGCGGGCTTGGCGGGGCGATCGCGCACGTGGCGCTGTCCTACTCGCCGCCAGTCGGAGGCGTGCTCACGCCGGACGAGGCGTACGGGCCGATTACCCTGACCGGCAGCGGCGCCGGCGAGGGGTACGCTACGCTGCACTGGCCGATCCCCGACGACGAGAGCTGGAACGGTCGGACCGTGTTCATGCAGTGGTGGATCGAGGACGCGGCGGCGGCGGACGGGCTGGCACGCTCGCCGATCGCGCGGATCCGCGTCTTCTGCACGACGTGCGCGTGCGCAGGTGACCTGGACGGCGACGGGGAGGTCGCGCTGGCGGACCTGTCGATCCTGCTGGCCAACTACGGTCTTGACGACCGAACGGAGGAGCAAGGCGAGCTCACCGGCGACCAGCGGGTTGACCTCGCCGACCTCTCGGCTCTGCTCCAGCGCTATGGCGTCCGTTGTCAGTAGGACGGGAGAGAGGCGCGAAGGCACGGAGGGGAGCGTCGGCGGCCCGCCGGCATTCCCGCGCAGGCAGGAATCCAGGCGACACGCGGCACACTGGACCCCCGCCTGCGCGCGGGGGACGATCGGGAGCATCGGCCTTCCTGCCGGCAAGACCGGTCAGAAAACCGGTCCCCCATGAGC
>JABRWC010000056.1:0-43906 GCA_039961675.1 Phycisphaerae bacterium
GTGTACTGCTCTGAGTAATATAGCCTGACAGGGTTTCAAGTGTAACCGATCCTGGCCTGCGACCAATCCGCAACGGGCGCAGTAGTACAACATCACTCGGAGCAGTGTAACCGATCCTGGCCTGCGACCAATCCGCAACATCGACGGAACGGGGGCGGTTTTGGGGGCTAGTGTAACCGATCCTGGCCTGCGACCAATCCGCAACGCCGTGCCGCTGATCCCCAGCAGCGTCTTAGTGTAACCGATCCTGGCCTGCGACCAATCCGCAACTTGACGGGCGACCTGGACGCTGCGATCGCCAGTGTAACCGATCCTGGCCTGCGACCAATCCGCAACTTCGCTGCGCTTGTCGGTTCTGCAAAGTTTCGTATCTCACGCTCCCATGGCGCGGGGGGGGGGGGACTACTTGATCGTTTGATGTCGTTGCCTGAGCAACAACTCGCTCAGCGCATACCAATTGCGCAGGCTAATGTTCTGTCTCAGAAATTCACGGCATGATTCCGGGGACGGCAAACCTCTGGTTCGCCCAGCAAAGCAGAGCTTTGCGCTCATCAACTTCCAGGACGTATTTGGGAGACAGGACACTAACAGTCCGTTGAAAAAACTGTCCGCCAATTGGGGGACCGGCCTCCAGGCCGGTCTTGCAGGCCGGTTGGCATGCGCTTCCGCACCTATGCAACGGACAGCTAAGGTCCATGCGTCCCCGGGACCGACGCCGCCGCGCCCTGCGTGCGGATTTCTTCCCACGCCGCCAGTAGCACCACCGTATATCCCTTCCCCGACGCCGGGCTTGACGGCCACGCGGCCAGCTCCACTGTGCGGCCCTCGGCGTCGTAAGCCTTGCCGTCGGCGCCCAGCGTCAGCGCGCTCATGTCCGTGCCCCAGCGGATGCGGAACGGCCCCAGGTCGCGGATCGGGATGCCGTGCGTCTGCCGGCGGAAGCGCGTCTGCGGCGGCGGCGTGATGCGGATAGCGCCCCCGGGGAGCGGCTCGACGAACGCGGCGGCTCGGAACTCCGCCTCCGACGCGGGCAGGCGCCCGCCGTGCTGCTCCATGAAGTAGATCAGCCCCAGCACGACGTCCTGCGTCGCGGTCAGGTCCTCGCGGTAGCGTCCGGCGAGGACGAATGCGATTACCGTGCTGACCGCGAGCAGACCGAAGAATACGAGCAGTCCGTTTCGCATAAGCCCACGCAGCGTATCGGAAATGCGCGTTCGGGCGAATGCTCGATCCGTGCCAGCGCCTCCGTAGCGGCCGCGCCGGCGAAGGGCGGACCATTCTCACGCGGTCGCGGCTCGGCTGTGATGCGCCCTCGCCCCGCCGGCCGGGACGCGCACTTCAGTGAATGTTAAGCGCAACGGACACCACCGGGGCACACAAGCGCCGGCAACAGCCATGCGGCCGACTGGCGCGCAGCGCCGCGAATGACGACTCAGCCCAAGTCGCTGAGCCGTTCCACCGGCGGCGGCGACAGCGGGCTGAGCCAGGCGCGCAGCGCGAACTCCAGCTCCTGCCGCGTTCCGATCGTCAATCCGAATTCGTCTGCGTCCGCGACGGCAAGACCCCAGTTCTGGCGCCAGTGCCGGAACAGCAGCGCGACCGACCGCCGGCGGTCGAATACGTGCACGTTCCAGCCGCTCCGCAACCACGAGGACTTCCGCAGCACCAGTCCGCCCGGGACGAGCAGCCATTGACGTCCAGTGAAGCCGCCCCGGCTGGCCGGCAAGAACAGCACCGCAGCCAGCGCAAGGCACCAGGTGAGCAGGCCGGGGGTGACGGTCCGCCGCTTGATGGAATCGATCGCCTGAAACAGGACGTTGACGGCGAACGCGATCAGCAGCCACCGTCCGCCCTTGAGCAGCACGTTCCGCCGCATGCTCGCCCCGATCGTGGGGGACGCGCCAAGCGCCTCGATGTCGGGACGGTCGCCGGTGTTCATGAGCGCTACGCCGAGGCGTTCCAGGGGGCGGGCCTCGAACGGAACGTCGATCGGCAGCAGTGGTTCGGTCGATGCGCTTGGCGCGACCCGTACCGTCAGGCCGGCGCATCCCGCACGAGCCAGCTCGTGCGCGAACGCAGGCACGGACTTCTGCACGAACGCCCCGGCCAGTTTCGGCAGAATCGAGCGAAGCTGCTGGTGGAGGTCGCCTTCGAGCGCCGAACGCGCCCGCTCGCGCGCCAGGCGCTTCGCTCGCCGCTGGAACGCATAGCCCCCGAGAGAGAAAATCGCGACGTAGAGCGCGACGACCGACAATAAAGCGACGACCGACGGACGCGCGGGTGTGGAAATGGTCCTCGCCGACACGGCGAGCGAAGCCGCCAGCGCAAATCCAAACAGCGCATTCACACCCAGCGTCCAGCCCACTCTCAACAGGCCGCGTTCGTACGCCACATCGACCACGACCGGCGGCGGTTCGGTTGCGCACGGCGATTCGGCCGGCGCCGGCGACGCTTGTTCCACGGACTCGGACGGGTGCATGCGAGAACTGTACCGCATTCCGTAGTGGCCGCGAACGCCTGCGAATCCCCGCGCCGGCAAACCTCCACGCCGCCGCCGGTGTCTGTTAGAGTAGCGGCCTCCGACGCAGGAGCTTCCCCATGCACGGCATTCCCGCCGAGTTTGTCGATTTCGCCCGTCGTCGCACGGCGTGCGTGTTCGCGTTCGGCGCGCTGGCCACCCTGTTCGCCGCGCCCGCCGGCGCTCGGGCTGACGATGTCGAAGACCTGGTGCGCCTCACGCGCGTGTCGATGGTCGATGCGTGCCAGGAGATCTCCCGCCTGCGCGGCACGGTCTACGCGATCGAGCTCGATGACGACGACGACGCGCCGATCTACCGCATCGAGGTCGCCGACGAACGCTTCGAGGCGCGGCTCAAAGTGGACGCCGTCACCGGCAACATCTTGTCCGAGAAGCGCGACCCGATCTCACGAAAGACCGCGCGCCTGTGCCAGACGATCGAGCGCTCCGGGATCACAGCGTGCGAGTTTATCTCGCGCGGCATGCGCGAGACGCGCGGCGGACTTCCGCATTCGGTGGAAATCACGCTGCGCAACGATGAGCTTGTCGCGACGATCGGGCTGATCGAAGACGGCGAACGCGTCGAGGTCACGGTCACGGAATCGCGCGTCCGCCCGGCGCCCACGCTCGAAGCGATGCCGCGTAAGCGCCTCGAACCCGCCACGCCGCCGCCGGCCGAACCGCAGCCCCCGCCTGTGCACGAGGCAGAAGTCTCGACCGAGGGCGGCGACGCGGGAAACGTCGAAGATCTCGAACGCGAGGCGGACGCCGCGCGCACCGATCGTGACGTGGACCGGGATGACGTCCGCGCCGCGACGGGCTCGCGCCGCGACGGCGCCGGTGCCGCCGAACGCCCGGTGCGGCGCGAGCGCCCCGGCGAGCCGCCGATGCAGCCGCCGCCGGCTTCTCCGCGGATGATCGGCCCGCTCACTTCGGGCGTGTCGGCGGATTTCGACCGCAGCGAGGTCGGCAAGCCGCCGGCCAGTTGGATCTTCACCAGCGCCTCCGTTCCGTGGCGAGTTCAGGCGGACCGCTCGGCCGTGAGTCGTCCGAACGTTCTGGTGCACGCGGGCGCGAGCGGCGCGCCCGGCCCCGTGCCGGCGCTCAACGCGACGACGAGCTTCGGCGATTTCGTCGCCTCGGTGGAAATCCTCGCGATCGAGGGCGGCAGGGGGGCGGGCGGCGGACTGATCTGGCGGGCGCGCGACGAGCGCAACTTCTATGCCTGCCTGCTCGACCCGGCGCGCGAGGTGTTCGTCTTCCTGCGCGTGCAGGACGGCGAGGCACAGCCGCTGGCCACCACTCGCGTCCGCGTCGATCGCCAGCGCTGGCACACGATCCACGTGCAGATGACCGGTGCCGAGATGGTGGGCTACGTGGACGGCCGCGAAGTGCTCAGCGCCCAAGACTCGACCTTCACCGGCGACGGCATGCTGGGGCTGTGGGCGCCGTCCGACGCGGTGACGCAGTTCGACAACCTGGCCGCGAAGGTGCCGTAGCGCCCGAGCCTATTCGTTTTCCACCCGGGTTCCTCGCAACTCCTTGGGCACTTCCGCGCGCCGGCCGGCCTGCACGCGGATCACGTCCCCGCGCGTGCTCTTCTCGATCTGGATCGGCCACGGCGCGGCGGCGCTGGTCAGGTCGAACCAGCAGCGCTGCGCGTGCGGCACCTGCACCACCGGCACTTCGGGCACGCCTCCCGTCAGGTGCACGTTGTCGATTTTCCAGTTGCTGATCGCGAACTCGCCCAGCACGTGCACGAAGCGCTTGGAGAAGACCGCGCTCCCGCCGACCCACGTCACGAAGCTGGCCGTCTGGCCGTCGGGCTGATCCACGCGGATCACGGCCTCGCTTTCGTTGCACTCCGCGCGCAGCCCGTAGAGCGCCAGGCCGTTCACGTGCCCGCCCCGGCCGCGGCAGCGGATCAGCACCCCGAAGCTGCCCGGCTGCTTGGCGCTGAACCCGCCGCCGAACAGCGTGATGTCGCCGATCGTGTCGTTCTCCAGGCTCTCGACCGCCAGGCAGGCGGACCCATCACACCGCGGCCCAAAGGGGTTGTTTACGCCCAGCGAGCAATTGAAGAACGCGTTCTGAAGGCATGTCTGCGGGCGCGGATGGGAGTGCGCCGAGAGCCGTTGCGGATGCTGCGCGACAAACAGCACCGCGTGCCCCCCAGGCTCGCTGTTGGTGAACTCGCAGTTGTAGAACCCGCTGCACTCGCCCGCCACGTTGACCAGCGCCGCCACGCGGAACCGCCCGCGAATCAGCACGTTGTCCAGCTTCGCCGACATTGGCGACAGCTTCTCGTCGCGGCCGAGCAGCAGCCCGGCGCCGGCGGGCGCCGTCTGCGCGTCGCCGTACGTGGAAATCTCGATGTTGCGGAGCAAAAGCCCGTAGCCGCCGGTCGCATCGAGGATCGGCGTCTGACGCTCGGGACCGAAGGCTACGGTGATCAGCCGCGCCATGCCGCTGGGACACTCGATGCGCACGTTCGGCCGCGCGACGCGCACGTGGCGATCGAGCAGCCAGTCCCCGGCGGGAATCTGCACCACGTCGGATTGGTTGATCGCCGCCTGGAGGTCGATGCGGCGTGCCTCCTGTCCGGCTGCGCGCGTCGCCGGCAGCCCCAGCAGCATCGCGGCCAGCGCGGTCTTGAGGACCGGACCCCGCGCGCGGATCGTCGCCCCGCACGCCGATCGCATGTTGCTTCCTCCCGAAATCGCATCGCCCTCCGCGCCTACGCGGCGGCGACGGGAGTATAGAGCCGCGTCGCCAGCCTGCGCCGGGTCCGCCGCGTGCGGCCGTTGATTGGGCGCGAACGGGTACGTTCTGCGCGAAACCCGCTCGAATCGGCGAACCGGACTGACCACTTTCCAATCGGCGCGCGAGAAGCTAGGTTTACCGCCGTCGTCGCAGTGTACGGGTGAGCGTCGGAGCAGGTCTGCCGCTCGGAGCGCGGTCTTGGCGGACGGTCAACCGGTCATCGAGCTTCGGCGCGTCAGCAAGGCGTTCGGCCGCCAGAGCGTGCTCGAAGACATCGATCTCGCGGTGCGCCCGGGGACGACGACGGTCATCATCGGCCGGTCCGGCACCGGCAAGAGCGTGCTGCTCAAGCACATCGTCGGCCTGCTGCGGCCGGACCGCGGCGAGGTGTGGTTCGAGGGCCGGCGCATCGACCAGTTGTCGGAGCGCGAGCTGGTCCCGATCCGACAGCAGATCAGCTTCGTGTTCCAGCTCAACGCGCTGTTCGACTCGATGACCGTGCTCGAAAACGTCATGTTTCCCATGATCGAGAACAGCCGCGGGCAAGTCGATCGGCGCCGCGTGCACGACCTCGCTGCGCGCTGCCTGGATATGGTCGGAATGGCGGGGTTCGAGAAAAAGCGGCCTGCGGAGCTTTCCGGCGGCGAGAAGAAGCGCGTCGCGCTGGCACGCGCGATCGCCATGGACCCGCCGCCGAAGGTGATACTCTACGACGAACCGACGGCGGGGCTGGACCCGCAGCGCGCCGACGTGATCAACAAACTGATTCGCAATCTCCAGCAAGAGGTTCACCTCACGAGCATTGTGGTCACGCACGACATGAAAACTACGGCCGAGGTCGGAGACCGCGTGCTGATGCTGTGGAACGGCTCGTTCATCGCGGACGGCACGCCACGCGAGATTCTCGAAAGCACGAACCAGCACGTGCGCCTTTTCGTTCAGGGGGTGGCCGAGCCGGAGGATGTGAAGCCGCTCTAGCCGCGCCCGACCGGCAGCTTTTGCGCAACGATCGAAGGAAGAGTCGTGTGCCGATAACTAGACGAAAGCACCAAATTGGTGCCAATTATTATCCAATTTAACACGGTTCTCACCGCAAACCAATAACATCGGTAAAATACGGACAAGCTTGAAGTTGCGCCGCACCCTTTTCGCAATAATTCTCCGGTTCCCGTAAAAGTCCCATGTGACCACCGTCGATAAGACCAGTGGCGAGGAACCGCCACAGATCGTTCGGGCGTGTGGCGGATGGGTTCGGGCAGTGGGTTGCCCGGCCGTCAGGGATGACACCGAAGATTCCACGACGGTACTGGGTGACAGAGGGTTAAGCGATGATTGAACAGGTTGCAGTCCCCGGTCAGGGACCGGAGCGCGTGTTGACTCGAAGCGCGCGCGCCGAAGAGTCGAGGAAAATCGAGCCCGCCCGGGCGGATCCGGTGCAGGCGGATCAGGTCGAACTGTCGGAGGCCGCCACTGCGGCGGCGAGCGAGTCGATTCGCGACGAGTTGGTGGCGGACATTCGGCAGCGGATTGCCGACGGGTCGTATACGCTCGACGACAAGCTCGAGACGGTCATCGGCTGTCTACAACGCGAAATCTTCGGCTGAACAGCACGAACGAGCGTTCATCCCGACCGCGCCGAGCTCCCCACGGCGCGGTCGTTGCACTTCGGTGCTGCGTCCGAACCGCTGTCACAACCCCCTTGTCAGCGCCCCACCAGAACCGCAAGCGCGAGCGACGCGAAGAATCTCTAGATCGGATGTGCGGTCGCGATCTGCGCCCGAGATGCTTCGGCCGCGAAGCGCGGCCTCAGCATGACGGTGGCCCGGGCCATGAAGCAACGCCGACGCCGGGAAGGCGTACCCGCGCTCAACGTGCGTCGAGCAGCGAAGCCTCGTTGCGGATCCACACGACGCGGTCGGCCACGTCGTTCCCCGCGTCGTCGTCGTTCAGCACGGCCACGAGGTCCAGGTCGCCGTCGCCGTCGAGGTCGCCGTAGCCGAGCAGCCCAACGGCGCCCGGCGCGTCGAAGTTCAGCACCACCACGCCCTGCCACTCCGCGCGCGGGTCCGAAGTCGCCTCGAAGTACCGCACCGCGCCCTCGGTGCCGGCCAGCACCAGCTCGAGCTGCCCGTCGAAGTCGAGGTCCAACGCCTTCACGTCCAGCGGCTGGTACGCCTCGAACGTGACGATCGGATAGGCGTCCCAATCGAACTCGCGCTTCGGCCCGGTCGCCGGCTGCTCGAACAGCACAAGCTGCTGCTGCTCGGCGCCGACGGCCACCACGTCGGCGCGTCCGTCGGCCGTGAGATCCGCAATATCCAGAGCGATCGCATCGCGCAGACTGCCGACGCGCCAGGCGACCCAGTTGGCCTTGTCGCGGAACGAAGCCGCCCCCGGATGCTCGAACCACGTGATCTGCACGTTCTCGTCGTCTCGCGCGGCGGAAACCAAGTCCATGTCGCCGTCGCCGTCGAAATCGTACGCCAGCAGCCCCGCGGCACCCTGGCGGTCGAGTTCGCCGGCGAAGCGCTCATGGTCGCCCAGCGAGATGAGCTCCCAGCCGCTGCCATCGGTCGCTCCGCCCGGATTCACGAACAGTTGCAGCTCGCCCGCGATGATCTCGATCGGCTCGAGGTTCGAGCTGGTGCTCTTGGGCGTGAGCAGCAAGTTGAACCGCCGCGACGAAACGACGTCGTTGCTGCCGTTGAGATCGAGATCGGCGATTTCCACCTGCGTGTAACCCTGGTCGAGCGTCACCTCGTAATCCTCGATGTTGACACCCGGCGGCAGGAGCTGCGTGATGATCGCCTCGATCTCGTCGTTTGTGAGCGTGTCGGTGCTTCCGGCGAGGAACTCCAGGTCGGCCGATTCCGAGCCCCAATCGCGCAGCACGCTCGTCAAACCGGGACCCGGGTTGTGCAGGTAGATCACGCCGTCCTCGCTCGCGCCGACCAGGTCCAGCGCGCCGTCTCCGTCGATGTCGCCCACCGCGACGTCCGACAGGTCCTTCCAGCGCCCGTTGCCGTCCAAAGTCAGTGGCGTAAAGCTCGCCTCGCCGACTTCGCCCTTGCTTAGCAGAATCTGGAGCACGCCGCCGCTGCGCTGGGCGTAGGCGACGACCGGGTCGATCTTGCCGTCCAGGTTGAAGTCGATGCCCAGCGGCGTACGCGTGCGGTCGCCGGGCTGGTGGAAGACGGTCGTGACTGCCGAGCCGTCGGTGAACGTGCGCTCCTGGATGAGCGCTTCAGTGAACGGCGCGCCGCTGATACCGAACACGCCGCCAGCCGCACTGCTCACGACGCGCGCCCCGGAGACCGGGAAGAAGGGGTATTCCGCGCAGCCGCCCAGCCCGGCGAGAAGCGCCGAGCCGAGAGCGATGCACGACGTGCTGGAGATACGGCGACAGTTCATCCGTGCGCTCCGGATTCGGGTTGGCTCACTGCGCGGCGGCAGACCCGCCTCGTTTATCGGGTCGGTTCGATTGGCGGGTTGCTTGAATGCGCGTTGGTGAATTGTGCGAAACGCGCCGCGCTGGGAGCCCGCCCGCGAGCAATATTGCCGCGCTGATGGGCAGGCGCTCCCGCCGCCACGGGTTCCTGCGACGCCCGATAAGCGCGAAGCGTTCAAACCGGTGTCAACCGCCCTAGCTCGTCGATTACGGCATCCGGCGAAAGCTGCGCCAGGCAGGCCTGGTGACCGAACGGGCAGGTTCGGCGATAGCACGGAGCGCATTCGACGGGGTTCGTCAGCACGCGTGCCGCGGCCGAGTACGGTCCGGTGCGGTGCGGGTTCGTGGGGCCGAACAGCGCGATCGTCGGCCGATCGAGCGCCGCGGCGATGTGCATCGGCCCCGAATCGTGACACACGACAACGCGGGCGAAGTGAATCATCGCGGCCAACTCGCGCAGCGTCGTTTCGCCCACGAGATTCACCGCGGGCGCTCCGCTTGCGGCGACGAGTGCGTTCGCCCACGCGCGCTCGTCCGGCGCGCCGAGGAGCACGATGGGGCCCATGTCGGCTGCGTGCATGCGTCTAAGCAGCTCGGCGAGGTGCTCCGCCGGCCAGAGCTTCGACTTCCAGCGCGCCCCGGGGATCACCGCGGCAAAGTTCCGCGGCTCGACGCCCTGTTCACGCAGGCGCCGGCTCGCCGCGTCCAGTTCGTCGGCGCGCAGGCCGAGCGGAAACTCGGGCTTGTTCACCTTCATCCCCAGCGCTTCAAGCAACCGCAGGTTCCGCTCGACCGCGTGAATTTCCGCCGGCGGGAGCGAGACGCGCTCGCCATAAAACAGCCACGCGCCTTCGCGCGCGTCGGCGAATCCGATCCGCCTGTGAGCGCCGCTGAACCACGAGATCAGCCCGCTGCGGATCAGCCCCTGCAAGTCCAGGATCAGGTCGAAGCGCTGCGCCCGCAGCCCGGCCACGAAGCGCCAGAACGCCACGAACGCGCCAGGGTGATACCCCATGCGTCCGAATCGCCGGCGGTCGAACGGGATGACCTCGTCCAGCAGGGGATGGCCGTCGAGCAGCGGTGCAAACGCGTTCGCGGCCAGCCAGGCGATGTGCGCGTGCGGAAGCGCCGCGCGCAATCCGGCCAGGACCGGCAGGGCGTGGATGATGTCGCCCAGCGAGCTTGGCTTGATGATGAGAATCCGCTCGGCGTCCACGGGAGGCACTATACGCGCGGACCCGCGCGGGCGCGTAGCAGTGGTCAGGCGCCGGGCCGCGTTGTCATTCCCGCGCGGGTGGGAATCCAATCCGCGCAATCCGTCATTCCCGCGCAGGCGGGAATCCAGGCGATTCGAGGCACACTGGACCTCCGGCTGCGCGGGGGTGACGAGGGGGACGTGCGCCTGCGCGGGGGTGACGGACGCTTTGGCCGTCCGCACCAAACGCGCAAAAGCGTCGTTCCGCAGTGGCCGACGAACAAGACCGGTCAGAGACCGGTCCCCCAGAAATGCACGACCCGGTCAGAGACCGGTCCCCCAGAAATGCACGACCCGGTCAGAGATCGGTCCCCCAGAAATGCACGACCCGGTCAGTGACCGGTCCCCCAGACGTTCACGACTCGGTCAGAGACCGGTCCCCCAGAAGTGCGCCACCCGGTCAGTGACCGGTCCCCGCGCCGGCGTTGTCGCGTTTGCGACGCGCGCGGGAGGAAGTTACCGTTCGCCTGCCGCGGCGCGCGATGGTGCGCGCCGGTCGCAAGCAAAGGCGACCCCGTGCCGGCCTTCCACCTGGACCAGCTCAAAGTCCCGCGTCGGCCGGCCCACCCGGCGAACTCCCGCCTGTGGCGCGAGTGGTGCTTCGTCCGCGCCGTGTGGCTCCACTTCCGCGTGCGGTTGCTGGTACTCGCCGGGCTGCTGGTGCTCGGCGGCGCGATGTTCAAGCTCTTCGAGCCGGAGAAGCAGCACACGCTGGCTGCCTCGGTCTACATGGTGTGGAGCCTGATCTTCGGCCAGCCGCCGGAGGCGTTCCCCAGGCACCCGGTGCTGCAATTCCTGTTCTTCGCCGTGCCGGTCCTGGGGCTGGTGATGATCATCGAGGGCATCGTCGATTTTTCGCTGCTGGTGCGCGACCGGCGGCGCGCGGAAAGGAGCTGGTGCCGCATGATGGCCGCGTCGATGTCGGGACACGTGGTGCTGGTGGGCGTCGGGCGGCTGGGATACCGGATGTTCCGGCTGTTGCGGAAGCTGGGCGAGCCGGTAGTCGTGATCGAGCGCGACGCCGGCAACGAGTTCCTCGACACCGTGCGGCGCGAGGAGATGCCGCTGCTCATCGGCGACGCGCGGCGCGGCGCCATGCTGGTGGAAGCGAACGTCGCCGCGGCCAAGAGCATCATCCTGGCCACCGACGACGACCTGGCGAACCTGGAGATCGCGCTGGACGCGCGGCGGATCGCGCCCGAAATCTGCGTGGTGATGCGGATGTTCGATCAGAACATGGCCGACAAGGTGCGCGAGGGGTTCAACATTCACCTGGCCATGTCGCAGGCGGCGCTGGCGGCGCCAACCTTCGCCATGGCCGCGATCGACCGTTCAATCGTCAACACGCAGGTCATCGGCGACAGGCTGGTGGTGATGCAGCGCTGGACGATCCGGCACGACGGTCCGCTGTGCAACCGCACGGTGGGCGACGTGCTGCGCGACTATGGATTCAGCGTCGTCGAGCGGCGCCGCCCGCGCGCGGAGCCGGAGCTGTTTCCTCCTCCCGAAACGCGCCTGGCCCAGGGCGAGGAGCTGCTCGTGCAGGGGCCGTTCGAGATGCTGCTGAAGTTGCAGGAACGCAGCGCGACGGTCCACTGAACCCGCGGCGCGGCCGAACGCGTCGGAGGTTTGAACCACAGAGGCACAGCGAGAGACCGCAACGTTGGTTTGACTCAGGAGCGGCGTCGCGATCCAAACGCCCCGCGCGAGCGGTACGTGGATCTGTCGCAGGCCATGAATGAACCCACGTTTCAAACCGTGTTCGTCCGTGAGTTCGCGCCCCCGTATCCAGCAGTCCCTGTCTCCCCCGGACGCTTCTCTCTCTGCGTCTCTGTACCTCTGTGGTTCGATTCCGGCGGTCAGAACTTCCAGCCCTCCCGGTACTCCTTGCTCACGAACGCGTTCGCCTCAGGCAGGTTCCTGAACTCCAGCTTGGCGCTGTCCCACTCCAGACGGCGGCCAGTCCGCAGCGCCACGTTCCCGAGCAGAATCGTCTCGGTCATCGGCCCGGCGTAGAAGAAATTGGACTTCGGGTAGTCCAGCGGCTTCTCGCCAACGCACGCCATCAGCCACTCCAGAACGTGGCCCGGCGAGCGCTCCAGCATCTTCGGCGGCTTGCCGATCTCCTTGTGCTTGACCTCCGGGACCACCCGCGGACTCTCACCGTAGTCCCCGGAGACCAGCAGCGACGCCTTGGTGCCGACGAACAGGTTCCCCGTACCCGGAAGCTTGCGGCCGACTTCGAAGCCCGGCGGCAGCGGCGGACGCAGCCCGCCGTCGTACCAGTAGGCTGTGAAGCCCGGCCGGCCCCAGGTGCCGGGGAACTCCCAGCGCACGCCCGAAGCGTTCGGGAACGCGTCCTCGGTGATCGGGCTGGAGCAGAGCGGTTCGACGAAGCGCGGCGGCGGCGGGTTCAGCGCCCAGAACAGGCCGTCCATGGTGTGGCACGCCATGTCGCCCAGCGCCCCGCAGCCGAAGTCCCACCAGGCGCGCCAATTGAAGCGGTGATAGGGCCCGTTGCGCTCGCCGGGCTTCGGCCCGACGTACGGCCGCATCGGCGCCGGCCCGACCCAGACGTCCCAGTTCAACTCGGGCGGGACCGGGTCTTCTCCTTCCGGCCGGCCGATGCCCTGCGGCCAGATCGGTCGGTCGGTCCAGGTGTGCACTTCCTGGATGCGCCCCAGCTTGCCGCTGTGCACGTACTCGTACACGAGCCGCCAGCCCTCCAGCGCGTGGCCCTGGTTGCCCATCTGCGTGGCGACCTTGTACTTGCGGGCCGCCTCCGTGAGCTGCCGCGCTTCCCAGACCGTGTGGGTCAGCGGCTTTTGCGTGTAGACGTGCTTGCCGTGCTGCATCGCGATGATCGTGGCCGGGTAGTGATGATGGTCCGGCACGCCGATCATGACCGCGTCGAAGTTCTTGTGCTCCTTGTCGAACATCTCGCGGTAGTCCTGGTACCCGCGCGCGCTCGGAAAGTGCTTGGTCGCGTTGCCCCACTCGCGGCGGTCCACGTCGCAGAAGCACGGGCACTGCACGCCGTGCTCCACCGTGTTCTCGAAGTGATAGCCGCCGATGCCGCCCGTGCCGACGTACGCGATCCGCAGGTCGGGGTATTTCGGCACAGCACCGCCCGCGGCCGCGGCGGCGCCCGCTTCGGCGTCGGAGGACTGCGGCGCACCGGCGCGGCGGTCCTGCGAGGTGGCGCAGCCAAGTTCTGCAAGCGCGGCGACCGTCACGCCGGAGGCAATGGCCGATTTGACGAACGTACGCCGCGTGGTGGTGGACTTTTCGTCGTTCATTTGTTTCCCAGCTCTCGATGCGAGTTGTGTGTGTGTCCGGGACCGCAGCGGACGAGCCGGATGGTTCAGACTCATCCGGCGCGGGATTGTCGCGTCAGTTCGCCCTGGGGGCAAGCCGGCGCCGCGCATCGCGGCCCGAGCCCCGCGCGCAAGCGAGGGAATCGCGCGCCGCCGGACACGGAATCCCTCGCTTTCGCTTGGGATCCGGGCAGGGAGTGGACCGCGGCTGTCGCGCGGCTGTCGCCGTCCACGCGACGCGCTTGACGGGAACGGACGCGCCGTGCGAACGTCAGCGCGCCATCTGCTGAAGCAGCGTGATCCGCTTCTCGAGCGACGGATGCGTGCTGAACCACTCCATCAGCCCGCCGCCGGTCAGCGGCTGCACGATGTAGAGGCTGTGAAACGCGGGCGGCGTGTCGGTTGGAATCCGCTCGTTCATCCCGCCCAGCCGGACGAGTGCGGCCGCCAGCTTCAGCGGGTCGCCGCACAGCTCCGCGCCGTACGAGTCGGCCGCGTACTCCCGCTGCCGCGAGATCGCCATCTGGATCAGCCCTGCGGCGAGCGGCGCCAGGATGAGCATGAGTAGTGCCCCGATGGCGCCGAGCGGGCTTTCGCTGCGGCGGTCGCCGCCGCCGCCGAACCACATCACCGCGTACGCGGCGTAGCTGATCAGACCGGCAAGCACGGACGCGATGGTCGCGGTGAGCATGTCGCGATGACGCACGTGGGCCAGCTCATGGGCCATGACGCCCTCGATCTCGTGCGCCGGGAACGAGCGCAGCATGCCCTCGGTGATCGCGACGGCGGCGTGGCTGGGGCTGCGCCCGGTCGCGAAGGCGTTCGGCGCCGCCTGCGGGCACACGTAGATCTTCGGCATCGGCAGGCCGGCGCGCAGCGCCAGCCGCTCCACCATGTCGAACAGCCATGGAATCTGGTCGCGTGTGACCTCGCGGCCGCCCATCGAGGCCAGCACGATCTTGTCCGAGAAGAAGTACGCGATGAGATTTCCAACCCCGCCGAACAGCAGGCCGAACACCACGCCGTTCGGCCCGAGCCATAGGTGGCCGATGAGCATGCACAGGCCGATCAGCGAGCCAAGCAGCAGGGTCGTCTTGAGGTTGTTCACGAAACGCATCGGCAATCACTCCCTTCTGCGCTTCACGACGCAGACAATTCTATTCGCACGTGGCCGTACGTCGCGCACCGCGTCCCGGTTCGGGTTGCAATTGGCGCGCCGCGCTGCGGGCGGGAGCGGTAGCGGCACGAGCAGCTCTAAGTTGCACTCGACGCAAAGCTTGCGGATGTGCTCCTGCGGCTGCTCACACCCTGCAAGACTTCACGAGGTGCCAAATTGACCGGCGGCCAGCCAAGATTCGCCGTGAGAAACCGCTTCTGCCCAGCATGCCCAGCAATTCGCTCCTCGCAATTCGCGATTCGTCGCGGCGGTAGGTCCCCCCTCACGGTCGCACCAGCAGCGTCCGCGACCCCGCTCCGCGGAGCACGTTGAGCGGTCCGCGGGCCTCGAACAGCAGATCGGGACTCAGCTCGCGGCGGTCGATGCGGACGTGGCGCTCGATCCGCAGCCCGTCGTCCGTGCGCTGCACCGCCTGGCCAGCCGCCCCCCAGCTTAATTCGATTGCGTCCACGGCCGTCGGAATCACCTCCGGCTTCCAGCCCTTCGGCACGCGCAGCCGCAGGTCCCATCGTTCCGTAGACGCGCCGACCAGGCGCACAGGTTGCGGCAAGCGCGTGTACGCAAGCGGCAGCGGTGCGTCGTCCAGCGCGAGGCTCTCGCCAAACTGGAGCCGCTGATAGTCCCCAATCTTCTCCAGCGGCTTTGAGGACTTGATCTTTGCGTCAACCTCGAACACGGCCGGCGCCAGGGCGCGAACGGTGAAGTCGTCAACGCTCACACCCGGAACGACTCGGCCGATGAGCGCCTGCACGCGAGAGCGCTGGGCATCGCGCGACCGCAACGATTCCTCCGAAACGAACAGCCCGCTCAGCCGCAGCGACAGCTCGCCGGTGAACTTTCCGTCCTCGCCGAGCGTCAGCGTGCCGTCGAGTTCGGCGCGGCTTTCCGCCGGATCGTCATACGCGGCCAAGCGCAGCCGGTTGGCCGGGTGGCCGTCGCGCGCCAGCACGGTGACACCGTTGTACGAGGCGCCGCGCGTCACGCGTCCTTGCTGCGGATGCCAGATTTCCGGGCCGGCGGGCGTGGACCGCACCACCACGTCGGCCAGCACGTACGAATCCTGCGCGGTCGAATCGTCCCATACGTCATCTGAAACCAGCACCGCCGGCTGAACGGCGATTCCCGCAGCGCGACACAGGGCGATCAGGGCCGCGGCAACCTCGCGCGGCAGGCCGTAGTTGCCTTCCAGGACCTCCGATGCGCGGCGCGGCCGGGCCGGTTGCCACTCCTCCGCGAAGTTCACGAAGTTGAGCGTCGCGGACAGCTTCTCCTGCAACGCGCGCATGCGCTCGTCGTCGTTCGAGGCGTCCTTCGTCCATTCCTGCGCGAGCTTCGTAGCGAGCGGTGATGAATCCGCGGCGGCTTCCACGGCATTCAGGCGGCGGTCCAGCCAGGCCGCGGCGCCGGCGTCGGTCGTGAAACTGATGCGCGGACAGCGTTTCGTCCACGGAAGGCACTGCGGCGAATCCGGGGCGGCAGGCAGGTCGCTCAGACGCCAACGGTAAGTCGTCTGCCCGCTTTGCGAATCCGATGCCGGCGCGATCTCCCCGCCGGTAGCGCTCCGCGCTCGAAACTGAAGCTTGGTTTCGCCGGGAATGGTCACGCTGATTGTGCGAGTCGCGACGGGATAGCGATGATCGACGCGCACGTCGGCCGCCAAGGCCGGATGCACTCCGGGCTGCGTGTGGACGCGGTATTCGAATTCGATCACGCAGCCGGGTTCGATGCCGCTCATCACGAAAACCTTCTGCCGCAGCGGCGCGAACTCCGGCCAGCCGGACGGGCCGGGCGGCGAGACCTCGATGCGGCTGTACAGCGGCGGTTCGAGGCTGGTTCCGTCGTGCATGATCGTCCGCGCCGCGAGCAGCTCGACCGTCTGGCAGCGCGGGTCGTAGACGATCTTTGGATCGGCGAACTCGCCGTACGCCCGGTCACTGCTCAGCCGCACGTGCTTGCGTTCTTGATAGTCCACCCCGCCGTCGGCGCGGAGCGTCCAGTGCTGCTCCCACAGCAGAATCTCGGCGTCCGGCACAAGCTCGGCGACGCCGTCCGCGTGCTGCGCCGGCGACGCGTGCGGCGCAGCGAGCGCGAGCAGCACCGCGGCCGGCGCCAGCCGGCGCACGATCGACGGTCGGCGGCGAGGCGGCGCGGGCGCGAATGACGGGCGCAATGGATCAGTCGCTGGCATGTTCGCCCCCCACGGAGCAGACGACGTACTCGCGGCCCAGGCGCTCGAACGCGTCGATCGCCTCCTTGAACTTCGCATAATCGTCCGGCTTCACGCGGTGCGTCTTGATCGTCAGATTGCAGACGTAGTGCAGCTCGCCGGCCTTCGAGTCGACGGTGAATTCCAGCGCCGCGGCCGGCCCCTGGATGGACACCGCCTGCGGCGGCTTCACCACCTCCCATCCGGGCGGGAGCTGGATGGTCTCCTCGATGCGCGCCTGGCGCGTGGTCCGCAGCATCAGGGCGTACTTGCGCTGTTCGAGGTCGCTCGTGCCCGCCAGGTCGGACAGCGCAATCTCGCCCAGCAGCGGGCGCATCATGGGCAGGTTGAACAGCCGACGCTCCCCCTCGCCGAGCGTAGCGCCCGGGATGAAGTACTCACAGCTCACTTCCACCGGCCGCGAGTAATCGTCCGGCTCCGTCGCGTCCAGGCTGACGAGCTTGAGCTGCGGACTCAGGCGGACCAGGCTCTCCTCATACGCTCGCTCGCGTTCCGCGTCGCTCTTGCCGCCCATTGCGCGGCGCAGCAGCGTCTCCGGCCCGCCTTCCGCCGTCAGTTGCAGCGAGCCGCGCATTTGTCCGTCTGGAAGCAGGCGCACGCGCGAAGTCCACGTGACCTCGTTGTCTGTCGGCGGGACGTACGGCGAGCGCAGCAGGCCGTGACCCTCCGGCGTGCCGTAGACCACGTGCTGCTCCGGCTCGAACGTGGACCAGTTGTCGCGGCTGCGCGGCATCCAGGTCGGGTCGAGCAGGCGGTACGTGCCGTCGGCGTTCTTCAGCACCGTGACGCAGTGGTTGAACTGGTCCGCCGGCACCGGAAAGACCTCCTGCCGCGCAAGCGTCATGGCGACGTAGGACTGGAAACCCGCCGCCCGCAGCAGAGCCGTAAGCATGCCGGCTTTGTCCTTGCACACGCCGCCGCGGTCGCGGAAGGTCTCCGCCGCGCTGTGCACGGTATAGCCTTCGCAGGCGCCGCGGCTGGTGCCCACGTACCGAATGGAGTCCGCCACCCAGCGGTTCAGCGCGTAGATCCGCTCTTCGTCGGAGCTGCACCCGGCGGTGATCTCCGAGACCTTGCGCCGGATGTCGTCATTCAGCTCGAACTGCGGCTCGTTCGCCCCGTAGAGCCAGCGCGACTTGCTCTCCCAGTCCGGCAGCGTCGCCAGCAGCAGCTTGGGCATCACGTCGCCGGCCGGAACCGATTTGGCTTCGCTGCTGAACGCCGGGATGTCCTTCTTCTCGAACGTATACACGAGCTGCTCGCCGTCGATCGCGACGCTCGAGCGCAGCTCGCCGTTGTACACCTCGTATTGCAGCGGCTTGTCCTTCGGCACGCGGACGCTGTAGCGCTTTTCGGCGATCGGCACGCTGCTCCAGAAATGAACCTCGTCGTGCCAGTGTCCCGGAACCGGCGGCTCAAGCGACGAGGCCCCCGCGACGAGCTCCGCGCCTCGCGCAGGCGCGTCGGTTTCGCCGAGATAGGCCACGTTGAAACCAGTGCGTTCGACGACCGTCTCAACGGCGTCGCCGATCGCCAGCCGCGGGACGCTCGCGACGAACTGCTCCGAACCCCAATAGATCGTGCGCGAGTCGTCGGGTTGGTGGCGAACGGCGTCGGACGGAACCTCCACGAGCGAACCGTCGGCGCGGTAGACGCGGATCGCGATCAGCCGCACGCGGTTCGTGTTTGGATCAAATCCGATCCGCTGCACGCTCTCACGACGGATGCCGCCGTCGCGCAGGACCTTCACCACGCGCTGTTCAAGCGCCGTGCCGATGCCGTTGGGCGCCACCGTGACCTGCGTGAGATCGAGGGCGACCACCACGTCCGCGTTGTGCTTGGCGGCGTCGCCGGCGGCCGAAACGCGTTCGCGAATCCGCTCGGCAGGCTCGGGCGTCGAGCTTCCCTGCGGCGTGGGCGCGCCGCGGGCCGGCGGCTGAAAGATCAGCACACCGAGCGCAAACAGGGCGACGATATGCCGTCGCCGATGCTGGCGGGGTCGCATGGGTCGCAGCTCCTTGATCGCGGATGGGTCGACGGGCCAGCGCACAGCGCCGCGGCGCCGAACACCGGAGTATAGCCGAAATCCGGGCGCGCCTGCCTGCCGGAACCGCGACGCACGTTCCGCGAAAGCTCCCCGCGCAAGAAACGCCGAGAACCGGAAAGCGCCGCCGCCGTGCCTGCCGAAAGACTCTTGCCGCCCGCGAACTCGCCGGACGCAACCCACGTCGAGGCGCGTGCCGCTTCGAGAGAGGACGACGGGATTGGTCCCGCACGGCATCATGTTCCACCACTTCCACGGCGGCCGGCATCGCCCCGGACAGGGGTCGATCTCGTCCCGCCAGTTCGAGGACCTGATCCGGTTCGTCGGTCCGCAGCGTCTGCTCTCAGCGGACGAGTGGCTGGTGCGCGCCGCCGCGGACCGCCTCGACGCGCAAGATGTCTGTCTCACATTTGACGATAATCTGCGATGCCAGCACGACGTGGCGCTTCCCGTGCTGCGCGACTACAACCTGACGGCGTTCTGGTTCGTGGCAACCTCGGTGTTCTGCGGCCGGCTGGAGCGGCTGGAGCTGTACCGCGCGTTCCGCACGCGGTACTTCGAGAGCATGGACGACTTCTACGCGGAGTTCTTCCGCTTCCTGGCGACGTCGCCCGCCGCCGAGGACGTGGAGGAGGCGCTGATCGATTTCGCGCCCGAGCGCTACCTGGCGGAATTCCCGTTCTACACCGAGGCCGACCGGCGCTTTCGCTTCGTCCGCGACGAGGTGCTGGGTCCGCGGCGCTACCCGCAGGTAATGGACGCGCTGGTGGCGTCCCGGGGCGTGAGCCTGGAGTCGCTGGCCGCCGACCTGTGGATGACGCCCGAGCAGCTCCGCCGCCTGGACGCCGACGGCCACCGGATCGGGCTGCACTCGCACACGCACCCGACGCGTCTGGCGGAGCTTCCGATCGAGCGGCAACGGCAGGAGTACCGCGACAACTTCACGATGCTGTCGTCGATCGTCGGCCGCGCCCCGGCGGCCGTGTCGCACCCGTGCAATTCGTACAACGCGGCAACCCTGGACGTGCTGCGGGAGCTGGGAATCCGGGTCGGGTTCCGCGCGAACATGCGCCAAGGACCGTTCGGCGCCCTCGAGCTGCCGCGCGAAGATCACGCCAACCTCCTGGCGGAGATGCAGGCATGCGCATCACGACGTTCACCAGCAACCAGCCTCGCCACGTTGCGTTGATCGAGGCGCTCCGCCCGCTGTGCGACGAGCTGTGGGTGGTTCAGGAGTGCGCCACGGTCTTCCCCGGCGCCGTTCAGGACTTCTACCGCAAGTCGCCCGTCATGCAGGACTACTTCACGCGCGTCCTCGACGCGGAACGGAGCGTTTTCGGCGGGCCGCGCTTCGCGCCGCCGGGCACGCGCACGCTGTCGATTCGCATGGGCGACCTGAGCATGCTGCCGCTGGACGCGCTAGCCCCGGCGCTCGGCGCCGACGTGTTCGTCGTCTTCGGCGCCAGCTACATCCGCGGGCCGCTGTGCGACCTGCTCGTTTCGCGCCGCGCCATCAATCTGCACATGGGCATCTCGCCGCACTATCGCGGAAGCTCGACGAACTTCTGGGCGCTGTACGACGGCCGCCCGGAGCTGGTCGGCGCAACGATCCACCGGCTGACGCGGGGGCTGGATTCCGGTCCAATCCTGATGCACGTGTTCCCGCCAGCGGCCGAGTGGCCCGCGTTCGAGCTGGGAATGCAGGCCGTTCGCGCAGGCCAGGAGGCGCTGGCGGAGCTGATCCGCAGCGGCGCGAGCGCTTCGGCGCCGGGCGTACCGCAGGACCGTGCGCTCGAAATCCGCTACACGCGCCACGCGGATTTCACGGATGCCGTCGCGTCGGAGTTCCTGGGAAGGCTCCCGGACCCGCGAAAAATCCGCGCCGCACTGGCTGCTCGCGACGACGCCGGCTTCGTGCGCGCGCACGGATACGCAATTGCTGCGCCCCGTCGGGAGTTCGCTCCCGTGAGAGCAAACGCCGCAATCTGTTGACACGAGACAGTTTGCGACGATAACCACAAAACCCCAAATCCGATTTCCGGGCTTTCCTATTAAGAAAGTGACATCGCATTACAATCGGGCACAACTGTTGACAGTTTCGCGGTCGCGCTGTGCAATACCCGTGGCGGACTTGGCGCTTCGCGGGTTGTGTATGCCCGCCCCAAGCCTGTCGCACCCTGGGAGAACCAATCGATGATGCGCATTGGGTCGTTGGCAGTTGTGGTCGCGTTCGTTCTGGGCGGCTCCAGCCTGGCGCTCGGCGGCGAAAAGATCACGCCGGAGCAGGCCAAGCAGACGTGGACGGCGATGGAGAAGGCCCACCTCACGCTCGCCATGGCGATTACCGCGGCGGAGCGCGACTCCAAGGGCCAGGCCATCGGCGCGACCGGAATGGTGGAGAAGGATCAGCTCACGGTCGAAGTGCCCGTATTCGTCGGCGAGAAGCTGATGACGGCGCACGTGAACAACACCGGCGAAGTGGCGGAGACCAAGCCGGCCGACAAGCACCCGGACGCCGCGAAGGCCAAGGACATCGTCAAGGCGTTCAAGGACGCCAAGCTCACATGGACAACCGTCCTGGAGAACGCCGAGAAGCACAGCAACGGCAAGGCCGTCTGCGTGCAGTCGATGCTGAAGGACAACAACATCGAGATCAAGGTCACGTGCCTGACCGGCGACAAGCTGACCTACTGCATCGTCGACAAGACCGGCAAGGTCACGACCGAGCAGACCGGCAAGCACGAAGTGAAGAAGCCGTAGTCCCGACGGAACTTCGGTGAGATCCGTTCGAACGCGGGGCGGCTGCGAGATGTTCGTGGCCGCCCCGCTTTTTTGGGGGGCGCCGTCGTCGGGATTTGCGAGCCGTGCGCGCCGCCCGGCTCTGCGCCCCCGCAGGCGCGCTCCCCGGTCTCTGGTCCGGACGTTTGGTGCGCTCGCTACGCCTCCGTCTCGCGCCCGCCGTCCGTGCTCTTGACGTACATGCACGTCAGGCCGTGCTCGTCGCGCAGGCGTCCGTACGGCATCATGGGCCGCCGCAGGCACCCGTTCAGCAGCGGTCCCACGACTTCCCGGACTTGCCGCTGCTGCTCGGTGATGGGGAGCGTGGCGTCGATGACGTGCAGCTTGAACTCGGGAACCATTCGCTCGTACTGCTCCAGGATCCGCCCCTGGAACAGTCGGAAGCTCTCGAACGGATCATCGCTCAGCCCCAGGTCCATCCCCGCTTCGTACCACTTGAGCTCCGGCCGGCCGGTCATGATGCGTTTGAGCGCCTCGTTCAGGGGAACGCGGAAGTAGAACGCCACCGACGGCCGCGGCGCGAAGCGATACACGCGCCGCACGTACTCCGGGTCGATCCCCCGCGCGGCGTCGCGGGCGAACGCGGTAAAAATGTAACGGTCCGTCAGCACGACCGAGCCGGCGCGCAGCGGCGGCAGGATCGTGCGGTCCAGGCGGTCGGCAAAATCCGCGGCGTGGATGAGCGAAAACGTCATCGGGCTGAGCAGGCGCTGGTCCTTGCCCATCTTGGTCGTGGCGCGGACGACGGGCGAGGAGTTCCACTCGGAGAAGAACGCGCAGTACCCCTTCGCGACGATCCACTTGCGCAGCAGGTCGAGCTGCGTGCTCTTTCCCGATCCGTCAATGCCCTCGACGATCACCAGCTTGCCGGGCAGTTCGCCGTAGTCCGTGTAGCGCTCGACCGTGCTCATCGTCGCCTCCCTCGCATCGCGCTGCGCGCCGGCGCCGCCCAGGCCAGCTCCACGCGCGTCCTGAACGCGGCTTCGAACACGTCGGCTTTCAGCCGCGCGTACTTCAGGTTCACCGCCGGGTCGCCTTCGCAGCGCACGTCGAACCGGACGCGGTCGTCGTCCGTGTACACCACCACGTCGTGCACGTTCTGCGTGTGCAGGCGGTCCAGCCCGTCCGCAATCCGCAGGATTCCCGCCAGGTGGGCGGCGATCCGCTGGTCGTCGTCGCCGAGCTTGCTGAACGCCGCGTGCCCGGCGGCGGGTCCGCGGCCGCGGTGGTAGCGGGCGATGTTGGCGATCAGCTCGATCTCGCGTCGCGACCAGCCCGGAAGCCAGGCACGGCAGATCATGTCGTAGCTGTGGCGGTTGTGCCGGGCGACGTCGACCAGCATGCCCACGTCGTGCAGCACGCCCGCCGCGCGCAGCAGGTCGCGGTGTTCGCGCGTGCCCCACTGGCCGGCCCCGTCGGCGAACTGCGACGCGAGCTGGTCGAAGATGCGCAGCGCCAGGCGCGTCACGTGCTCCGAGTGCGGCTTCTCGTAGCGGCAGCGCCGCGCGAACGCGCGCGCCGACACCAGCGCGGCGCGCGCCGCGGTGGGGCAGCGCGTGACACGCACGCCCAGGTCGTCGATCATCTCCGCCAGCAGGCCGTCGCGGACGCCGCCGTCGTGCACGCGCAGCCGCCCGACGCGCAGGTGTTCCATCAAGCGCTCGACCACGCACAACCCCGCCACGATGATCTCCGCGCGCCGGGCGCTCAGCCCCGGCACGCGGCGGCGCTG
Organism: Phycisphaerae bacterium; assembly: GCA_039961675.1. Taxonomy (GTDB): domain Bacteria; phylum Planctomycetota; class Phycisphaerae; order UBA1845; family Fen-1342; genus JABRWC01. The sequence goes on from JABRWC010000056.1 coordinate 23,281, forward strand.
CGAAAGCGGAATCTTCCGCAACAGCTCCAGCAGCTCGGAGACCTCGTCGGTCCGCAGCTCGTAGCCCCGCACCGCGAACGGGAACCGGCCCTCGTGCCCGTGCAGGACGCCCCGGCGGATCGACATCCGCGCCAGCGTCGTAAACGTGCCCCCGGTGCCGACGAGCAGTTCCAGTCCATCGGGGACGTGGCGAATGACGTCGGCGATCAGCTTGTCCACCGTACGGCGCATTTCGCCGTAGCGGTACTCGCCGCGGCCGTCGAAGCTGCCGTAGGCCTCCGTCAGCCGCACCGCGCCGAGCGGCAACTTGTACACCGCGTCGATCAGCCCGCCGCTGCTGAAGACCAGCTCGGCGCTCCCGCCGCCCAGGTCCACGGTCGCAAACTGCCGGTCCGAAAGGTCGAAGGCGTTGGCCACGCTCGAGAAGGCCAGCCGGGCCTCGTGATCCGCGTCGATCACCTCGATCGCGACGCCCGCGCGCCGCCGCGCCTGTTCGATGAATTCCGCAGCGTTGCGCGCTTCGCGGACCGCCGACGTCCCGATGGCGCGCAGCCGTTCGACGTGGTAGCCGTCGGCGATCGCCCGCATGCGGGACAGCGCCTGTAACGACGCGCCGACGGCCTGCTCGCTGAGGCTGCCGGTCGAGTACAGGCCTTCGCCCAGCCGCGTCGTCTCCTTCACGTCATCGATGACGCGGAAACCCGTCAGCGGATCGGTCTCCGCGACGACCAGCCGGATGCTGTTCGTCCCCACGTCGATCGCCGCAACCCTGCGGTGCTCGGCCTCCGGCGGCGGAACGAGGTTCGGCCCCGCCCCGTCGGCGGAACGCAGCGTGAGCCTCGGGCTGTTCATGCTGGCCGCCGTCCGCGCTTCGCAGTATTCGCCGATCATCGCCGCCAGTTCATGAAAGATCGCTCGCGATTCGGCCGACGCCCACCATTCGAGCAGCGCCGCATGCCGCGCCGCAAGTTGCTCGCGATACGCGGCGCCGAGCGCCTGGAGCGACTCAGGGCGCGGCTCCGCGTCCCCTGTTTCTCCCTCGACCGCCGCTTCTGAGGTCTCCGCCAGCGCGTCGATGCGCTGCACGATCTCGGCCAGGTCGTTGACCTCCCCCAGCCGGTCCTGGAACGCCTCCAGACGCGGATACAGGTCGCTCCTGAACTCCGCCGGGAAGCACGCCGCGAGAATCTCCAGCGCATACCGGAGCCGTTTGCCCGCGATGCGAAGCGAGTGAACCTGCTCGATCTCGCGCAGCTCCGCGCACGGACGGGTCCGCACTGCGTCCAGCAGGTCGGGCAGCCGTGCCGCCGCCAGCTCGGCCACGGTGTACGGGCGATGATTCGGCGATTCCGCACACTCCGCCGAACGCTCGTCGGCGGGCAGCGGCGCCGGACTGCGCAGCGGCGCCAGCAGCTTTCGCTGCGCGGCGCGCAGCTTCGGCACGCGCCGCGCGGCACGCTCCACTTCCGCCTGGGCGCGCCGGCGGCTGTCGCGGATCGCGTCGAGGACCAGCGCGAGCGCGGGATCGGCGCCGCCCGGGGCTTCTGCGGCGCGCTTCGCGAAGACCTCCAGGTGCACGTCGTCGCGCCGCGCCGCAGCCGCCGCACGCCGCACGCACCGAAGCAGCTTTCGCAGCCGGCGCGTCGGCTTGCGCGGCAGCACGTCGGCGAACAGGCGCAGCGCCGCGGCGGAGCGGCGCGTCGCCACGCGAAGTTGGTGCACGGGCTCGATGTCGCGCTGGGAGGCGTCCGCCGCCAGCGGAGCGAAATGCGCCACGGCCGCCAGCCGGCGCTTGAGCACGCGCCGCGCGGCGACCACCAGCGGCGTGTCGCCGTGAATCCCCGGGATCCACTTGCCGGTGATCCCGCCGGACCTCATCCGCGCGGCTCCTTCATGCCGGCGACGAGTTGCAGCACATGCTTCTTGATATCGGCGAAAACGTCGGCGATGTCGCGGTTTCCATCGACGACGCGGAATCTGTAGTAGTCCGCGAGCTCGTCGAACACCGCCAGCAGCCGCGCCTGATAGCGCACGAAGGAGCGGAACAGGTCGGTCTCCTCCTGGAAGTCCATGCCCGACTCCCAGTAATCGAACACGCCGTGCGCCACCACGCGCGGCACCAGGCTCGGCACGTCGACTTTCAGGTAGATGACGCCGTGCGGCGGCGGCGCGAAGCGGTACAGCTCGCGCAGCCACGGCCCCGGCAGGCCGCGCACCATCGAGCGCGCGATGATCGAGTAGAAGTAGCGGTCGGTCAGCACCACGAAGCCGCCGCGCAGTGCCGGCAGGATCGCGTTCTCGATGCGGTCGGCGAAATCGGTTGCGTACAACAGGTCGAGCGTGCGCAGGCCCGCCGTGGTCCCCAGCTTGGCCTTGCGCAGCCCCTCGCCCGCCAGCCGGCCGTGCGTCAAGCCGGTGTGCATGACGCCGTAGCCTTCCGTCTCGAGCCACTCGCGGAGCAGCGCGATGTGGGTCGAGCGGCCGACGCCGTCCGTGCCCTCGAGCACGATCAGCCGGCCGGGGTACGCGGAGATGTCGACCGCGTCCGCCCCGGTGACGCGGATCGCCTCGCTGAACGGCACGCCGCGAATCGCCGGCTCACCGGCGTCGGGCGGATGTCTGGATTCCGAGAACATGGTCTTCCCGCATTCGCGCGATCGGCCAGGCGCCCGCGGATCGCTTGCCGGTGCTCGATTCTACGGTCGGCGACATTTCGCGGCGAGGTTGGACGCTGGCGACCAGGCTTTCATGAGGGCTGGTACATGAACCGGAAGCAGTCGGCCGCTCCTGCGCGCGTCAGACGGCTCGCTGAAACCGTTTTCGCCCGCGCGCTAACTTGCCGCGAAACGCGGCGATTTTCGTTGACGTGCCGACCTCGTCACGTAATCTGGTTCGAGCGTCCTGGGGGCGGGACACGCCGGCGGGCGGCGCGCGAAATCCGCCGCAGGCGAGCGAATCGCCGGCCAAGTCTATCCGGTCCGACATCTAGATCTAGCGCCGAACCTGCGGAGGTGCGCCGATGCGAGTCTCACTGATCTCCACCTACACCCACCCGATCGCCCTGGGTCTGCGGTACGTCTCGAGTTATCTGAAGGCCGCCGGTCATGAGGTCGAGATGATCTTCATGAGCAGCAAGCGCGACACCGCGCGGGCCGACTTCAGCGAGGCCGCAGTGCAGGCGTTGCTGGAGCGCCTGCGCGACCGCGACCTGATCGGCCTCAGCCTGATGACCAACACGTTCCACCGTGCGTGCGTGCTGACGCGGCGCATCCGCGAGGCGGGGCTGCGTGCCCCGATCATCTGGGGCGGCACGCACCCGACCGTCGCGCCGGACGAGTCCATGGAGGTTGCCGACGTCATCTGCGTGGGCGAGGGCGAGGAACCCATGCTCCAGCTCGTCGAGTGCATGGAGCGCCGCGGCGACCCGCTGCGCATCGGCAGCCTGGGCTTCCGCGCCGGCGGGCCGTTCGGCAACCGCACGGCGGTCCGCAGCGAGGTGCGCCCGCTGGAGAAAGACCTCGACCTCTACCCGTTCCCGGACTACGAACTCGAGACGCACTGGGTCGCGGCGGCCGACGGGCTGGAGCCGGCCCGGCTGGACAACCTGCGCGGCACGCTGCACCGGCTGCGGGTCGAAACCACGCGCGGCTGCCCGTATCCGTGCACATTCTGCAACAACGCGGCGCTGCTGAAGGTCTACCGCGGCAAGGGCGCGTGGGTGCGCAAGCGCTCGGCCGACAACGTGATCGACGAGATCAATTGCGCGCGTCGCTGCTTCCCGACGATCGAGGCGGTCAACATCGTGGACGACCTGTTCTTCGTCCGCAGCGAGCAGGAGATCGAGGAGTTCGCGCTCAAGTACGTGCATCGCGTGAACCTGCCGCTGGAGCTGGACGCGTTCCCCAACACGATCAGCGAAGAGAAGGTGCGGTCGCTGGCTCGCGTCCCGATCGGACTGATCAGCATGGGCATCCAGAGCGGCAGCGACGACACGCTGCGGAACATCTATAACCGACCGACCAAGCTCGAGGACATCGTCGCCGGCATCCGCATCTTCGCGAAGCACCGCATCCCGGCCGAGTACCACTACATCGTCAGCAACCCGTTCGAGCCCGAGCGGAACGTCATCGAGACGATGCGCTTCATCGCCAATTACCACCAGGGACCCAGCACGCTGCGCGTCTTTCCGCTCATGTTCTATCCCGGCACGCCGCTGTATGACCGGGCGCGCGAGGCGGGCATCATCGGCCAACGCGATCACGCCGCGTACGAGTACATGTACACCGGCAGCCTCCAGTTCGCGAAGTCCGACTACCTGGCGGTCTGGCTGCGGCTCGTGCTGCACCTGCGCGACATGGGGCTGTCGCGCCGCGTCTGCCACCGCATCATCGACCTGGCGATCAACCGGCTGACGCGGCGGCTTATCGACCACGCGTGGTTCCCGCCAGCCGCGTACACCAGCTACCAGTTCGCGCGCAAAGTCGTGCGCAACCTGATCTACCAGCCGCTGATCAAGCCGCTCAAGTACCTGCGCCGAACGCCGCGCTACCAGGAGGTCTTTCCCGAAGACGAGGCCACGCTGCCGCGCAACAACATGGCTGCGGCCGACGCGCGCGGCGACTGGGACGCCGGCGCTGCCGGCGCGCGGAAGCGGCGGCGTTTGGCCCGCCGCGCGCCGCGTCCCACGGCGCGCTGGACCGTGCCGCCGATGGACCCGCGCCTGCGGCGAAAGCACGAGATGGAGGCAGCCCGCGGGGTGCCCGCGGAAGCGTTCACGCGCCGGACGGCGTCCGGCCGGCCGCTGCCGCTGATCGCGACGTTGTCGGGTGAACTGAACAGTCTCAGGTAAGGCTTGGAAACGCGGCGCGCCGTGATACGCACCCCGCGCGCTTGGACATGGAAGTTGGACCTCAGCCCCGCGCCGCGAGCATCCGCGATACGATGCCGTACGCGACCGAAAGCACGGGGAAGCCGACGACCAGCCAGCCCAGCAACCCGCCCGCTCGTGCACGGCCGCGGCCGAGCCAGTTCCCCGGCTCCGTGCGGATCCGCCGCATCACGCCCTTGGCCCAGAAGATCGCTACCACACCGCTGATGATCCCCAGCAGCATCGCGATCGCGGTTGCCAGCACCATTACCGACAGCGAAGTCGGCGGCTTTGCCGCGACCGCGAGCTGATCCGGCGTCGGCCGCGGCACCAGCATCCCGATGCACATCGACGCCAGCACTGCCACGATCGCGAACACGCCGCAGCCCAGGGCGGTGTTCGCGCCCGGCATCATCCGCGGCGGCAGAGCGTCGTACGTCGGGGACCGGTCGCCGTTGGGCATCGCGGCCGCGAGCGGGGAGTCGGGGGCGAGCAGCACGTGCGACGCGGTCGCGGGCCGGGGGATTTCGCCGGAGCGGACGAACTCTTCGGCGGGCCGGTCGGCGACGATCTTGCCGTCGCGCATCTGCACGATGCGCCGGGCTTGCAGGGCGATGTCGGGTTCGTGGGTGACGAGCACGATGGTGACGCCCTGGGCATTGAGCGCGTGGAAAACCTGCATGATCTGCTCGCCGGTGCGCGAGTCGAGGTTGCCGGTCGGCTCGTCGGCGAGGAGGAACACGGGGCTGTTCACGATGGCGCGCGCGATGGCCACGCGCTGCCGCTCGCCGCCGGAAAGCTCGCTCGGACGGTGTCCGGCGCGATGCCTCAGCCCGACGCGCTCGAGCGCTTCGAGCGCCGCGGCGCGGGTGTTGGCCTGCCGGGCGTAGAACAGCGGTACGCTGACGTTTTCGAGCGCGGTGGTGCGGTTGATGAGGTTGAACGTCTGGAACACGAAGCCGATGTAGCGGTTGCGGATGATCGCCAACTCGCGGTCGGAGAGGTCGCTGACGCGCTGGCCGTTGAGCACGTACTCGCCGGCGGTGGGGCGGTCCAGGCAGCCGAGCACGTGCATCATGGTGCTCTTGCCGCTGCCGGATGGTCCGGTGATGGCGACGAACTCGCCGGAATCGACGGACAGGTCGACGCCGTCGAGCGCCCGGACGATCGAATCGCCCATGCGATAGAGCTTGGTGAGTCCGCGAAGCTGAATCAGGGCCACGACGCGGTCTTCCCGAGAGCCGTCCGGCGGCCTACTTTTCGGAGGCCAGCGGCATTTTCGTGTAGACCTCCATGCCGGGCTGGAGCTCCCCGCCGCCGATCACGCCGGCGACCTGCGTGTTGGTGCCGTCGGTGACTCCGAAGCGGCAGGGCACGAAGCGTTTTCCGTATTGTTCGCCGGGCTGCTGGCTGGGAATGCGGATCCAGACGCCCTTCTCGCTCTCGTGGGTCTTGACCGCTTCTGCGGGCACGAGCAGCGCGTCGGCCACGCTCTCGACGGTGAACTCGACCTGGGCCTGCGTGCCCAGCGGCAGCTGGCCCTTCCTGGGGTCCGTCACGTCGACGTAGACGTCGAACTGGATGATCGCCGAGCCGGCGTTGAGCTTGCCCTGCGGCTCGACGCGCTCGATGACGCCGGCGAACTCGTCGTCGGGGAAGGCGTCCACCGTGAGCGTAACCTGGCCGGTGCGGCTCTTCATCTGCTCCGCGTCCTGGCGCGCCGCCTCGCGCAGGGCCTCGACCTCTGGCAGCGCGTCGACCGGAGCGACGGCCTGCACGCGCCCGTAGTCGGCCTCGTCCACGCGCGCCACGACCTTGAGCTTCGAGATGTCCGCCAGCACGATCGCCCGCGTGCCGAGCGAGAAGCCCGACGTGCCCGACTGCACCAGCGTGCCGACGCTGATGAGCACTTCGGTGACGATCGCGTCCTGCGGCGTGACGATGGTGGTCTCGCTGAGGCGCGTTTCGGCGTCCTCGAGCGTCTTCTGCGCGTCGCGCAGCGTCGCTTCCTGGATCTTCACATTCTCGCGCGAGGCGACGAAGCTGTTGCGGCTGTTGATCGCCCGGGCCTTGGCGGCGCGAAGCTGTGCCTGGTTCACCTCATAGCGCGAGCGCAGCGCCACCAGTTCCTGCTCGCTGCCGATGCCCTTAGCACGCAGCTCCTCGGCCTTGTTGAGATCAAATGCCATGCTCTTGCCCGAAGCCTCAAGCTCCTGGACCGCGGCGTCCGCAATCTCGATGTTCTGCTCCGCGGTCAGGACCTCCACGTTCGCCTGCTCCAGCAGCGCGCGCACCCGGTCAACAGCGGCCTTGGCCCGGTCCACGTTGCGTTGCTCATCGATTGGATCGAGCACGACGAGCGTGTCGCCCTTGTGAACGTAGTCGCCCGGCTTGACCCGCACCTCGAGCACACGGCCAGATGCCTTGGGCTTGATCTCGATCCGCTCGTTGGGCTCGATCAGCCCCGCGGCCGTGATTGGTACGCGGATGTCGCCGCGCACCACCTTTCCGAACTTCGGCTCGGCCCAGGGCGGCGTGACGCGCCAGTACGTGCGCGCGAAGTACCAGGCCGCCACGATCGCTGCGACGACCAGCGCCAGGATGATCCACTTCCGCATTGCGATGCTTTCCGCCCAGCAGGCGCGGGTCCGGGGGAGCCGCCCGGGTCCGCCCCGGGCGGGCGACGCTTCTCGGACCGCCCCGCCGCAGTTATGGGCGCCGCGCCGCCTTCGCGCGGCCTGCCGGCCCGCGTTCCGCTCGCGGGTCGTCGCGTCCCCATGCGCCAATTCCCGACGCCGGCCGGTCTGGCCGATACACGAGCGTCGCGTGGGCCGCGCCCGCGCAAGAATCGGAGCGTATAGGTGTTGCGGTCCACTCGCAAGCCGCACCCGGTCCGGCAGCGCCGGGGCCTCCTCATGTTCCCATGCGTCGCCGCGCTGGCCGCCGTATCAGCGTGCAGCGCGGTGCCGCACGAGCGCGTCGTGTCGGTTCAGCAGCTCGAACGCGCCAGTCCGTGCACGGAGTCCGCGCTCGGGCGGGCGCTGGTCAGCGACCCGCGGCGGCTGGCCGGCATGATGTCCGTCCTGAGTCCGCGTCTGGCGGTGGTGCAGGCCCGCAGCGACGCGGAATGGCGGCTGCTGCAAGCCACGGCGCCGGAGTTGGCGGGCCGGCCGGACTTCTCCCGCGGAATGGTGATCGGCGTGCTGACCGCGGCCGGCTCGTCGCTCGACGGGCGCTGGCCGATCCGCATCGAGTCTGTGCGAGTCTTCGACGAGGCGGGCTATGTTTGCGCCACGTTCGAAGGCGGGAGCTACCTGCCGGACGGGGTGGCGTACGTTGAAGCCGCGTACGTGCCGGGGCTGAAGGCGGTCGTAATGCTGGACGTGAACGGGGTGCGGTACTACCCGCCGTGACGCCCGTTCAGACGCGGTGGGCGAGAATCACCGTGATGTCGTCCGGCTGCGAACCGCCCTCGGTGAAGTTCCGCAGGTCCGTCAGCATGTCCTTGAGCATGGCGCTGGCGAGTTGCCCGAACCCGTCGCACAGGATGTTCACGAAGCGGTCCTCGCCGAAGCTCTCGCCCTTGTTGTTGCGGGCCGAGACCACGCCCGTCGTGTAGAGCACCAGCGTTTCCTCCGGTTCGAGCCGGTCCGTGAGCAGCGGGTACGCCGCGCCCTTGGTCAGCCCGAGCTGGGGGGACGGCTCGGCCGGACCCAGGCGGCGCTCCTCGCCGCGGTTGCCGATGATGTAAGCGCCGATGCGGCCGGCCAGGCTGTATTTCATCTCGCCGGAGGCCGGATCGATCATCGCCGCGAAGCAGTCCAGCGGCCGATCGGTCGTTCCGTCGTAGAGCAGGAAGTTCATCGAGCGCAGGAAGACGTGCGGCGCCGCCATGTGCATCGCGGACATGCGGTAGGCGGCCTGCGTCTGGGCGATGAGCATGCTGGGCAGCGGCCCGGTGGCGGCAGTCTGCGAGAGCAGCACGCCGGCGGTCTGGTTAGAGAGCCGCACCACGTCGTAGAAATCGCTCGATCGCTCGCGTCCCGGCTCGCGGAACGCCCCGAACTGGAGTTCGTCCCACTGCGGCAGCTTCCGCGGGGTCAGCCGCGACTGGATAGCGTGTGCGACGATCACCTCGCCGTCCTTGGTGACGGCCCGCACGCGCGCCATCTGCTTGAAGATCGCGTCCAGCGTGCCGCCGATCAGGCTCAGCAAGGCGTAGAGGAACTCGGTGTCGGCGGCTTCGAAGCGCCGCGGGACCTCGGCGGTGTCGAGGTAGACCATTCCGAGCGTGCCGTCCGGCCCGGCGAGCGGTCCGGCCAGTACGGAGTAGGGCGCGTCGATTCCGACGTACGGAATCAACACGAACTGCGAGCGGTCCAGCACGCGCGGCTTGAGGTTCTCGCCCAGCTCAGGCAGGTCCGAGGTCTGCCCGGTCGCGAGTCGCCCCTCGACGTACTCCATCGCGCCGTAGTTGACGCGCCGCACGCCCACCCAGATGCGGAACGGAGCGAACGCGGACATGAGCGTCTGGAGCGTCACCTCCATGACCGCTTCGACGGTCTCGCACCTCGCCAGCTCCACGCTGAGTTTCACCAGGCGCTCGAGCTGCGCCGCCGGCAGGGAGACCGGCTCCTCGAGCTTCTTGATCTGCGAGCCGCTCGGGAGCTGAAACCGCACGAAGCGCGTCATCTGGTCAACGGACATTCCGGCGCTGAAGCCCGTGGCGGCGGTCCGCTCGGAAGCCTCGTCGTATGTGAGCAAGGTGTAGTCGTGAATGCCGATGCGGTCGCCGTGTTTCAGCTCGACGTCCTCCAGGACGGGCGCGCCGTTCAGGCTCAGGTCGGCGCCGGCCTCATAGGGGCGAATCCGCCACGCCCCGTCCGCCGAAGGCTGGATGATCGCGTGCTTCTGGCCGACGCGCGGGTCGTCGAGCCGCACCGGGCATTCGTGGCCTGATCCGAGCAGCACAGCCTCGTCCGTGCAGAAGTACTCCGCGACGCGCGTGCCCTTGGAAAGAATCACCAGCCGCATGGGTGTCCTGAGACCTTTTACGCTCGGTTCGCGACGTTCTTTCAAGCAGGCGACGGTGACCCGGCCGGCAGGAAGTGCACACGAAGCGAGCCGCCGACTCTGGCCTATCGTACTGCACGCGCCGGCGCCCGGCCAGCGCGCCGGGTCTACTCCAATCCGCAGACGGCGCACCGCCGCTCGCCGCGAAAGTCGCCCTTTCCGAACCCGGTCCCGCCAGAGCCGTTATCCGATAGGCGCGGGCCGCCGGCCGAGGCGGTTTTTGCGGTTTGACTTGCGCGGACCGGCCAGTAGAATCGCCGATCGCCGGCTCGAACGTTGATGAGGGGCCGTAGCTCAATTGGTTAGAGCGCCGCCCTGTCACGGCGGAGGTTGCGGGTTCGAGCCCCGTCGGCCTCGTTTCCCCTCACCAGACCGGTCCAGCGATTCCGTGGCGCCTGGCGTGCGCCGCCGCCGCGCGATGCTCAGGCGGGCGGCGGGCCGTTGTGCAGCCGCTGTGAGGCGCCCGGTTGCGGATCGCGTCCGCCAAGCGCCGCCAGGACGCACAGCAGAAACAGCCCGGACTGAACGGTGGCCCGCACCAGCGCTGTCCACGCGCCGCCTCGAACCGGTTCATCCGGCACCAGCACCGCGGCGCTGATCGTCGTCGCAGCGAGCACCGCGATCTGGATCGGCACCTGAATCCAGAACCGCCGCATTTGCGTGATGAGAAATCCGAACACGGTGGCGAGCAGCGAAACGGCCTGGGCCGCGATCAGGATCACGAAGTCGGCTTGGTTCCGGGCGTATTCCGGGCCGTACGCCGTTTCGAGGAACCAGCGCCCGAACAGCGCCGCCGCCGCCAAGATCCCGCCGCCGAGCCCGGCCGCAATCAACAGGAGTGCCGCCGCCGTGCGCCGGAATGCCGAAAGATCCGTGTGATAGAACACGACGATGCGGTTCGCGCCGGCGATCGCGACCTGCATCATGAACAGGCCGATGCCGAGCGAGATCACCTTCAGCGCGGCGAAATACCCCAGGTCCGTCGCGCCGCCGTGCGAAGCGCGGATGAACCAGCGCGGCACGCTGTCGCACAGATTGATGAGCAGCATCACGACGCCGAGCGGCAGCGTCTGCCAAGCCAGCGCGGTCATCTGCCGCCAGGTCCACGAGCGGTCGAGTTCCGGCTGCCGCTCCGTCCAGCGGCGATCGTAGAGCAGCCAGACCGCCAGCCACCCGAGGTCCTGGATGATCGCGGCGGCCGCCGCGGCCCAGAGCAGGGCCGTCTTTGCGGACGGGCCGTCGCGGTAGAGGACGTGAACGAGCGGCAGGATGGTCGCGAAGGGAATCACCATCACGACGCCGCGCAGCACGTTCGACCACGCCAGGCGACCGAGCGCTTCGCGCCGCTGGTAGTAGCCCAGGTACAGCTCCTGGCCGTTGAGCAGCGCGCGGCCCAGGCCCGTGGCCAGCATCAGGATCATCAGCGGCGTCAGCGTGGCGCCGAGCGGCGCTGTGAGTATCACGCCGGCGGTAACGGCGGCAGCCAGCCCCGTGCCGAGGCGCCGCAGCGCGCGATAGGCGCCGAACGGAAACTCATCGCGCCCATCGCTGACGTACGCGGCGCGCAGCTCCAGCCCGAAGAACAGCACGATCGGGGCCGCGATCGCCACGCCCGCCAGGTCGAACCAGCCGACCGCGTCCGGCGACGTGTAGCGCACGAGCAGGACGACGACCAGCCAGCGGCAGAGGTTGAACGCGCCGCTGCCGGCAACGGTGTAGACGGCGCTGTGCAGGAGCGAGCGGGGCGCCGCCTGGAGCCGCCCGGCGCGCTCCTCCAGCCGGTCGCCTGGGGCAGTGCCGGTCATGCACAGGTTCCCGCGCGGCCGCGAGCGGGACGAGAGGACGAGTCGCCGCCGGCGCGCGGCGCTATGGCAGCGCGATGTCGTTGAACTTGAACTCGATCTTCTGCGGCTCGACTTCGGGGTAGACGGCGATCACGAGCTGCGTGTCCTGCGTGATCGGCACGCCGGCCGTCGAGACGAGAACGTACGGATCGGCGTCGTCGGGCTTGCGATTCGAGTTGCGGCTCTGAATCTGGCGCATATTGGCGTCGAACAGCTCGACTGACTTGATGTGGTCTTCGCCGCTGCGGATGCGGATGCCGATGCCGCGACCTGCACCGCCGGTCTCCGCGGCCGTCGGTTCGACGATCTCGATGTCGATCCCCAGCTCGGCCAACCGCGGATGCGCCAGCTTGCTGCCCTTGAACTGCATCGGGTCGAGGATTGTCACCTCCTCGCTCGCCGTCGCGTACGCGACGTTGATGAACCCCGTCAGGCTGGCGATCTTGGTCGCATTCCGCGGCCCACTCTTGAGCGAAACGTCCAGCGGCACGTAACCCAGCCGCAGCATGCCGCCGCTCACCGCGAACGCCTTGGTCTTCTCCCCGGCGTCCGAACGCGGATCCTCGTTGACCAGCAGCGAATTCCCGAGTTCGTCCTTGGCTTCGACGACGGTGGCAGTGCCCATCCGCGCGATCTCACCCAGCCGCGCGCCGGTCAGCTTGAACTGAAGCCGCAGCGACGGGGAGGCGGCCATCGCCGGCGGTTCTCCCACGTATTGCACGCGCTGGTCGATCGCGCCCAGCAGTTCGACGCGCATCGGTCCTTCGACCTTGGCCACTTCTGGCTGGCCCGGTTTCTCGCCGTCCTCACGCTGGTCGGGCGCCGCGGCGGGGGGCTGCGCCGGGGCGGCCGGCGTCGTCGCCTGCGCCAGCGCGGATTCGGCGAGTGCAAGCGCACCGATGATTGACACCCAGAGCAACCCGACGCGGAACTTCGACATGGCAGCCTCTCCGTGTGGACCACGCCCGTGAGTTCGCCGGGGTCATCGTGGCCCCGAGTTTTCGGGCGCACATCCGCCGGCGAACGACGCTCGAATTAAGGACCGGGCATCATCCATCGGACGGTCCCCACCGTCAACTGCTTGGGGCTCCCCGCGCGACCGCCTACCGCCTCGTGCCGCCTGGTATGAGCGCTACTTGATCCGCGCCGCGACCGTCAGGGAGGGGGGAGGCGGAAAATGTCCTCGCCAATCTCCGCTCCCTGACGGTCGCGGCACGGTCTGAACCAGCAGGCTTGGGCCGATCCCTGGCGTGCCGGCCCGGTCCCTACGGTCGAGCCACGACTTCATCGCCCGCCTTTGGCGCCTGATCCGCGTCCGCATCGACCAGCTCGGCCACGACGACGGGGCGGCCCGAGAATCGTCGAATTACACGCATCTCGGCGATCCGCTCGCCGGTGCGGCGAATCTCCACGACCAGGCCGAAATACGCGCCCTCCAGATCGAGCGTCGCCAAGCGTTGCGCGGTGTCGTACCGGCGCACCGTGCCCGCCGGCGCAGGCCGCGCGGCCAGCTCGCGGCAGCGATCGAGCGCCTGTCGCAGCGTCGCAGAATCCACCGCAGCCCCGCGCTCCGCCGCCAGCTCAAGCTGCCGGCGCCCCATCGGCGAGCCGAGCTGCGCCAGCGCGGCGGCCGCGGCGAAGGCCGTCTGCGGCTCGCCGGAATCCAGCAGGGCGGCGAGCGGCGGTTCCCCGATCTCAAGTCGCATTCGCGCCAGCGTGTCGACCGCCAGTCGGCGCTGGCGAGCATCGGTCGCCTCAAGAAACTCGCACCAATCCGACGCGGTCAGTACAGCCGGGTTTTGCAAGTACGCCGGGGTGTGGCGGTAGTAGGTCTCCAGCGTCAGCACGCTGATGGCGGTCGTATAGACGCGGCCGCCCATGCGCCCCCATTTGCCCCAGTTCGCCCCGTACGGCTGCCAACTCCCGTAGCGATGCCGCTTGCGCCCGCCGGGAGTCTGCTCCCGGTCCTGGAGCGGAAGGATGGCGTCGCGCAGGGCGGCGTTCCAGCGCTCCCAGTGCTCGCCCCCGGCTTGGAACATCGCCACGGTTCCGTAGTACCAGTAGTACTCGCTGTGCAGACCGGTTGCGTCCCGCCCGCGGAACGCGGCGGCGGACGGCGGCTCGGCCAGCAGCAACGCCCGCTGCCGCCGGATCACGTCGCTCTCCAGCGCGCAGCCGAGCAGTTCTCCGCACGTCAACCCGGCGGCCGTCATCGCCGCCCCGTACCGATACACCGGCTTGAGCGATGCAGGGTCGAGCCGGAAGCCGTTGCCCTGGTCCGCGTACCAGACGCGGCCATCGGCCTCCGTGGCCCGCGAGAAGTGCAACGCGGCGCGAATCAGCGCGGTGCGCGGCACGGGGATCCCCGCGGCGGCAGCGGCTTGGAGCGCCTGCACGCACCAGGCGCTAATCGAGGTGTCGTTCCGGCCGCTCTCGGCGCGCGGCCGATAATCCCACCCGCCAAGCAACTGCTGGCTGCGGGCGAGCCGGTCCACCGCGCGGCGCAGCGGCGCCTCGAGCCGCGGGTCGCGCGTGAGCGAGTACAGCTCGGACAGCGCGAACGTGGCCAGAGAGTCGTTGTATCCGGCCATGGCTTCGTCGGGCGAGAAGCCGCCGTCGGGCGCCTGCGCGGCGAGCAGCGTTTCGACGGCCGCGGCGACGTGCGGCTGGTACGGTCCCTCGCGGTCGGTGAAGCCGGCGCCGGTGAACGACAGCAACACCAGCCCGGTCAGGCCGACGTCGAGCGAAGCGTCGAGGCGCGTCCGCGGGCCGTTGCCGCACACGTCGTCTACCGGGCAGCGTTGCAGGAACTCGCTGCGCCGCCACGCGCCGTCCAGACTCTGGTGCGCCGCGAGCCACGCCAGGCCCAGATCGACCGCAGTCTCCGTCCGTGCGCTGCCGCCGAAGCGCTCGGCCAGACTGCGGCGGGATTCGACGGATCGCGGCGGCGTGTGAGAATCCAGCCCGGGGCGGACAAGCTCCTCGGGTTCGAGCGCGTCGGGCGGGGCGTCCGCGACCCGGCGGCTTTGGGGCGCCGATGTTGGAGTCGCGATCTCGGACGGAGACAAGACGGGGGCCTGCGGCGCGACGGCTTCGACCCACTGGTCCTCCCAGCGGTCGTCGCCTTCCGGTTGCGGCGGCGGGATTTCGCCCAGCGGCGCGTCCGGCGCGACGGGCGGACCGGTGCTCACGGGCGACAACGGCGGCGTCTTGAGAATCTCGACCGGCAGCGGGCCGGGCGCGGGCGCGAGGCGGATCAGGAGCGGCACGAGCAGCAGGCAGAGCAGCAGCAGCGCGCCACTTCCGGCGATCAGCAGCACGGTACGGGCGCTCAGGTGGGAGGCGAGCCAGCGGCGCGGCAGCATGAGGCGCGATTCTACGGGACGCGCGGAATGGATTCGACGACGAGTCGCCGCGCGGCGACGAAGCGCCGCGGCCTACATGCCCATGGAGCTTGGAAAAGAACGGGGGTGACCGGCCTCCTTGCCTCCCCTCCAAGCCGGAGAATGCGAGCGGAGCCGCCCGCTTGACCAGTATTCCCGGAGCTCGAGTTCCGCAGCCGTTGCGCTCAGCGCATCCGCCGGCCGCGCGGCGAGATGCGCGAATCGCCACATTCGAGCGCGTCGGCGGCGTCCAGCCGCTCTCGCGTCATCTCGCACAGCAGGTCCCAGGCCGCCGCGGCGCGGTCCACCATGCCGATGTTCTGGAGCGCCAGCAGCAGGTTTTGCCGCAGAGGCAGGTCGAGTCGGCGATCGTCCTGCTCGAGCTCGAAGCGCTCGACCAGCATGTCGAACTGGTTGCGCTGCGCGAACAGCAGCCCGAGCTGGTAGTGCACCTCGACGCCATCGGCGTTCAGCCGCATGGCGCGCTCGAAACACTCCAGTGCTTCGTCGTTGCGCCCCGCCTCGCGCAGGCTGACGCCGAGCTTGATTAGCGGCTTGCAATAGACCGGGTTGATCCGCGTCGCCGCGCGGAGCGCCTCGATCGCCTCGTCGAACTCGCCGACCTGCCGCCGGAGCAACCCTAACCGGTAGGGCAGTTCGGCGCACGCGGCGTGCGCCCGGGCGGACTCCTCGTAGTGCTCCAGGACGCCGAGCAGGTCGTCGTCGGAGTCGGCGCACTCCAGCGCCGTCAGGCTGCCGCCGTCGCCGGCGGACTCGCGGTTCAGCCGCCAGGCCTTGCTGTGCAGGCGGGTCGTCTCCGCGAACAGCAGGGTGCTGTTCGGGGCCAGACTGACGGCCAGATCAAAGCTGCCCCAAGCATCATCCTCGCGGCCGGCTGCGCGCTGCGCCACGCCCAACCCCACGAACGCCGCGAGCAGTCGGTCGTTCAGCTCCGCGGCGCGGTTGAACGACTCGGCCGCGTCGAAGTAGCGCCTCATGCGCAGGTGCTGGGTGCCGAGCTTGATGTTCGCCTCCAGCAGGTCGGGCTGGACCGCCAGCGCCGCGCGGTACTCGCGCACGGCGGCGGAGTCGTCGCCGCTCTTGACGTACAGGTCGCCCAGTTGCAGGTGGAATTCCGGCAGGCCGGGATACTGGCTCACAAGCTGCTCGCCGTGGGCGATCGCGCCGGCCAACGTCGATTCAGTTTCCAGCTCGTCGGAACGCCCGAACATCCGCTCGTCCGCCTGCGGCTCGACCAGCACGGCGCGCTGGAAGAGATCGACGGCGGACTCGTGCTCGTCGCGCTGAAGCTCGATCGCCGCCAGCCCCAGCAGGACGTCCATGTTCTGCGGATCAAGCTCGTGCAGGGCGCGATAGTGGGCGGCGGCCGCCGGCCAGTCCGCCGCGCGCACCGCCAGCGCTCCGCGGCGTTCGAGCGCGTTTCGCAGCGTCGGGCACAGCTCGCTGGCGCGCTCGTATCCGCGCGCGGCCTCGCCGTCGTCGCCCAACCGTTCGTGGCAGAAAGCGACCGCGAACGCGACCGCGGGATCGGTGTTGTCGAGCTGCTCCGCTTCGCGCAGGCAGCGCAGCGCCTCGTCCAGCCGTCCGCGCTCGTCGAAGACGCAGGCCAGGCCGAGCAGTGCCTGGACCGCCTTGGGGTCGAGCCGCAGCGCCGCCTCGAACGCGGCACGTGCGTCGGCGAGCTGCATCTCGCGCAGGCAGGCGACTCCCAGCCGTAGCGCGATGTCCAGCGAAGTCGGCATGTACTCGTGCATGCGCACCAGGTCGCGCAGGGGACCGGTCTCGCGCGGCCAGTGGCAACGGAACGCGTCGGTCAGCCGTCCCAGCAACCCTCGCCCGAGGGTCTCCAAGAGAAAGCTCATGCTTCGCCCCCTTCGCCGACGAGCGTCCCTGCGACGCGGGAGTCCCCGCGCCGCAGGGCGAGCGCCCGCCGCTCTTTCCCCTCAACCGTGCTTCCTTCCCTGCTTGTCGCCGGCGGTTCGCGCTTCGCGCGGGACCATGAACGGCGCCATGCAATGCGCGCAGCGCATGACCGACCCGCGCATCGAGACCGGCGCCGAGACGGGGCGCCGGCACGCCAGGTTGGGACAGATCAGCGTGATCGTTTCAGTCTGTGTGGCGGCGGTGTTCACGCCGTTCTTTGCAGCCGTGTCCATACTCCAGCGCCTCAGCGAGTCCGCGGGCCCGGCATCGCCGGAGGACCATCCGCCCCCCGAAGTCCTGCGCGGCACGCCCGCCGCGTGCCGTGCCCGTACCTGAAGCATTGAAAATGTTGGAGTTCCGTGGCCGGCGGGATCGAACCGCCGCGGGTTACAAGACCCCGCGCCGCGGCCCGACGCACGGCGGAGCGCCCCAACCGCAGCCGATATCGGTCCGGTCTCAGCGAGCGGCGCGATACCCAAAGTTGCGGTGCGGCCCCGCCTGCTTTAGGCTCGCGCAAATGGAGCTCGGCGGGAAGTTCATCGTGATTGACGGACCCGACGGGGCCGGCAAGGGCACCCAGATCGAGCGGCTCAAACGCTGGGCCGAAGCGCAGGGGACGCCCTGCACCTGCGCCAAAGACCCCGGCGGCACCGAAATCGGCGACCGCATCCGGCACATCCTGCTCGGCTACGACCTTCAGTCCATGTCGCCGCGCTGCGAGACGCTGCTCTTCATGGCGTCGCGCGCCCAACTGGCCGCAGAAGTCATCCGCCCGGCGCTCGCGGCCGGCCGCCTGGTCATCGGCGACCGCTACATCTCCGCCACCTGCGCCTACCAGGGCGCCCTGGGAATGAACCCCGAGGACGTCCTGGTGCTCGGCCGGCTCGCCGTCGGCGACACCTGGCCGGACCTGACGATCATCCTGGACGTGCCGCCCGAAGTCGGCTTCGCCCGCACGGGCCGCGACCCCGACGCCGCCCCGCGCCGCTCGGGCGCCCCACGCGGCGACCAGCTCGACATGTTCGGCGACACGCACGCCGACGCGATGGAGCTGCGGCCGCTGGAGTTTCATCAGACCGTGCGGCGGCTGTTCGAGGCGCTGCCCTCCTATTACCCCGGGCCGGTCGCAATCGTTGACGCCGCGCGCGACGCGGACGCCGTGTTCGCCGACGTTCAGGAGGCGGTCCGCCGTGCGGTTCTCTGACGTGCTTCACCAGCCGCGGGCGATGTCGATCCTGCGGCGCAGCCTGCGCAGCGGGCGCGTGCACCACGCCTACCTGCTGGAGGGACCGGAGGGCGTCGGCAAGGAGCTGGCGGCGCGCGCCCTGGCGGCGCGGCTGTTATGCCATGACGCGGCGCTGGCGCCGGACGCCGACGCTTGCGGCGTCTGCACGTCGTGCCGAGTGCTGAGCGCGGGCAACCACACCGATTTTCACGTGGTGGACCGGCGCCTGCACAAGCTGCACCCCGACCGCGCCGTGCGGGCGACGAAGGGCCTGTACCTGGTCGTGAGCCTCGTGCGGCACTTCCTGATCGAGCCGGCCGGAAACCGCCCGAGCATGGGGCCACGGCGCGTATTCCTGGTGCGCGACGCAGAGCGCATGAACGTGGAAGCTCAGAACGCGCTGCTCAAGACGCTCGAGGAGCCGCCCGGCTCGGTGGTGATCGTGCTCGTGACGTCGGTCGCCTCGCGATTGCTTCCGACCATCGTCTCGCGCTGCCAGCGCATCCCGTTCGACCTGCTGCCGGACGCCTTCGTGCGCGAGCATCTGGAGCGGCGGGTCGGCGTCGCGCCGGAAGCGGCCCGCACGCTCGCGAGCCTGGCGCAAGGCCGGCTCGGCGCCGCGCTGCGCTGGAGCCGTGCCGGCGTGCTTGACGCGCTGCGCGATGTCGCCGGTGCGCTGGGCGGCCGCGCGGCGGACTCCCCCGAGGCGTTTGGAAAGCGGTTCGTCGAGCTGGCCACGGCGCTCGCGCAGCGGCCGGACGAGCCCGCTGGCGACGATGACGCGGGCGAAGCGGACGAGGCCGACGAATCCGCCGAGCAAGATCTCCCGGCGCCTGCCGTCGGCTCCGCGCGCGAGGTGGCGACGGACGAGCTGCGCGACGCGCTCAAGCTGGTGCTGATGCTGGCGGGCGCCGTGCTCCGCGACGCGCTGGTCGTGGGCGCCGGACACGAGGCGGCGCGTCTGCTCGATGCCCGGCTGGCGCCCGTGTCGGAACTGTCCGGCGCGCGGCCGGAGCACCTGGCCTGTGGCATCGATGCCGTGGCCGAGGCCGAACGCATGCTCGACCGCAACGTCGCCCCGCAGCTTGCTTGCGAGCGGCTGGCGGTGGCGCTCGGCGGCTGATCTCAACGGGCCGGTCAATGCACAGTAAGGCGACGGCGGCAACAGAGGAGCCGGCGGCCCGCTGTTTGACGGCGTTGAATCACAGCGCCCCACAGCGGCGCCGGGCCGACGGCGCTATTTTCCCAGTTCCCGGCTGCGCTCGAAGGCGGCCACGATGCCCTCAACGATCGCCTCGAAGAGCTTCAGTTCGCGCATCTTCGCCAGGGCCGCGGCCGTCGTGCCCGCGGGCGAGGTGACCTTCTCGCGCAGCACGTCGGGTGGGTCGCCGGACTCGAGCATCATGTGCGCCGCTCCGAGGGCCGTCTGCCGCGCCAGCAGGGCGGCGACCTGCGGCGGCAGTCCGACGCGCTTGGCGCCCTCGATGATCGCCTCGGTGAAGAAATAGTAGTACGCCGGGCCGCTGCCGGAGACGGCCGTAACCGCGTCCATGAGCGCTTCGTCGCCAATGTGGATGCTCTTGCCGCCGGCGTCGAAGATGCGCTGCGCCCGCAAGAGGTCGGCGTCGCTGGCGTAGCGGCCAGGGACGACGCCGGCCATGCCCGCGCCGACGTGGCTGGCGAGGTTCGGCATGACGCGGACGACGCGGGCCTTGATGTGTGGGAACTGCTCCTCGATTGTGCGCGTGGAAATGCCCGCCATGATCGAGACGATCAGGTGGTCCTCGCGCACGAGGTTGGCGAACTCGCGCACGCAATCGCGGAAGCTCTGCGGCTTGACCGCCAGCAACAGGATGTAGCTCTGCGACACCAGGAAGCGGTTGTCGTTCGTAGTCTTCACGTGGAAGCGGCGCTCGAAGAGCTGGCGGCGGTCGAGGTTCGGATCGCTGGCGACGATGCGGTCGTCGAACAGCACGCTGTTGCGCAGGATGCCGTGCACGATCCCCTCGGCCGCGTTCCCGGACCCGATGATCCCGATCTCGTATTGCGTGGGCATGGGCGACTCCGCGCGTGTCGCGATTGCGAAGCCGGCATTTTACGGCGTCAGCCGGGACTGATTCTCGATTTTGGTTTTTGGGCTCTGGATCGGGTCGCAGGACGATGGCCCGTGCGCGGATGCCGAAGCGGCGCGAACGGCGAGCCGTAACGGTCCGTTGAAGAAACTGTCCGCCCAAATGGGGGACCGGCCTCCAGGCCGGTCTTGGAGGCCATTTGGTGTGCGCTCCCGCAC
>JABRWC010000057.1:0-44402 GCA_039961675.1 Phycisphaerae bacterium
CAGCGTGTGTTCCATGACGCTTCGCCCCGCCAGCTCCAAGCGCAGCACCGACGGCGCGCCCAGGAACGTGCGCTCGAAATCCGCGAACACCGCCGCCGCGATTCTCATGGGCGCTTCTCTCCAAGCCGGTCCCGCGCCTGCGGCAGCACGCGCGCCAGAAACTCGCAGCTTTCCAGGAGCGCATCGACATACTCGGAATCGCGCTGGAGGCGGCGCGCCGCGATCTCGGGCGTCTCGCGCTCCGGCGTGCCCAGGCGCCGATCGGCGCCGTAGCGGCGCAGCTCGGCCTGGGCCGACACGTCGATCACCAGACGGTAGGTCTCGTCGTAGCGCTGAATCGCGACGCGCAACGCATCGACCTGCGCCACCACGCGGTTGAACTCCTCGGGACGGTCCAGCAGGGTGCGCAGCCGATCCAGTGCCGCCCGCGTCTGGCGCATGATGCGCTGAATCTCTCCGATTTCCGATACCCGCTGCTCCAGCTCGCGGCGGACGGCGACGAGCGGCGCCTCCGTTTCGGGCATTGCCGCCGACAGCAGGTCCGCCGGCAGTTCGCGCGTGCAGTAGCGCTCCGCGGCTTCGGACAGCGGCATGGGCTGCATTCCCGGAACCAGCAGGCCGGCTTCCGACGCCTGGATGAGCTTCTGCGGCGCGGCCGAGAAGTCCTTGGTGAACTGCTCGTAGTACGTCAGCAGCAGCTCGTCCGTGTACACGGGCCGGCCCAGCAGGTCCGGCATGCGCTTCAGGATTCCGCGGTTGCGAACGATGCGCTCCCACTGCTTCATCTCGACGGTCTGGTAGCGCCCCAGTTCCGGCTGCCAGATGTCCTCAATCGGGCTGCCCGGGAGATAGAAGAGTCCGTCGGTGAACGCCAGGTCCTGTCCGACAAAGATGATCGGATCGCAGCCCAGGTGCTGGGCCAGATAGAACGCCAGATGGGCCACGGTCGTCCCTGGCGGCAACGTGCCGCGATTCGGGCATGCCCCGCGCGCCAACCGGTCCATGAAGTGATGGTGCAGCACCACCCGCGGTCCGGGATATCCGTCCAGCACGCCACTGGCCGCCTTCGGTTCAGCCACGAGCGTGCAGTCGCCGACCTCGGTGACGCCGCGGAAAAACTCGACCGAGACGTCGTGAAAGTCCAGGCTGGTCACGAAATGCGGGCGGCAGCCCAGGCGGTTGAGCAGCTTGAAGACCGTCTGCACCGCGATGAGCACGGCTCGGCTTCGCAGCGACGGCAACCGGTGCAGGTTTCGAATGAGCGACGGGCCCGCCGCGACGATGACGGCCGGATAGCCCGCCGCAAGGCCGGCCAGCCGATCCACCCCCGGGCTGTGCAGGTAGTGCGGCAGGTTGAACGCAACGTTGCGGAACGTGGCGCGGTCGGTCTTCATCAGCGTAACCATCTGCATCCGCTGGTACGCCACGAACTCGGTGATCAGCTTCCCCACCTGCTCGTGGAACCCGGCCTGCCGCCGGCGCGTCAGCGGCGTGGCGACGAACTGGAACCCGAGCATCAGGTCCGCGTTGCAGCGTGTGAGCTTCTCGTGCACCACCCCCTTGTCGGCGGCCGTCAGGAAGGTCAGCCGCCCCGCAGCGATGGGCCGGCTGAAATCGTGCACGCAGAGGCACGCCTTCAGGATCGCCAGGTCGGCCTCGGCCGCGATCACGACCGGCTGGTCGTGCCGCCGTTCCAGTTCCTCCACGACGTATCCGAGGCTCGATCCGAGCAGCACGAACGCCGGGTTCTCGGTTGGCGGCAGAGCGTCCAGCAGGCGCGCCGCCTCAGGCAACGGCTCGTAGCGGCTGTGCAGGTACACCGGCTGGCCGTCGTCCGCGGCCACGCGAGCGGTGAACCGTCCGTCGCGCGTCGGCTCCAGCGGCGGAAGCGCCGCGAACGGCAGCGCGTCCAGGCGGGTGGCCAGTTCCGCGTCGCGCCGATACAGCGAACGCAGATTCGCCAGGTAGCGTTCGAGGCACTCGTTCAGCGCGGTTTCGTCCATGAAAGCGTCCGGGCGAACGGAAGGCGCGACGGGCCGCGGAGCGCCTGATCCCGCACAGCCGCCGCGCAGTGTAGCGGTGGGCTGAGGCGCACGCGCCAAAGTTTGACGAGGCCGGCGCAATCGTCGCGCGAACCGTGGGCGAGACTGTGCCCGAATCCGATCCGAACCCGCCGCGAAGGCGGCGGGTCAAGCTCCGCGCTGGTATGAGAGGTTCGCGCTTGCCCCGCACGGCCATGTGGGGTTCGGAACTGCACCCGCTCGCCGGATTATCGGAGGATCATTGATTGGGCTGAATCGGCGTGTCGACCTTTTTCTGACCTTCCTTGAGCTTGCGCTGCGGCGCTTCGCGCCCAGCCTGGGCGCGGTACGCCTCCATCCCCGGCGGCTCGGGGAAGGCGCTGGCCAGCTCGAAGCCGGCGTTGTCGCATTCTTTCTCGAACAGCTCGAACAGGTCGTCATAAACCGCCTGCCGCAGGTACGTCGGCAGGTACGCCCACAGCCGGGCCTTCTCCACCGTGATGGCGGGGCTGATCGCGGGCTGCTCCAGCCAGTCGCGCAGCGCGTCGGCCTGCATCTCGCGGAAGGGCGGGAGCCGGAGCCGCTCGACGCGCTCGTCCAGCTTGCCGGCGTTGAACTGGGCGTGCTGGTCCATCGCGAAGCTGATGAGCTCGTTGTAGAGCGCCAGATTGCCCGAAGCCAGGCTGGAGAAGGCCATGGTCGTCGAGCCGTAGATCGCGGCGCGCACGTCCTTCCAGCCGCCCTGCGTCTCGCGCAGGCCGTCGATGACATAGTCCCGCAGCGGCTTGGCGTAGGCGCGGTTGATCGTACCGTCCGGGTTGCGGCCGTACGTCTCGCGCAGGTACTCGTAGTAGCGCTCGGCTTCGCGCTCGCGCCCCGCAAAGTACAACAGCCGCAGCGCCTCGCTCAGAAAGTTGATGTGCCCCGTGCGGAACGTCTCGCCGACGCCGGACGCTTCCGGGCGCGGGTCCCACTCCTTGGCGTAGCGCAGGTACGCCTGGTGCATCGGCTCGATGAAGTTCAGGTCCGGGTTGTAGTTCAGGTACGCCAGGTTCACGTCGCGCGTGTACGGCTCGAACACCAGGCGGTTGCGGTAGAACAGGTTGTGCAGGCTGAAGAAGACCAGTCGCAGCGTGTTGACCTTGTCGTTGGTGAACTTGGTGATCGACTCGTCGGCGGCGATCAGGCCCTCGTTGGTCCAGTACAGGCTGTGCGCGTCGACCACGCGCCAATCCATCGGCCCGAAGAGGATCATCAGGTCGGCCATTTTCTTGGGGTCGAGCTTGTAGACCTCCAGCAGCACCTTGCGTTGAAGAAAGCGGACCAGCGCCGCGCCCGCGGGCGTCCCGGCGCGCACCCCGACGATCCGGTCGAAATCGTCCAGCCGCGCCGTGAGCGGGTCGTCGAGCTTCTCACGCAGCACGCGCGACAGCATGGACGGCGGATCGCTCAGCACCCGGTACCGGTAGAAGAAGGTGAACGCCAGCCCCTGGTCGCGCCAGTAGTCGTCCTCGGTCAGCGGGTCGTCGCTGATCTGCACCCCCAGGCTGCGGAGCTGCTCGACGATCTCACGCGTGCCGGGCACGCGCTCGTACAGCTCGCGGAGCGTGTGCGGCGCGCTGGCAATATCGAGGATGCGCTGCGCGGCGGCGCGCTTGACGATCTCAAACGGCAGTTCGCCGGACGATGCAGCCGCAGCCTCGCCCGCCGATGCGCCGTCCGGCGCGCTGGGCGGCGCCGCGTCCGAGGGAAGCGGGTCGAGTCCCTCGGCGGCGCGGCGCGCGTTTTCTTCCGCGCGGCGCTTCTCGTCGCGCTGCTCGCGCGCGTGGGCCGCGGCCTTGGCCAACAGGTCATCCGCCTTCCCGGCGTCGAGCGCTTCGAAGGGCTTGTCGGGGCGGTAGTCGCCCAGCGGATCCGGCGGCGGCCCCAGCAGCAGGTGCATGCGCCAGGCCCACTGGCGCTTATACGCCAGGTGAAACTCGTCGACGCTCTCGCTCATCTTGTTGACGAAGATCCAGGCGAGCTGCTTGTAGAGGTTGACCGCGCGCGGGTTGTACCTGAGCCCCTCGTCGCGGATCAGCTTCGCGCCGTTGTACACCCAGTTCCAGCGCTCCTCGGGCGTGAACGTGGTGACCGAGATGTTCCAGGCCATGTTCCAGCTCTGGAACTCCCAGACGGTCGGGAAGCGCGGCTGGAGCTTGCAGATCCAGCTCGCAAGCTGCATGGCGTCGTAGAAGCGGCCCTTTTCCTTGTACTTCTCAGCGCGGATGAACGCGATGTTCGTGATCAGCCCGCGGAACGCGCCGAAGGCCTGGATCGCGAAGGCGTACTCGGGCGGCACGCTCTCCTTGACCTGGGCGCTGCCCATCAGGTTGAGCGCGCGCCGCCCGTCGTCGATCGCGGGGCCCAGCCATCCGGTCAGCGCCACCAGCGCCGCGCTCACCAGGACGGCCGCGAATTGAATTCCGTGCCCTTGCACCGCTGCTCCCGCTGCGCCGCCGCCGAATCGCCGCGCGGCCCTTGCGGCCCCGTCACGAGTCTATGCCGCCGCCTGCGCGATCTCGCGCGAGCGGAAGATCATCCAGCCCGGCAGCGCCAGCAGCGCGACCCCGTACAGGATCGTGTGCGCCGCGCTGGCCAGCACGACGCGCGTCGGAATGTAGATCCCATCAATCAGCCGGCCCACCCCGTCGTACGCCTGGAAGTCCGGGAACAGCGCGGCCATCACGAACTTCACGACCCGCAAGAACGGGTCGAAGATCGTCGCCGACTTGGGCTGCGAACCGGCGATCGTCAGGTGCGACTGAACCGCCTCCATCCACCACGGCATGCCCAGGCAGAACAGGTACACGCTCAGCACGCAGAAGCACGCCACCGGGAACGATACGAACGTGCCGAAAAACAGGCCGACCGCGCTGAGGAACGCCAGCCGGAACAGGATCATCAGCATGCTCTTGGCCAGGTTCGGCTCGAAGTTCCCGACGCGGTAAAGAATCTGGAGGCTCTCGTCGCCCTCGAAGTAGATCGTCACCGGCTTCGGCGGCCCGGACGGGTTGTACACCCCAAGCACCGCGCGCCCGTCCTTGACGATCGTCGAGCGCACCAGGAACTGGTGAACCTCGCCGTGGCGCTCGTGCGTGCGGAACTCGTCCATCGGCGCGCCGGTCTTCGGATCGAGGATCACCCATCCGATCTCCAGCATCTCGTCGATCGGGTAGGGGATGCCGCGCGCCTTGAACCGCACCTGGTACACGTCCTGGCGCATGTCCGGCGGCGCCAACCCCTCGAACTCGTATTCGCGCGCCTGCCCCGGCGGCACGCGCACCCATTCCTGCTCCAGATCGCGCCTCACCTCTTTCGCCGCCGCCTCCTGCTGCGACTCGTCGATGCGCCCCTGCTCCAGCATCGCCTTCACCCGCTCGGCGATCGCCGCATCCAGCTTCGGCGGCGTGGGATCGGCGGCCAGCCGCGCCGTCCAGACCACTTCGTCCAGCTTGACGCGGTCGCGCTCGAACTGCACCGGCCGCGACTTGATGTACGCGGCCAGCCCATAGATGACCAGGCCGGCGAGCACGATCATCAGGACGTTCAGAAGGTTCACGCCGATCCACTTGCCCGCCAGGATCGAGAACCTGTGCACAGGCTTCGAGACGACCAGGTGCAGCGTCCGCGAGTGAATCTCGTTCGTGAGCGTCGCGCAGGAGAAGAACACCGTGGCCAGGCCCATCAGCACGCTCAGCGCGCCCAGCGAGTATGAGATGAACGTCTGCAAGCGACCGGAAAGCGTCTCGTCCCCCCGCAGCGCGAACGGGAGCCGCAGCACGATGAACGCCAGCAGGATCAGGAACACCAGCACGATGCGCATGCGCACGCCTTCCCAGAACGTCAGCCGTGCGATCGCCCACGTGGTGCGCATCAGGCCTTTCCGTCCGCGTCGCCGCCGGTCAGCTCGTCCAGCAGTGAACGGTCCACAGGCGCCGGCTCGGGCGCGGACGGCCCGGTCTGCTTCGGCGGCGCGGCCGCGGTGAGTTGCTCCAGCACGTCCGCGGCGGCCGCCGCCGGCCGGCGTTCCGGGGCCGGTGCCGCCGCCGGCATCGGCTCCACGCGCACGAGCGATTCCAGCACCGCCCGGCCGGCCTCGGTTTCGCCGAGAAAGCGGGCGATCTCGCCCGCCCGCTCGGCGCCGCCGGTCGCGATGCGGTCCGTGTGCGCCCGCTCGACAATGCGCAGGAACAGCGCTTCGAGCCGGTCGCGCGGCGTGGAGATTGCCAGCGTCTTGCCCTCGCGCTCCCGCACCAGGCGGAGAATCGCGTCGAGCGTCTCCGGCGCGAGGCGGTCGCAGGTCATCTGCACCATGTCGCGCCGGGCGAGCACGTCGTCCATCCGGCCGCCGGTCTGCACTTGCCCGCCGTAGAGGATCGTCACGCGGTCGCAGACCTCCTCGACGTCGGCCAGCAGGTGGCTGGAGAGCAGGATGGTCTTTTTGAACTCGCGGCCGAGGCGGACGATGATGTCCTTGACCAGCTTGGAGCCGATCGGGTCCAGGCCGCTGGTCGGCTCGTCCAGGATCAGCAGGTCGGGGTCGTTGATGAGCGCCTGCGCCAGGCCGATGCGGCGGGCCATGCCCTTTGAATACTCGCCCACCGGCCGCCGGGCCGCCGAGCGCAGGCCGACCATTTCCAGCAGCTCTTCGATGCGGCGGCGGCGCTCGCCGCGCGGGATGCGGAACAGCGAGCCATAGTATTCGAGCGTCTCGCGCGCGTTCAGGAAACGATACAGGTACGACTCTTCGGGCAGGTAGCCGATGCGGCGCTTGACGCTCACGTCGCTCGGCGGGCGGTTGAAGACCACGGCCCGTCCGCGCGTGGGGTGCAGCAGGCCGAGCAGGACCTTGATCGTGGTGCTCTTGCCCGAGCCGTTGGGCCCGAGCAGCCCGAAGATTTCACCGTTGTGCACCTCGAGATCGAGGTTGTTCACCGCCTTCACGCGGGCGCGGCGCCAGAAGTCCTTGAAGACCTTGGTCAGTCCGACGACCGAGATGACGGCGTTGTCGTTCACGGCGGCCCTCGTGGGCGGACGCATGCCGGTCACGGCCTGGGCGTCTCGAAGCGCTTCTGGTAGCGCTCGATGTCCGCGTCGATCAGCCGCTGGGGATCACGATTGGTGAGAATCTCGATCTCCTGAGCGTCGGCCGGGACGAAGAACACCTCGTTCTGCTTGCTGCCCAGCACCGCCTCGCGCATCTGCACCCACAGCCGCACGGCCGTGAGCTGCGGATACTGGCGGAACGTGCTGCGGTAGTAGACGAACTCCTCGAACTCCAGCCGCACGCGCTCGCGGATTTCACTGGCGCGCGACTGGGCCTCGCGCAGCCGCTTGGCGACTCCGCCCTCGGCGGACAGCAGCAAATCGTCGATGCGGGCGCGCCGCTCGGCCAGCGCGTCCGCGGCAGCGGCTTCGCGCGTCGCCTGCGCGGCGCCGTACGCCTCGATCTCCCGCAGCAGCGCTTCATGTCCGGCGCCGGCCGCCTCGTTCAGGATGGTCAGCGCCTGCTGCCGCGCGGCGTTGATCGAGCTTTCGCGCTCGTTCTGTGCGCGGGTCACGTTCAGAAACGCCTGCCGCACCACGCCGGGCTCCACCGTCTCGGCGGTGATCTTGCTGACGACCACGCCGGTGGCGAGCCGCTCGAGCTCCTCGTTGACGCGGCGCTGCACGTCGGAAACAAAATCGACGACGCCTTCTTCCGCGTTGCGGAAGATGATCCGCTCGACCGGCAGCCCGGCCACAACGTGAACGATCGCATTCTCACTGGCGGCCCGCAGCAACGGCTCAAAGCGCGAGACGCGCTCGCCGACGTTGCGGACGAACTTCTCCGCGTCCTCGATGCGATACTCGACGCGCCACAGCCCGTGCGAAAGGTTGCGGTCGCCGCTGAGCATCGCGTTGTGCACGCCCGGCGTCAGCTCGCTGACGGCCGGCACGATCTCCGGCAGCGGCTTGGCGAGCTGGTCTTCGGGCCGCGGGAAGAGAAACGACGCGATCTCCAGCTTGAACGCTTCGCCCGAGAGCGGAATGTGCTCGTCGATCGGCTCGGGCCAGGACCGGTGCCAGCCCGGGCCGAACACGTATGTGCCGCCGTAGGGCGGCTCCCCCCCGAGGTTCTGGACCAGCCGCCCGAAGCGGACGATCAGACCCTGTTCGCCGGGGTTGACCCGGAACAGCCCCGACGCAACGTACGCCACCAGCAGCAGCACCATGATCAGGCCGAGAATGCGGAAGCCGAAGCGCAGCGCCTGGCTCAGCGATTCCTGGGCCGGGTCGCGAAACGGCCGTTCCGGCGCCGCCGAGTGGCCGTGGGAATCGTGTCCGTGATGATGATCGGCCATGGACCTCACCGTCGGTTGGTCGTTCGGCGGCGCGGGTCACTCACCCGCGGCCGGCGCGCCTCGTTGCAGCTCCAGGCCCGTCGGCGGCTTGACGAAGTACTGGAAGATGTCCGTCTGCGAATCAAGGAACAGCGTGGTTTTCTGCTTCAACGACGCCTCGAGCGCCTCGAGATAGCGGAGCCAGATGAAGAAATCCTTGTCCTCCGTCCCGATCTGTTCGAAGATCCGCTCGCTGGCCTTCACCCCCGCCGATTCGATTTCCTGCGCCTTGCGCTCGGCGAACGAGAGAATCTGCTTGCGGGCCGACTCGGCGCTGGCGGTGATCGCCGCGGCCAGCGACTTGCCCTCCTCGCGGTAGCGCGCCGCCAGCTTCTCGCGCTCCTGCTTCATCGACTCCAACACGGTCTGCGTGGCCTCCTGCGGCAGCGAAATCCGCCGCACGCCGACCCGAAGCAGCTCAATCCCGTAATCGTTGCGGATGCCGGGCGCGGCGGCGTCCAGCATCTCCTTCTCGATCTGCGTGTAGCTGGCGTTGACTCGTTCGCGGTCGAGGTTCACGAAATCCGACATGCGCTTGTGGCCGATGACCGTGGCCCGCGTCTCGTTCACCCGCGTACGCAGCTTCTCCTCGGCCTCCCGCTCGACCGGAACGCGGATGCTGAACAGGTACGGGTCTGCGACGCGCCACATCGCGAAGCAGCCGACGATGATGTTCTGCCCGTCCTGCGTCTTGACCTCCGTTTCGGGCGTCTCCAGCACGCGCATCCGCGTGTCGTACTTGCGCACGAACTCGATCGGCGGCGGCAGCTTCCAGTACAAGCCCGGCTCGCGGATGACGCTCGCGGCGCTGGCCTGGCCCAGGCGCACCTTCACCGCCGCTTCCGAGAAGCGGACCTGGAACGTGACCGAGTAGATCACGAGCACCAGCACCAGAAACACCGCCGTCACCAGCGTCGGGACGGGAATCCGTGACATCGTCAACCCTCGCTCACGCGCTTCGCGTGCGTGCGGCCGCCGCCCATCGACGGCCCCGGCCGCGTGCTACTGCTGCTCCAACGACGTTTCGGCCAGCCCGGGCCGCGCCTGCTCCTGCGTCTCCAGACGCACGTGGATTCTGCGGCCATTCGGATCGAACGCCAGGAAGTACTTCCGCGCGTCCTTGATCCCCTCGACCAGCGTCTGAAGGTAGCGGCGCTTCTTGTAAATCTCGGGCGCCGCCTGGTACGCGAACCGCTCGTTCTCGACCCGCGCCACCTCCCCCGCGGCGCGCATCTCCAGCTCCCACCGCCGGGCCTGCGCTTCGGCCAGAAGCACGGCCGCCTGCCCCTCCAGCCCGGTGAGGCTGCGCTCGAGCCGCCCGTTCCAGAAGTCCAGCGCAGCCATGACCTGCGCGTGCTCCGGGACGACGTTCAGGACCTCGGGCGAGACCTCGGCCGCCAGCTCCGCCAGCAGCGGATCGAGCGCCGCCCGCACGGCCTGCGCCGCGGCGTCCACCGCCGCCTGGGCCTCCTGCACGCGCAGCTCGGCGGCCTGCCGCTGCGCCAGGCTGCGGCCCATGCCCAGTTCGAACTCGTCCGCAACCAGTTGCAGGTCGTCTCGCGCGCGTTGCAGCCGCCACTCGGCCTCGACCCGCGCGGTGAGCTGCGGCTGGAGGCTCGCGAGCCGGGTCCGGACGCGCTCGACCTGGGCGGCTTCCAGCCCGCGCAGCGTGCGTTCCAGCGGGGCGCGGCGGACCTCGTTGGTCTGGACCTGGTCGATCGCCTGGGCCAGCGACAGGGCCCGGTCGCGGTCGCCGGCGACCTCAGAAAGCCGCTCATTCTCGGTGACCCGCGCCTTGCGGATTTCGGCGATCTTCTCCTGTTGCGCCGTGACGACCTTGCGGAAGGCCTCGGCCACGGTGCGCTCCGGGTGAACTTGAAGCATGCCGACGTGCACGATCTCCAGCCCGAGCCGCAGCGCATCGGCGCGCGCGGCCAGCCGGTCGCGCAGATAGGTCCCGATTTCGTCGCGCAGCGGCCCCATCAGCGCGTCGATGTGCCCGGCGGCGCAGAAGCGCACGACCTCGTCCCACGCGATGTTCCGCAGCGCAGCGTCGGGGTCGTGCACGCTCTGCGTGTATTCGGCCAAGCGCTCGGCGCGGACCCGGTACTGAACCACGACGTGCGCGCGGACCAGGTTCACCGGGGCGCGCGTGATGCGGTCCATCCGCGGCTCGGGCTCCTCCGCCGGCGCCGTGGCGGCGTCCGCGGCGCCGCCCGGCGGCAGCGCGATGAGGAAGTCAAAGTGGTCGCGTCCGGCGTGCTTCGGGTCGGTCCATTGTTCGATGTTGGCTTTGCCCGGCTCGCGAGCCTGCTCTTTCTCGTCCGGCGTGTAGCCCGCCTTGTACCCGACGAAGAACTCGTGGAGCTGGTCGGTGTTGTATTTTTTCGCCGCGTCGATCGGCCACGGGGCTTTGAAGTGCACGCCCGGCGGCAGCGGCGACTCCGGCCGGATCTGTCGCCCGAAGCGCTCGATGATCGCGCGCTCGTACGGGTAGACGAGCACGATCCCGCTCATCAGCCAGACCGTCAGCAGGCCGACGCTCGCCAGCGGCAGGGCCGCGCGCTGCAAGAGCTGGTAGAACCACGTCTGCGAGACGCGGAAGCCGAACTGGTAGTTGATCGCCTCGGCCAGGCTGTGCGCGATCCCGCCGGGCTCGGAGATCAGCCCCAGCAGCCGGCTGTCGAAGCAGGCACGCGGCTCGGCATCCGGACTGCGCGGGCGATAGATGTCGAGCAGGAAGTTCAGCAACGCCTCGGCGCCCAGCGCCATCATCAGCCACGGCACGCCGCGCGCAATCCAGCGCTCCCAGTTCATCACGCCCGAATACAGGTTCGCGCCCAGCGCGATCCAGATCGCCGCCGCCACGATCGCGCCGCCGAGCATGTACGAGCCGCAGGCCCGCATGAGCTGCCACCCGGCGACGCGCCCCAGCCCCGACGCGTAGCGCGAGTAGAAGAACAGCGTCAGCATCAGCAGCGCGTGCAGGATCAGCGCCAGGTCGACCCGCACCAGCGGCCGGAACAGCTCCTGCCGCACGACGCGCTGGATGCCGTTCCAGCTCCAGAAGCCGACCCCCAGCATTCCCGCCGCAAAAATCAGCCCCAGCGCCGGGACCAGCCAGCGCTGCATCCATTCCAGCCGGGCGCGGGCGACCATCAGCCCCAGGCCCCCGGCCTCGCCGAACAGCGCCTCGCCGCCGGCGGTCTGCTTCTCACGCCTCAGCTCTTCGAGGTCCAGCGCTTCGAGCGCGGCCAGCTCGCGCTGGCGGAACACCAGCATGGCGGTGAACCACAGCGGCACGCCGCCGGCCAGCAGCCAGCTCAGGTGCTGGAACGCGAACGACTGCGTCGCTCCGGCCAAGAGCAGCGCCGCGCCGGCCGTCACCAGTTGCAGCGCCAGCCCCAGGATCGCCGCCCGTCGGCATCGTGCGTGAGCCGTCTCAGCCACAGTTCACCTCGTCGCCGGCCGCGGCGCCGAACCCCGCGCCACGCCCCGCGTAGAGTTCGTTGTCCGCCTGCCGCCGGGCGTGCATAATGCCGCCGCCGCGCCGTGCGGCAAGGGCGCCGTGCGCCGGCCGCGGCGCGACCCGGGGACGGAACGCAGCATGCTCGGCAAACTCTATTCGATCGGCGCCAACACGTTCGTCGAGACGATCCGCCAGCCGATCTACGGCGTGCTGACCTGGGCGACGGTGGGGCTGCTGCTGCTGAACCCCAGCTTCGCGTCGTTTTCGCTCGAATCGGGTCGGGACATCAAGATCATGCAGGACGTCGCGCTCTCGACGCTGCTGCTCTTCGGACTGCTCGTGAGCGTGTTCAGCGCCACGGGCGTGATTACGCGCGAGATCGAGAGCTTCACCGTGCTGACCGTGGTCTCCAAGCCCGTCAGCCGGGTGACGTTCCTGGTCGGCAAATTCCTCGGCGTCGCCGCAGCGGTGCTGCTGGCGTACTACTTCCTGTCGCTCGTGTTCCTGATGACCGTGCGCCACGGGACGATGGAGACCGTCTCGGACAAGTATGACCAGCCGATCCTGGTCTTCGGATTCCTGGCCGTCGGTGTGAGCCTCGCGGCGGCCACGTTCGGGAATTACACGTACGGCTGGCATTTCTTCACCACGCTGACCGCGTGGGTGGTTCCGCTGGGCACGGCCGCGTTCGTCGGCGCCCTGTTTTTCGACAAGACCTTCGGGCCGCAGCCGCCGCTGACCGACGTGGCCCGGCTGCAACTGGACCAGGTTCTGTACGCCGTCGCGCTGATCTTTCTCGCCGTGCTGATCCTGACGGCCTTCGCGGTGGCGCTCAGCACGCGCTTCAGCCAGGTGATGACGCTCGTGCTGTGCTCGGGCGTGTTCCTGCTCGGGCTGCTGTCGGATTACTACTTCGGCCGGCACGTGAGCGAAAATCTCCTCTACCGCGTCGCATACGGAATCCTGCCGAATTTCCAGTACTTCTGGCTGGGCGACGCGCTGACGCAGGACCTGACCGTTCCGCTGGCCCATGTGTTGCGCGTGGCGCGCTATGCCTGCCTGTACGTGGCCGCGGTCCTGGCGCTGGGCGTGGCCCTGTTCCAGACCCGCGAGGTGGGCTGAACGCGCGCCGGCGGCGCCGGTGCCGCCGCGCCTGCTTCGCCTCTTCCGCACCCGCATCGACACTCCCGATCGCGCGCTCATCCGACGGCCTGAAGCGCCACGCGCCCGGGCTCGTGGGCAGCTTCCTCCGGCCGCGCCGGCGCGCGGTGCGTCTCGAGGTGCTCGCCGAAGCGCACCAGCCGCGCGCTGTTGAGCACCACGATCGCCGAGGCGACCGTGTGCATCATCGCGGCCATCATCGGCCCGACGTACTGGAAAATGATCAGGATCTCACCCACGATGATGAACGACACGCCGAAGGCCATGTTCTGCCAGATGACCTGCGTCGCAATGCGCGACAGTCCGACCAGAAACGGCAATCGCTGAAGGTCATTGTTCATCAGCGCGACCGTCGCGCTGTTCATCGCCACGTCGCTGCCCGCGGCGCCCATCGCGATGCCCAGGTCCCCGGCGGCCAACGCCGGCGCGTCGTTCACGCCGTCGCCGACGACCGCAACGGTATGCCCCTTGGCCTTGAGCGCGTCCACCAGGGCCAGCTTGTCCTGGGGCAGCACCTCGGCCTGCACGTCGGAGCAGCCCATCTCCGCCGCCACGCGCCGCGCCACCGACCAGCGGTCGCCGGTCACCATGATGAGATCGCGCACGCCCTGCTGCCGCAACTCATTCAGCGCGGCGCGGGCCTCTGGCCGCGTGCGGTCCTCCAACCCCACCCAGCCCAGGCACTGGCCGTCGCGGACGACGTACAGCGTGCTGAGCCCTTCCGGCTCCTGGTAGCGTTCGTCCGCCAGGCTGCTCAGATCGGCGCCGAGTTGCGTCACCCAGGTCCGGCGGCCGACGAGCACCGTGCTCCCGTCGACGCTGGCCTTCACGCCCTTGCCCGACACTTCCTCGAAAGCGGTTGCGCTTGAGAGCGGGACGCGCGCTTTGCGGGCGACGCTGGTGATGGCACGCGCGACCGGGTGACGACTGAGCTGCTCGACCGCCGCCGCCGCCCCAAGCAGCTCCGCCGGGTCTACGCCCGGCGCAGGCATCAGGCGCGTCACCGCCAGCTCGCCGGTGGTCAGCGTGCCGGTCTTGTCGAACACGATCGCCGTGAGCCGGCGTGCCCATTCGATGTTGCTCACGTCCTTGATGAGAATTCCCACGCGTGACGCCGCCGAAAGCGCGGCGACGATTGCCGTGGGCGTCGCCAGGATCAGCGCGCATGGACACGCGATGACCAGCATCGAGATGGCGACCTTCGGGTCGCGCGTGAAGAACCACACCACGCCGGTGAGCATGAGCGTCACCGGGGTGTACCACGAGGCGTACTGGTCGATCAGGCGCATGAGCGGGATTCGCGTGCGCTCGGCCTGAAGGATGAGGTTCTGCACGCGGCCGAGCGTGGTGTCTGCGCCGGCCTTGGTGACCCGAACCTGAAGCGCGCCGGTGACGTTGTTCGTGCCGCCGAAGACTTCGTCGCCTTCCGCCCGCTCGACCGGGAGCGACTCGCCGGTGATGTTGGCCTGGTTGATGGTCGAGTGGCCGCGGACGATCATGCCGTCGGCGGGGATGTTGTCGCCGGGGCGGACGACCACCACGTCGCCAGGTCTGAGTTGCGGGGCGTCGACCTCGGTCTCGCTGCCGTCGGGATTCAGTCGATGGGCGCGGGTGGGCGTGAGCCGCACCAGACCCTCGATCGCGGCCCGGGCCCCGAGCGCCGTACGGGTCTCGATCAGTTCGCTGAGCAGCAGGAAGAACGCCACCACGCCCGCGGTCTGGTATTCGCCAATCGCGAACGCGGCCAGGATGGCCAGCGCGACCAGCTCATCCATGTGCAGGTGGCCGGAGAGCAGCGTCCGAAACGCGTGCACCCAGAGCGGAACCGCCAGCAGCAGTGCGCCGACGGCCGCGAGCACATCACGATAGAACTGAACCGGGATCGAGCCGCTCGCCTCGCCGCCGTCCGCGTAGACCCACTGCGCGACGAACGAGCTCAGCACGAGCACGCCGCCGAGCAGCGTGGCGATGAGTTGTGCGGTGGCCTTACCTGTCTCCGCCTGGAGCGACATGTGCTCGTGCGCCATGCTTCACCGTAGCCGTCGATTTCGTGACGACCCGCTGGGCAGGATCATCGTGCGCTGCGCCGCGGGCGCCTTCCGCGGGCCGCATGGGAAACACTGTCCCCGGTTACGATACGAAACGCCGCGCGGCGAAGTTCGCCGCGTGCTGTGTTCAAATGCTCCATCAGCCGTAGCGCAGGCCGACCGCGACGCGCGCCGCAAGCCGCAAGCCGCAGGCGACCAATCGACGGATATTCGCCGCGTGGGAAACGCCTGGCGGTTCGCCCCATTCTGCCACCACCCCGGGGACCGCGAGCATCCGCGAAGGTCGCTTGCGACCGGGGGATCGTCGCCCGTCGCCACGCGCGGATGCGACGCCCCTACTTCTTGTCGGGCTTGGCCGAGGGCGCCGCCTTTTGTGCCGGTCCAGCGGCGGCAGCCGTGCCGGCTGCGGCTGCGGCCGAGGCGGCCTCCGTGGTCGCGGCGGCGGCTTCGGCCGCCTCCTTCTTCTTGCCGCCGGCTTTCGACTTGCGGTGGGCGACCTTGGGCAGGTGCAGCGCGCCGCGCGTGGCGTCCCACTTGCCGCCGTCGAGCAGCTTGGCCAGCCGCTCGGCACGCGAAAGCACGTTGCGGTGCCGCTCCAGGGAGCTCTTGAGTTTCAGCGAGCGATCGATCGACATCGTCCGTCTCCGGGTTCCGAGCCGCGTAACTATAGCGATCGAGGATCGGCGGGCCAAGAGCCGCGGCAGCGCTTTCCTCGCCACGCGTGTCGTGACAGCCGAACCGTTCAACCTGGGAGTGCCAGGCTCGGGCGCTGTGCGTGACGCGACCGGGTGTTTCGTATGACGTAGAAAAGAATCACACTCGCGGGACTGGCATCAAGCGAAGCGGGCGAATACGCGGGGCGACAACCTGCGGCCAAGCCTGCTCGCCAGAACCTTGATCCCTGTGACGGCGGCAGACCAGGGCCCCCGGCGTGAGCCGTGGAAATGCGCCCGGCCGAGGGTCCAGTCCCAGAAGGGCGAAAGAGCGCCCAGCGGGTGCATGACGCATCGCCGCCTGCCCCGAGCATGCGACGTTCCGGCACCCATGGGTCCTATAAAGACCGCCCAACCCGGGCTGGAAGCCTGACGGGCGCCAATCGGGTAACCTTCCCCAACGAACGCGCCGCGCGATGTATCGTCGCCACCGCGGCATCCTCTGCTGTGATGTGAGGTAACGAGGACAACCATGCCAAACTTCCAGCCCGACTTCGCACAACTCCTGGCCTACGCCGTGGGCGAGCTCGACGAATCCGCCGCGGCGAGCGTCGAGCGTACAATCGCCGCATCCCCGTTGGCGCAAGCGGAACTGGCGCGGATCCGTTCCATCCTTCAGACACTGCGGACGGACGACAGCGTGGCCGCCCCGGATTCGCTCGTCCGGCGCGCCCAGGCGATCTTCGAATCGACGACGGCCGCGCGTCCGGGCATCGCCGATGCGCTGCGGCGCGTGCTCGCGCGGCTCGTCTTCGACAGCCGGACCGAGGTTGCGCTGGCCGGGTTCCGCGGCGTGGAGGACAGCTTCCAGCTTTCGTTCGAGAGCGAACTTGCGACGCTGGACCTGGAATGCGATCTGAGCGGCGACCCGAACCGGCCCACATGGTCGATCATCGGGCAGATCGAGTCGGACACGGGCGCCGGCGGGTTGAACGCCGTCCTCTACCCGACAGGCTCAACCACGCCGGTCGCGCGCACCGTCACGGACGAGCATGGAGTGTTCCGGATGGAGCTGAGCGCCGGTGCCTACGAGCTCCATGTGGAGTTTCCCGGGCAGGTCGTGGTCTTCTCGAGCGTGGAACTGTCATGATCGCCGCGGCGTCGGAAAGCCAGGCGCTCCTGGAGGAGCTGCGCCAGCTCGGTCCTCCCGAGCAACAGGCACGATTGCGGGCCGTGTCCGACCCGCAGGCGGCACTGCTGGCGCTCGGCGACGAAGCCGAGCGCCTTGCGTTGGTGAGTGTGGCCGACGCGCTTGCCGCCGCCGAGATCACCGTGCGGCTCGCGGATGCGCTGGGCGGAGCGCGCGAGCGTGCGCGCGCTCGACGCGCGCTCGCCCAGGCGCTTGCCTATGCGGGCCGCCACTCGGAGTCGCTGGCGAGATGTTCCGAGGCGGTCACGATCGCGACAAGCGGAGGCGAGGCTCTTGAGGCCGCGCGCGCCCGGGCGATCTCGCTGCATCCACTTGGGGAGCTCGGCCGTTACGACGAGGCGGTTGCCGAGGGCGAGGCGGCGCGCCAGGCGTTCCTGCACGCCGGCGAGCCGCGCCTCGCCGCGCGCGCCGACTTCAACCTGGGCGGCATTCACCAGAACCGCGACGACCCGGCCCGGGCGCTGTTTCACTTCGACCGCGCGGCGCCGGCGTTCGAGAACGACCCGGTCATCACCGGGTACCTTCAGAACAACCGTGGCGAGGCGCTGCTGCTCCTGAACGACTTCGCCGGAGCGCAGCGCGCGTTCGAAGCCGCACGCGCGGCCTGCGAACGCGCCGGCGCCGATGTCGCCGCCGGCATCGCCGAGGGCAATCTGGCGGACCTCGCGGCCCGGCAGGGCCGCCTGCAACTCGCGCTGTTCCACTTCGAGCACGCCCGCCGCCGACTGGAGCGTGTGAACGCGCAGAGCCATCTCAACCGTCTCCTCGCGGAGCAGGCCGAAGCGCTCGAATCGCTCGGCCTAACGGACCAGGCGCTCGAAGCCTACTCCGCCGTGCTCCCGCGCCTCGAGGCCCAGGGCTTGGCCTGGGAAACGGCCCGTGCGCGGACGGGCGTCGGCCGCGCACTGATGCGGCTCGCTCGGCTCGACCAGGCGGAATCGGTCCTGGCGCAGGCGGCGTCGGAGTTCGCCGCGCTTCGCCAGACGGCCCCCACGGCGCGCGTGCAGCTCATGCGCGCCGCACTGGCGCTGGAGCGCGGACGGCTGCCCGAGGCCGAGACCATGCTCTGGGAGGCGGCGCCGCATTTGTCCGACCGTCCCCTGGATGCCGCGGCGCTTCGCTATCACGAGGCGCGGCTCGCGGTGTCGCGCGACGACCCGATGGCGGCGCGCTCCGCGGCAGAAGATGCCGTGAAGCTCGCCGACGAGCTTCAGATCGCCCCGTTGCAGGCCGACGTGCTGCAAATCCGCGCCGCCGTGCGACAGCGGCAGGGCGACTTCAGCGGCGCCGCGGCGGACCTGCGCGCAGCCGTCGAACACGTGGAACGCGTCCGCGGCACGTTGCAGGCGGACCACTTCCGGGCCGCGTTCCTGGGCCGCCGCTCGGCGCTCTACGAGAACCTGGTGCTGGCCACGCTTGACGCCGGGGGCGGCTCGGCGGTGGCCGACGCGTTCACCGCGATGGAGCAGGGCAAGAGCCGTTCCCTGCTCGACGTGCTCTCCGGCGCGATCGAACTGTGCGGCGAGGACGACTTGGCCTGCGGCGACGCCGTCGATTCCGAGCTGCGCCGCGCGTCGGCCCGGCTGCGCTCCGAGCTGAACGTGCTGTACTCGCGACTGGCCGACTTCCGCGCCACCGAGCGGCACAAGCTGTCGCTTGCGGAGTGGCGCGCGCTGGTGCGGGTGCGCGAACAAGAGCTGCGCGCCACGGAAAACCGCCTGGCCGCGACGCAGGAAGTGGACCACCTGCGCGCCGCCCCGGTTGGGATCGAGCGCGTCCGCGAACTGCTCGCGGAGGACGCGGCCCTCGTCGAATACTTCATCGCCGGCGACGAGCTCCTGGCGCTGTGCGTCCGCCATGACTCGATGCACGTCGTGCGCGGCCTGGCGACGCCCGCCGAACTGGCCGACCTGGTGCAGGCCGTGCGCTTCCAGATGAACCGCACCGTGCGCCCAGGTGCGGTGGACGACCACCGGGGGGAGCGCCTACTGCGCGACGTGAACCGCGAGTTGGGGGCCTTGTGGCGCGTACTCATCGGGCCACTCTCGCCGGCGCTATCCGGCGTGCGGCGGCTGGTGTTCGTGCCGCACGGTCCCCTGCACGTAGTCCCGCTGCACGCGCTGCATGACAGCCGGCAATACCTGATCGAGTCGTACGAGGTGGTCTGCGCTCCGAGCGCGAGCGTCTTTGCGGCGCTGAGCGCGCGCGCAAAGGGCAGGGGCGGACGGTTGGGGGACGGTCGCTGCGGCGTCTTCGGATTCGCCGACGCGGCGGCGCCGCAGATCGCCAGCGAAGCCGCGCGCGTGGCTGGGATTCTCGGCTGCACGCCGGTCATCGGAGGCGACGCGACGGCGGCGGCGGTGATCGACACGGCCCCCGCTTTGCAGATTCTGCATTTCGCCTGCCACGGCCAATACTCGAGCCGGCTGCCGCTGGCCTCGGGTCTGAAGCTGGCCGACCGCTGGCTGACGGTTCGCGACCTTTTTGCGCTGCGCCTGAATGCCGAGCTCGTTGCGCTGAGCGGATGCAATACCGGACGCAACCTGGTGCGTTCCGGCGACGAACTGGTCGGGCTGCTGCATGGGTTCCTTCGTGCGGGGACGGCCTCGCTGCTGGTCAGCCTGTGGCCCGCGCACGATGAAAAAACTTCACAAATGATGACCGAGTTCTATAAGATGTGGCTGAAGCGGCCGCGCGATCCGTGGGGGAAGGCAGCCGCCCTGCGGCAGGCACAACTTTCCTCCTTGCGAGAGCACCCTCATCCCGCGTTCTGGGCGCCGTTCGTATTGGTGGGCAAACCATGATGTCGTCACGGTTTCTGGTCGTCTTCGTCGCGTTCGCCTTCATCGCGCCGCCGTCCGGCGCGCAGTGTCCGCCCACGCCGCCGGGCGAAGACCCGTTCCTTGCGGACCAGGTCATGGTGCGGGTCGCCTGGTACTCCACCATCGACGACGCGCTGGCGCTCATCCGCCAGAGCTGGCCGGAGGTCGTCGTGACCGACGCGATCGAGTCGCGCGGCTGGTACATGCTCGGCACCGCCTCCGGCGAGCAATGCCTGGTCGAAGCGGACTTGCTGGCAAACTTCGTCAACCCCAACCCGCAGGTTCCCGATGCCGCCCGGCCACTGGCCTGGGCCGAGCTGAACTACGAGGGCCAGCCCGGTGAAGGCAAAACGGGCACGATCTACATCGGCACCGGCGGCAGCGCGCAAGCCGCGATGCAGTACGGCGGCCAGTTCGCCGTCGAACTTCTGGGAATCGACGCCGCCCATTCGACGTCGCGCGGAGCGGGCGTGCAGGTCGCGGTGCTAGACACGGGCGTCGACGGCACGCACCCGGCGCTTGCCGGTAGAGTGTTGCCGGGCGTGAGTTTCATCACAGGCTCTCGCTCGACGGGCGACATGGGCGACGGAAGCGACAACGACGGCGACGGACTCATCGACGAAATGACCGGACACGGAACGTTCGTGTCCGGCCTCATCACGCTCGTTGCACCCGACGCCGCGATTCTGCCGGTCGTCGTGCTCGACAGCGACGGCGTCGGCGACGCATTCACCATCGCCAAAGGCGTGTACTACGCGATCGATTCGGGCGCCGACGTGATCAACATGAGTCTGGGTTCAACGTACAACTGCGAAATCGTGGAGGTCGCCGTCAGCGAGGCTGTGGCGACGGGACTGGTGGCCGTCGCCGCCGCGGGCAATCTCGGTCAGGAACTCGAAGAGTTCCCCGCCGCCCGCGACTCGATCGGCGTCGCCGCGCTCGACGACCAGGACGTAAAGGCCGACTTCAGCAACTACAACGACCGCCTGTTCATCAGCGCCCCGGGCGACAGCGTTCCGCTCAACGGCGGCCCCGGTGGTTACGACCCCGACCGATCCGTTTTCGGCCCGGTTCCTGGCGCGGAGTACGCGGCCTGGAAGGGCACCAGCTTCGCCACGGCGTTTGTGTCCGGCGGCGCG
Organism: Phycisphaerae bacterium; assembly: GCA_039961675.1. Taxonomy (GTDB): domain Bacteria; phylum Planctomycetota; class Phycisphaerae; order UBA1845; family Fen-1342; genus JABRWC01. The sequence goes on from JABRWC010000057.1 coordinate 20,949, forward strand.
GCATTGGTTCGCGCCCAACACCCGGACTGGAATGCGGGCACCGTGTTCAGCGGACCGCTGTGCCCGGGCGCAACCGATCCGCCGGGTTCAATCCAGGAAGCCGTCGAGCAGTTGCTCGAATGCTCGGCCGTGGACGTGTACGACGTGAACCCGCAGTACGAGGCTGGGCAACTTCTCGGCGTGGGAAGGATCGACATCGGAGCGGCGGTGGCGCTGGGGCCGATCCCGGGCGACCTGGACGGCGACAACAGCGTCGGTCTCGCCGACCTTTCGGCGTTGCTGAGCGACTTCGGCCGCAGCGGCGCCTACGCGGGCGACATCGATGGCGACGGGTACGTCGGGATCGCCGACCTCTCGATTCTGCTGAGCTACTTCGGCTTCGCACGCTGAGGCAATGGCCGGACCGCCGTTCGAGTGCGTCTGGCCAACATCGGATCGCTCACTGGAACGACCTGAACGCGCGGCCGTGTTCACGCACCAGCGTCGCCAGACGGGCCGAGGCATAGCGGGGCTCGATGGTCGGGAAGATCACCTGACACTCGAGGTACGCGCACCCGAACTTGAGACACGCTTCCCGCGCGGGAATAAAAAGGTCGACCGTGTTGTGCCGGAAACGCGGCGCGGTGCGATCCGTAACGACAAACGTCCGGTCGAGCGCCGGAACGTATATGTGCGCGCCGAATGGTATGTCCGCGGGTGCCGCGCACTGCCCGACTCCGGCCGGCACGCCGGAGGCCGTGATCCCGCGGTCGCAGTACGCGGTCACACGGTACATGCGTCGCAGCGTCTCGCTCTCTGGGCCGACGAATGGGGCGGCAGATTCCCCGCCAGCCTGGGGGCCGATAACCGAACCCAGCGTATTCCAACGCAGACCGAAGAGCGCTGTGGCCGCGGCTGAATCGAACTCCGTTCGACGCGACTGGGCGATCGGAAACACAAGGCAGGCCATGCAGGCAACGCGCACAATCCCGGCGCATAACATTGCTGATCTCCGTTACCCCGACCTCGTCGCCGCCCGTCCGGCGACGTCCCCTTCCCGCAACGCCGTCGCCCACGGCCAGCGCGCGGGTCTGCGCGCCAACCGGTAGCCAACGTGCGGGAGATAAGCGGCCGCCCGGAATCGGTGATTGAGCGGCCCGCGGCGGGAAGGCCGCCCGGGCCGTTCCAGCCGCCAATCGGCGCAATGATGAACGTCAGGAGTTATCAAGCCGCGCCGATCGGGGAGCGATGGTAGCGTCTGCTGCGCGTTTGTCCAGCCACTTTTCGGGAGCGGTCACGGGCCAATAACCAAACCTGCTGCCATTGATGTGGAACTCAATGCGCGTTTGACGAACGCCCCGGGTCGCGATTCACTAGCGGCAGTCTACGCCTGTCCAGAACGCACATGGAGTCTGAATCATGCGACGCCCACTCATCGCCGCCAACTGGAAAATGAACCTTAATCTAGCTCAGTCGCGAGAGTTAGCGAGGCAGATTCGCTCAGCGATCTCGGCCGACCCTGCGCTGGCCGGCGCCGTGGACTTCGCGATCTGTCCACCGGCGGTGTACTTGCACACGGTCGTCGAAGCATGCCGGGGAGCATCGATCTCGGTCGGCGCGCAAAACATCTACTTCGAGGCAGCGGGAGCGTTTACCGGCGAAATCTCGGCTGCGATGGTCGCCGACATCGGCGCGGAGTTGGTGATTCTTGGGCACAGCGAACGTCGACACGTCATCGGACACCACGAAGACGACCGCATGATCAACCTGAAACTGCGTGCCGCGATGGCCTCCTCGCTCACGCCGATCCTTTGCGTCGGGGAGACGCTGGCCGAGCGCGACGCCGGCGCGACGCTCGACGTGCTGACATTCCAGATCACCGCCGGGTTGAGCGGCATCGACCTGCGCGACGCATCGAGACTGGTGGTCGCATACGAGCCGGTCTGGGCGATCGGCACCGGGAGGAACGCCACGCCGCAGCAGGCGCAGGAAGCCCACGATCATCTGCGGCGACAGATTCGACGAATCGCGGGCGACCACGCGGATGAAATACGCATTCTCTACGGCGGATCCCTTAAGCCCGATAATGCAGCGGCGATATTCTCACAGCCGGACATCGACGGGGGGCTGATCGGCGGAGCCAGCCTGAAGGCCGAGTCGTTCCTGGGGATCGCGGCGGCCGCGCTTTCCGCGCATCGCTGACGCGGGTATATTCCTCCGTTCGCTTCCGACGCGGGCGTCGGACCGAGACCGCCGGCGAATAGGGTGCGGGGCGAGACGAGAGACGACTTATGCTCTTGGCTTACTGGTATCATCCGATCCTCGCGACACTGTTCGGCTTCCTGGCGCTGATCCTGATGGCAGTCATTCTGCTCCAGCGCGGGCGCGGGGTCGGCCTCTCCGGGGCGTTCGGCGGCGCGGGGGGCCATACAGCGTTCGGCTCCAAGACCGGCGACGTGCTGACGTGGGCGACGATCGTGATCGCCGGGATGTTCCTGTTCTACACGGTCGTGCTCAACTACCTCTTCGTGCCGCCGCGTGCGCCCGGCGCGGCCCCGCCGCCGGCGGCGCCGGCCCCGGCGCCGACCACGTCGGAGAGCGGCGAAACGTCGCGGCTTCCGGCCGAAGCGAATCCCCGACCGGCTGAAATGCCGCACGGCGTGTTCGACGGCGAGTGGTACGGCTAGTCGCGCAGGCACGCCGCACTGCCGCGCTCCGGGCACGTCGTTAAAGAACGCTCGGCCCCGCACATCGGCGAGAATCCTGATGATCCGCTCGATGACCGGCTACGGCGAAGCGCAGTCCGAGCACAACGGCTTCGCGTACAGCGTCGAGCTGCGGAGCGTGAACAACCGCTATTTCAAAGCCAATATCCGGGTCGATGAGGAGTTCGGGTTCCTGGAGGCGCGGCTTGAGCAACTGCTGCGCGAACGCCTCACGCGCGGAACGGTCTCGCTGCGGCTTCACGTTCGCAACCTGAGCGCGTCTGCGGCGCAGGACGTCAATGTCGCCGCGATCCAGCAGTACGTCCAGCAGCTCCGAACGGTCGTGGGAGACGATCCGCGCTTCACGGTGGACCTGGCCACGCTGGCGCTGCTGCCCGGCGTCTGCCAGCCGCATGAGCTGTCCGAAGAGCAGCGGGATCGCTCGGAAGCGGCGGTGCTCGGTCTGGCGGAGCAGGCGATCGCGCGGCTGCTCGAAATGCGCAGCACGGAGGGGCGGGCGCTGGCGGAGGACCTGCGGCGGCAAGGCGAGACCGTCCGGAAGTACGCGGCGGAGGTGCGTGCGCGGGCGCCAGGCGTGCTCCTGGAGTACCGCGACCGGTTGAAGGCGCGAATCGGGCAGCTCATCGCCGATTCGAACGTCGCGCTGGCCGAGGAGGACCTGGCCCGGGAAGTGTCGATCTACGCCGAGCGCAGCGACATCAGCGAAGAGCTGATCCGCCTCGACTCGCACCTGGCGCAGTTCTTCGCCTGCATCAACAGCGGCGAGCCGGCCGGGCGCAAGCTCGAGTTCATCGCGCAGGAAATGCACCGCGAGGCCAACACGATCGCCTCGAAGGCGGGCGACGCGACGATCGCCGGCCACGTGATCGAGATGAAGAGCGCGATCGACCGCATCAAGGAGCAGGTGGCGAACGTCGAGTAGTCGCGGTGCCCACATGCTGGTAGACACCCACTGCCACCTGACGTACGACGAGCTGGCCGGGCAACTGCCGGCCGTGCTGGGGCGCGCCGCGGGGAGCGGCGTCACCCGCCTGATCACGGTCGCGACGCAGCCGGACGACGCGCGGACCGCGCTCGCGGTCGTGCGCCACCATCCGCAGGTGCACCTGGCCGCCGGGGTCCACCCGCACGAGGCGGCCAAGGTCGGCGACGCCGAACTATCGGCGCTGGCCGACCTGCACCGGGGGCGGTGGGCGGCGGCGGCCGGGCTGGCGGATCGCCTGGTCGCGGTCGGCGAAACCGGCCTGGACTTTCATTACGATTTCGCGCCGCCGCAACGCCAGGAAGAAGTCTTCCGGCGGCAGTTGGAGCTGGCGTGCGAGGTCGGGCGACCGGTAATCATCCACGCGCGAAAGTCCGAAGCTCGCGTCTGCGAAGTGCTGTCAGAGTATCCGGCGCTGCGCGACCGGGCGGTGTTTCACTGTTTCTCCGGCGGACCGGAGCTGGCGGCGCGCGTGCTGGAGATGGGTTTCTGGCTTTCATTCACGGGGGTGGTGACGTTCAAGAAGTCGGCCGAGATTCAGGCCGCGGCGCGGGCCGCGCCGGCTGAGCGCATCATGGTCGAGACGGACGCGCCGTACCTGACGCCCGAGCCGGTCCGCAAACTTCGGCCGAACGAGCCGGCGTTCGTCGCGCACACGGCGCGGTTCCTGGCGGAGCTGCGCGGCGAAGCGTTCGATGTGTTCGCCCGGCGGACCACCGCCAACGCGGTGCGTTTCTTCGGACTTCCTGAGGAGCGCGAATGAGCGTTCATCTCGTGACCGGCGGCGCGGGGTTCATCGGCAGCCACATCGTGCGCAGCCTGGTCGCGGACGGGCTTCGTGTGCGCGTGCTGGACGACTTCAGCACCGGGCGCCGGCGAAACCTGGCCGACGTGGCGCAGCGCGTCGAGGTGATCGAGGGATCCATCTGCGACCCGGCGGCCGTGAAGTCGGCGATGCGCGGCGTGGAGACCGTATTCCACCTCGCCGCCCGCTCCAGCGTCCCGCGCAGCGTCGAGCAGCCGGCCGAGACCAACGAGGTGAATGTAAACGGGACGCTGAACCTGCTGCTCGCCGCGCGCGACGCCGGCGTGCGGCGTTTTGTCTATTCGTCGAGCAGCTCGGCCTACGGCGAGACGCCCAAGCTGCCGAAGGTCGAGACCGACGCGCCGGCGCCGCTCAGCCCCTACGCCGTGAGCAAGCTCGCGGCGGAGCACTACTGCACGTGCTTCGCGAAGGTGTACGGGCTCGCGACGGTGTCGCTGCGATATTTCAACGTGTTCGGCCCGCGGCAGGACCCCAACAGCCCGTACGCCGCGGTCATTCCCGCCTTCTTGTCACGCATGGTCCGCGGCCAGCGGCCGGTGATCTTCGGCGACGGAGAGCAGTCGCGGGACTTCTGCTACATCGACAACGTCGTGGCGGCCAACCGCCTCGCGGCCCGCGCGGAGGGGCTTTCGGGCGAAGCGGTCAACATCGCCTGCGGCGAGCGCACCACGCTGAACGCGATCGTTCGCACGATCAACGAGCTGCTCGGCGCGCGGCTGGAACCCGAGTACCGCGAGCCGCGTCCAGGAGACGTGCGCCACTCGCTGGCGGACATCGACGCCGCGAGACGCGTCCTCGGCTACCGGCCGCAGGTCATGTTTGGCGACGGGCTGCGGCGGACGCTGGAGTGGTATCGGCAGGACCCGGACTGACTTCCGCGCTGCGGCCGACGTACTGCCGCTGGCCCAGCGAGGTGTAACGGCAGAGGATTTCGTGCTCGCGGACGCGCAGGTGCGCGGCGAGCTCCGATTCGGTGATGCCGTCGCCCAGCAGCACCACTTCGTCGCCGGTCATGTCCGCGGGATCGACGCTCACGAACGCCGTGTTCATGCCCACTTCGAGGATCGCCTGGCGCCGGCCGTTGATGAGCGCGGGCGCCGGCTGGAGCCCGTTACTGTAGCCGGCGAGGATGATGCCCACGTGTCGACACTCGAAGCCGGTGTAGCCGACCGCGCCCTGCGTCTGCCGCACGGCGACGAGGCGCGACGAGACGCGGACGGCCCCCCGGTACAGCGCCAGGCCGGGCCGCACGCCGTCGAACCACGCCTGCGGACAGTCCAGCAGCGACGTGGACGCCGCGTGCTTGCGAAAGCCGTTCGAGCCGACGATCCGGCGGAACAGGTCCGCGGCGGCCGGGCTGGCGGCGTGGGTGGTGATCTCGCTGACGTTGCAGGCGGCGATCAGCTCGTCGAGTTCCTGCGGGGGGCAGCCGAAGCGCTGCATGCCGGTGTCGACATTGACGGCAACGGGCAGGCCGGCGTAGCGGCGGGCCTGCTCGCGGTTGCCGACCATGGGGCGCAGCCGCAGCTCGCGGTACTCGGACGCGTCGCCGTCGGGCGGGCCGAGCACGATTCCCGGCTTGCCCACCTCCCGCGCTTCATGGAGGTAAAAGTAAGCGAAATCGTCCGCGACGGACGCCAGTGCGTCGCTGACCGGTCCGGCGCCGAGCCCGTAAGCGTCGGCCTTGATTACGGCGATCAGCGGAACGCCCGTTCGCCGGCGGATTTCCTCGGCGTGCCGACGAACCTGGTCCAGGTCGATCGTGACGGTGACGTGTCGTGTTCGCATACATCCGTGCCTGTGCGGGTTGAACGTCCTTGTTCCGTGCGGAGTATAGCGGCGCGCGCCGGGGCCACAAGCGGAGAACCCGGCGGCCCGCCCGCGGGTTCTCAAGCCGGCGGCGCCGGGCGTTCCGCGGCGCCCGCGTCGATCTCGTCCAGCAGCGCCACGGCCCGCCGCAGGTGCGGGATCACGATTGATCCGCCGACGATCAGTCCGACGTTCAGCACCTCGAAGAGCTGCTCGTTCGTCAGCCCCAGCTCTTTGCAACGGATCAGGTGGTACGCGATGCAATCGTCGCAGCGCAGCACCAGCGACGCCGACAAACCGGCGATCTCCTTGGTCCGCGCGTCCAGCGCGCCGTCCTCGTAGCTCCGGGTGTCCAGCGTGAAAAAACGGTTGATGTTGAGGTTCTTGGCGGCCAGGATGCGCTCGTTCATCTTCTCGCGAAACTCGCGGAACTCCTTCAGGCGATTCTCCATCGCGCTCTCCTTAAGTCCAGACCTCCGCGGGACCGTCGCCCGACGCTCCTATTCTGTACGCTGACCGCTGCGCAGGCCAATCCGTTCTTGGCGCCCGGAAGCTCCGACCGCGGCGCCACCGCGCGCCGCCGGCGTCTCGCCCGTCGCGTGAGGCTCAGGTTCGATCCGATCCCGACGCGCAAGCGAGGTAGCCGGTAACGGACGATCCAAATCCCTCGCTCGCGCTTCGAGCTCGGATGGTCCCGCGGCAGCTTGAGCGACGACCGCTTGTCGCCCGGGAAGCGGCGCGCTTGACGCCCCCGGTGGGGCTTCTGACAATCGCGGCATGAACTTCGAGACCATCGCCGCGGCCTCGCCGGAGGCGGTCTGGGGCGCGTTGGCCGCGCACGTGAGGCCGGCGCGCGTCCGCGAGGTTCCGCTCGAGCAGGCGTGCGGAGCCGTGCTGGCGCAGGACGCGCGCGCGGCGCTGGCCTACCCGCCGTTCGACCGCGCGACCGTCGATGGATACGCCGTTCGCAGCTCGGATTTCAACGGCCGGACGGCGCGGCTGCGCTGCATCGGGCTGATCCGCGCTGGAATCGCCAACGACGCCCAGCTTGCGCCCGGCACGTGTGTTCAAATCAACACCGGCGCGCCGCTGCCGGCCGGCGCAGACGCCGTGGTGATGGTCGAGCGCAGTCGGACCATTGCGCCCGACCAGGTGGAGCTGGACGACGCGCCGAAGTCCGGCCAGCACGTCGAGCGGCAGGCGTCGCACCGCCGGCCCGGCGACCTTCTGGTGCGGGCCGGCGCTCGCATCGGCCCTGGCGCAATCGCGGCTCTCGCAGCCGGCGGCGCCTCGGTCGTCACCATCTTCGCCCGCCCGCAGGTCGCGCTGCTGAGCACCGGAGACGAGCTGGTCGCCAGCGGCGAGTCGCTCGGCCCGGCGCAGATTCACGACAGCAACGCCGCGGCGCTGGAGCGGCTGGTCCGCGAGCAGGGCGGCGAGCCGGTCGTTTTCGGCCGCTGCTCGGACGACGAGCCGGCGTTGCGCGCGTCGCTCGAACTGGGCCTGGCAAACGACCTGCTGTTTGTCGTGGGTGGCATGTCCAAGGGCACGCACGACCTGGTGCCGGGAATCCTCTCACAGCTCGGCGTGCGCTGGCTGATCCGCGGGCTGAACCTTAAGCCCGGCAAGCCCACGTGCATCGGCCGGGCGCCGGGCGGATGCTGGGTCCTCGGTTTGCCGGGCAACCCCGTGAGCTGCGCGGTCGGCTTCTACCTGTTCGGCCGCTGCCTGCTCGACGGGCTTCAGGGTCTTGGAGCGCACGAGCCGCCGCACCTGGCGGGCACTCTGATGGGCGAAATGCCGAAGACCGACGAGCGTCCGATGTATCATCCCGCCGAGTGGTCGGTCGGCGCGCGGGGCGAGGTTCTCGTGACGCCGGGCGCGTGGCGCGGCTCGGGCGATCCGTTCGGCCTGGTGCACGCCAACGCGCTCGTGCAGCGTCCGGCGCGCGCCGCCGGCGCCGGCCGGGGTGAGACGGTTCGATTCATCCCGCTTGATCGGCCCCAATGACGCGGAACATGCAGACAGCGACCGTGGTGAAGCGCGCGCGCCGTACGTCATCCGACCCGACTCTGCGCGGCCGGGCGGCCGCGCTGCTGGCGGCGCTGCGCGAGAGCCGCGCGGAAGCCACCCGCTTCGCGCTGCTTGGGCTGGCCACCGTGCTCCTGCTCTACGCCGCGTTTCCGAGCCGATCGCTCTGGCCGCTCGCCTTCGTGTGCCTGGCGCCCTGGACCTTCGCGGTCTGCCGTACGCAGCGCGCCTGGGTGGTTCACTGGGGCAGCTTCCTTGCGGGCTGGGTCTTTTTCCTGATCGGCCTGCGATGGCTGATGCCGGTGACCGGCCTGGGCTACGCGGCGCTGGCGTTCTATCTCGCGGTCTACTGGACCATCTGCGCGTGGGCGATCCGCACGGCGCGCCGCGTCGGCATCTCGCCGCTGTGGACGCTGCCGGTCGTCTGGACCGCATGCGAATACCTCCGCGCCTGGGTGATGACCGGCTTCCCCTGGCTCTTCGTCGGACACTCGCTGTACCGTCAGCTTACGCTGATCCAGATCGCCGACCTCACCGGCGTCTACGGTGTGACGTTTCTCGCGGCGCTGGCCAACGGCGCGCTGGCGGAATGGGCGCTGTTGCGCTGGCCGCCCCCCGGTGAGCGCCCGACGGTGCGCCAGGCTGTCGCTGGCTCGACCGTCGCGCTCACTTTGATCGCGGCGGCGCTCGTATACGGCGGATGGCGCATGCGACAGGCCGACCTCGAGCCGGGGCCACGCGTCGCCGTCGTTCAGGAGGACTTCCCGCTCGTGAACCGACCGCCGTACGGCGACCACCCCTACACCGTGTTCGCCCGCTACTTGCGTCTGGCGGCGGAGGCGACCGCGACCCGGCCGGACCTGGTCGTCCTGCCCGAAACGGTTTCGTCGTATCCGCAGAACGCGGCGTTCCTTGAGGTGCAGCGGCAGGCTGTGGACGAAGAGAGCGCCGTCGCCTGGACGATCGGCACGAACTTTCACGAGGCGACGGCGGCGTTCGCGCGCGGCGACTACGCGGCGGTGAACGCGAAGCTGGCCGAGATGGAACGGCAGGCGCAGTCGCGGCTCAGGCGGACGACCCCAGACGGAAAGCTGCCCGCGCTGCCGGGCGAATCCGGCCCACCGGTGACGGTCGTGTTCGGCGCCGTTTCGGTCGACGTGCTTCCGGAGTCCACGTACCCGCGGAAGAAGCGCTTCAATTCGGCGCTCATTTATGATCGCGACGGCACGCAGCGGTCCGACCGCTACGACAAGATTCACCTGGTGCCGTTCGGCGAGTCGGTGCCGTTCCGCAACGCCACGTTCCTGGGCGTCAGCCTGCATCCGCTGTATCGCTTCCTGAACCGGCTCAGCCCGTTCAGTTACGGCGGCACGTACGAGTATTCGCTCTGGTCAGGCGACCGTTACACCGTCTTTGAGCTCGAGCACGACGGCCGCGTTTCGCGCTTCGGCGTGCCGATCTGCTACGAGGACGTGATGCCGTACATCGCGCGGAACTTCGTCTGGGACGGCGCCACGCGGCGCGTGGACTTTCTGGTGAACATCAGCAATGACGGCTGGTTCCTGCACAGCGACGAGCTGCCGCAGCACCTGGCGATCTGCGCATTCCGGGCGATCGAGAACCGCGTGACGATCGCCCGCGCTGTGAACACCGGGATCAGCGGCTTCATCGATCCGAACGGCCGGGTATTCTCCCTGGTTGAGAAGAACGGCCGCGCGGTGGGACCAGGCGTAACGGGCTACAGCGTCGCGAACGTAATGCTTGACCGGCGCAGCAGCGTGTACGGGCGATTCGGCGACGTCTTCGCCGGCGCCTGCCTGGCGGCGAGCCTGCCGCTGTGGGTCGGCGGGATCGTTACCCGGTGGGTGTTCGCCATCCGGAATCGGATCCGCGCCATTCTGGCGCGACGGGGAGCGTGAGCGGCCATGTCATTCTATTCGTCAGATCATGGACCGCGCGGCCGCGACACAGCCGCGGCACGTCCGATTCGCATCCGCCGCGCCTGGTTGCTGCCGGCCGCGCTGCGCTGCGCGCTCGTGGTTTCGGCGGCGCTCTCCGGCGGCTGCCAGGCGGGTGGGCCGCGGCCCGCAACCGCCGAGCAGAACGAGCTTCGCCGGCGGGCCGAGGATCTGCTGGTTCGCGCCGGGCTGAGCGAGGTCGACGTGGTCCGCGTGAATGCGATCGAGGCCCTCGTGCAGGTTCTCCCGGAGGCGGGCCTACCCGGCATCCGCGAATCGCTGGGCAACGAGTCGCCGCTGGTCCGATACGCGGCCTGCGTCGCCCTGGGAGAGCTGCGCGACCGGGCGACGCTCCCGAAGATTCGCCCGTTGATCGCGGAGTCCAACCCCCGCGTCCGCCTGGCCGCCGCGTTCGCCGCCACGCGCTGCGGCGAGTCGAACAACGCCGCGGTCCTGGTCGAGACGATGAACGGCCACCCGGACGAGAACCTGCGCGCCGACGCCGCGTACCTGATCGGAAAGTTGGGGGAGAAGAAAGCGCTGAAGCGCCTGCGGCTGGCCGCCAAGCGCGAGCGCTCCGGCCGGGTGCTCATGCACATCTACACCGCGATGGCGATGCTGGGCGACGAATACGCGCTGGACCGGCTGATGGAAGCCGCCGTGTCGAGCGACGTGATCGCGCGCCTGATCGCCTTGCAGAGTCTGACCGAACTCGCATCGCCGCGCAGCCGCGACGCGCTGCTCTACCGCTTCCAGCAGGAGGGCGACTACGATCAGGTGCGGCTGATGGCGGCGCGCGGCCTGGGGCGGCTCGGCGCGAAGGTCGGCTACGACCTGGCCGTCAAGTCGCTCCGCCGTCAGGAATCGGACCCGAACGAGACGATGCGCATCCGCTCGCTGGCCGCCCTCGCCCTCGGCGCGATCGGCGACGCGCGCGCCTTGCCGCTGCTGGCGGAAGTGGCCGCGGACGAATCCGACCCGCGGACGCAGGTCGCGGCAAGCCTGGCCATATGCCAAATCGCGCGGCGGAAGTAGCGCGGCGCCGCCGGAGCGTGACAAGCGCCAGTGTCCTGTCGCACAAGTCCGTCCTGAAAGCCGGTGAGTGCAAAGCTCTGCTTTGCGCGGCGAACCAGTGGTTTACCGTCTCCGGGGTCATGCCGCGAATTCCTGAAACAAAACACTAGCCCGCCGCGCGGACGTTTTCCCGCAGATGCTCCAGGCTCAAGCTGCTGACGAGCGCCGACGAAACCGCCGGCGTCGCCAGCACGAAGCGCAACGCCGATTCGGCGGGCAGCAGCCCGGACGCGAGCGGCTTCTTGACCACGATGCCGACGTCGCTTTGCCGCGCTTCTTCGAGCAGCGGCTCGAACGAGCGATCGGCGGCGTGATACTCCACCATGAGAACGTCCGCCCATTCCAGCGCCATGCGGGCCGCGGCGAGGGTCTTGGCGGACAACCCCACCGCGCGCGTCCAACCAAGCTGGCGCAGCTCCAGCAACGCCGGAACCGCGTCCGTCCCGGAGAGAATCGCTTCGTCCCGAGCGTGGGCATGGATGAACACCACGTCCACGGCGTCCGTCCTGAGACGGCGCAGACTCGATTGCACGCTCGAACGCACCGCGTTCGCGCTGAAATCGTAGCTTGACTGCCCGCTCTCGAAGCGCTCCCCGACCTTTGTGGACAGGACAAACTCCCGCCGCCGATGCGACAGAAACCGCCCGATGCGCTCCTCGCTCAATCCGTATGCGGGTGCGGTGTCGATATAGGTTACGCCCAGATCGAGCACGCCGTTGAGCAGGCGCTCGGCCTCGACGTCGTCGGGCAGAGCGTAGCTCGCGGCGTATTTCACGCCGACGTTGCGGCCGATCTTGAACGCGCCGTATCCGATCGGCGACACGCTCAATCCTATGCGGCCTAGTCGACGCGGCGCCATGAAACGTCACTCTCCCAGGGAGGCGGAGCGACCTCCGGCCGTCGCCAATCAGAGGGAATCACGCCGGCGTCCGGCGGAGCGCCTGTGTCTGCGCCCGGCATTCGCCCGATCATCTCCATCACGCGCTCCGCAAATCGCGGCGCGAGCGCCAGCTTGGTCGGCCAGCCGTAGACCACGTTGCCGAACGCACCGCAGGAGACGTCGTCCGGCCGCCGGCCGCCGGCGGTTCGCGCTTCGGCCCGGTCGACGCGGTACGCGGCCCACTCCAACCCGCGCAGCTCCAGCCCAGGCACCACCGCGGCGAGTTCGTCGCGCGCGTGCCGGAGCAGTTCGTCCGCCGACATCGTCACCCCGTCCTCGGCCACCTGCCCGCCAAGCTGCCAGACGCGACGTCCGTCAGCCTGCTGCGCGGAGGTGATGGTGACGCGCGTGCGGGCCATGTCGGTGCAGTGCCCGTTCAGTTCCGGGAGTTCCCCGCGCACCATCGCCATGTGCAACGGCCGGACTTGCATCTCCGCCGACCTGCCGCCGACAAGCTCGAGCAGACGCGCGTTGCCCGCGCCCGCGGCCAGCACGACCACGCGCGGGAACAACAGCAGCGCGTCTCCCGCGCGCGAATCCTGAATGCGGACTGATCGCACGGCGCCCGCGGCGTCGCGCTCGAACCGCGCCCCAGTCTCGTCATGGTTCGCCAGCACGCGGCCTGCGTTCCGCTCGGCGAGCCGTCGCAGCAGCGCGCAGGGATCGATCACCGGCTCGCGGATGCGGTAAACCTCGCCGCGCACCGAGCGCAGCGCCGTCGGCCGCTCGCCGTCGGAGACCGGCTCGGGCTGCGCCCGCAGCAGCGCCTTGGCACCGAACATCCCCACGCGCGACGAAAAACTCTCGGTTCGCCACAGGTGGCAGTGCTCCGCGCGCAGGATCGCGCCGTCCAGCTTCGGCTCACGCCGACCGGAAAGGCATTCCTGCCAGATCGCGGGCATTTCGCGAATCGTGCTTGCCGAGGGAGTGAACACGCCCGCCAGCGTGTATTTCAATCCGCCGTGGATGATCCCCTGCGACGCGGCAGTCTGTCCCTGGCCGAGGCGTTGCGCCTCCACGAGAAGGGCGCTCCGGCCGGCACGCCGCAGCTCGTCCAGCAGCCACAGGCCGGCGACGCCGCCGCCGAAGATCAACGCGTCGGTTCGAGCTTCGCAGGATTCGGGCACGGGCCGGCCATGTTGCGGCTGCGGTGCGCGCCTGTCAACCACGGGGATCACCGCCGCAGCGGTCACGCTGCGGCGGCGATGGTCATCCTTCGGCTTCGCTACGGGGCCGAGACTACGGGCAGCCCGCGCCGTAGTCCGTCAGCAGGATCGACAGGTCGGCCACGCCCACGCACCCGTCGTTGTCGAGGTCCACGGCCGCGTTGTACCCGGAGTCGCCCGCGCAGGTGCCGAACGCTTCGAGCTGCGCCGAGAGGTCGGCCAGATCGACAACGCAGTTGCCGTCGATGTCTCCGAGCAGAACCCGAACGTCGAGCGCGAACTCAATCGTGATTGCCGCTCCCGACGCACCGGGAATATCCTCGTCGCTCGTGTTGACGCTCACTGACTGCTGAACGTCGGCGTTGCCGAGCCCGGCCGTATCCACTGTGAACGTGAGCGTCGCGGGCGCCGCGCCGACGCCCGACTCAAGCCCGCCGGCGAGGGTGATCGGTGCGGTCATGCCGCTCACACCGTCAACGTCGAGCAGCGCCTGCTCGGAATCAAACCCAAAGTTGTGCACGTCGACGTCGAACTCCACGACGCCGCCGTCTGACAGGAGCACGCGCGACACGGCCGCGAGATTCTCGTCCGCGTCGGAGGCGAACGACGCATTGGCGTGGCGCACCACGGCCCCCGAGACGTTGAGCGTCGGCGTCAGGACCTCCGCGGCCTGGCTGCTGCTGGCGAACTGCACTCCGCCTGCGACCGCCCCGGTCGCCGACGTATCGACCGCCAGCTCGATCGTCGCGGGCGTGGGCGGAAGAGTCGCAAGGACCGAGCCGCCGCCGCTACCCAGGAGCGCGCCGAAGCCGGTGGCGGTGAAGTCCAGTTCGTCCGCGCCGCTCCCACCCGGAATGACGACCGACGCGGCGTTGTTCACCTGAAACGACACCGTGACGGCTTCGCCCTGGATCACGCGACCGAAGTCAGACGGGCCGCTGGCCTGGAGCACCGCGGGAAGTTGGTATTCCGCAATGAGCGGTACGTGATCGGAAGCGTCGAACAGGTTGTCGGCCAGCGTGTTCGAGCGCGGAATGTCGCTCGGATAGTAGGTGTTGTTCCCGGAATTGATCGCCAGGTTGTAGTGCGCGCCGTCGTTTCCCAACGGGCGGTACGTCCCGGAAATGAGCGACAGCCCCTCGGCGTCGTGGAACGCGGCGGTCGAGAGCTGGAGGTCGAAGCGGTCATCCATCCCCCCGCCGACCAGCGGGCCGTTGTCCTGCGGCGACTGCGTGTGCTTCCAGGCGTTCGAACTGCCGCCCCAGCTCCCCGTACCAAGCGGGTCGATCGCCTGAGCGACGCCGGCCGAGATCATCTCCTGGTACGCCGGCTCAGCGTTGCTGTACACGTTGTAGTCGCCGGCATAGATGATGTGCGTGCCGGCCGGGAGCGCGTCGGCGTTGTTGCGGATCGCGATCGCGCCATCGAGCCGCTCCTGCTCGTTGCTGGCGCCTGTACTGGCCTTCAGGTGCGAACTGTAGATGAAGAGCACGGCGTCCGGAGAGCTGTAACCCACCAGGCGCAGCTTCCAGCGGTCCGTGTAGCGCCCGCCGCCGGTGAAGATGTCCACGTGCCCGGCCACGTCCTCGGTGAACGTGTCGGCGCGATAGAACATTGCCTGCGCGCCGGCGGTGCTGTTCTCATTGTTGTTCGTGTACGTGCCCTGTGTGTACGTGACGCCGGGCGGAGCGGCGGCATTGAGCCGCGTCAGCAGCGGGCCGACGTCCGCGGACTGGACTTCCGGAAACACGTACAGGTGTGGCGCCACGGCCCAGCCAGGCTTGTCATCCGCGTTCAGCGCCGCGAAGACGGCCTGGAGTGCGGTCTGGTTTCCGTTGAGCTGAGCGACGTTGTAATTCACGACGCGGATCTGGGCGCTTGCCACAGTGGCCAAAGCCAAGCTGGCGGCGAGCGAGGCGACGCTTCCTGGGCGAATCGGCGGACATGAGAATGCGCGCACGAGCACTCGTAACCCTCCCCGGACTGCGGTCCGGCTCACTGTCGGAATCCCCGGAGTATAACGCATTTGCGCGCGGTTTTGAATCGCGCGGAACGCTTGGAAGTCGGACGGGCCCACGGGGCTGCGCCATACCGCCGCGTCCGATCATGGGCGCTTGAAGCGGGAAGTCCGTCTGCAACCTCATGCGGCCCCGGCGATTATGCACAATGCGCAAAAAAATCGCCTGGTGAGTGGATTTCGGCGAGCTCGACGGCCTAGGATCGAGATGAGTCCGGCCTCTCACTGGGGAGCTGAGTGGGCAGGACACACCGTTTTGTCCCTCCTTTCTTCAGGGGAGCCGAAAGGAGAGGAGAGGGGCAAACCAGACTCGAGGCCGGCCCGACGGGGTCGGCCTTTTTTTTGGCTCGCCGCGCCGCGGGCCCGGCACCCCGGGCGGCAGGAGCTGTCACGCCTTCGTCGACTGGGAGTCGACCCGAACGCTTCCCCGCGCGGACGCTGCTCGGCACACCGCGACGGCAATCGTCGCACGCTCGCGCCAGCGGGCGTCAGGCAAGCATGGTGCCCACTGGCGCGTGGACCCCACGCTCGTTCACGAGCGCCAGGCGTATGTTGTCTTCTGGTATCGACGGGGTGGCATTTCTACTCCGCCAAGGTATGATCGATTAAGCCGAGCGATTCACCGGCGCGGACGCGGAGTTGGCCGTTTCGCGCCGCATCGCACAGGAGACTCTCATGCGCAAGGCCGGTCAAAAGGCGCGGCCTGACATTGTCAGCGTTCACCTGTCGCCGGAGGCCAAGCAGGATCTCGACGACGTCTGCGACCTGCGCGGGATGACGATCAAGACCCTGCTGGGACGGCTGATCGAGTGGTTTGTCGTTCTGGACAAGACCGAGCAGTCCGTGGTGCTGGGACAGGTCGAGGACATCGACGTGCGGCAGCTCGCCGAGATCATCTCACGCCGACACGCGCGGGGCGTGGGAGATGACCTCGCCGGGGCGATCCGCGAGGCACGGGCGAACCAGCAGGCTCGCAAGTCCGCCGCGCGGGCGTAGCGCACCGGGCACGTACGCCCGCCTTTGCGTCCGTTTCCGGGGGGTGAGCTCGCGAAACGGGGAAGCTCCGTACGTCAATCGGCCACGGCCGGGGCGCCGACCGTCGTGTCGCCGTCAGCGGCTGCGCTGAATGCTGCGCCGGCGGGAAGGCGGGAGCTTTGAGCGGGTCCGGACATTGTGCGCTTCGCAGTCCGCCGCTTCCTCGTTACTGGCGCGCGCGCCGCCAGTCGAGTTCGAACAGCAGGTAGCTGGTACGACGCAGCCCCTTGCGCTCGTAGACCCGTTGCGCACGTCGGTTCTCCTGTTCGACATACAAGCGCAGGCCGCAAACGTCCGCCCGGGCGCGAGCCAGCGCCTCGACGTGCCGGTGCAGCGCACGGTAGACCCCGGCGCCGCGCGCATCGGGCCGCACGTACACGCTCTGAATCCACCAGAAGTACGCGTCGCGCCAGTCGCTCCATTCCGGGGTAATCATCATCTGCCCGGCCACCTTCCCCTCGCGCTCGGCAAGGTAGTACACTGCCCGCGCCGGGTCGGCCAGAGCGTGCGCCGCGCCCGCGCGGGCCGTGCGCGGGTCCAGGACGAGCCTTTCGGTCTCCCAGGCCATCGCGATGTTGTTCGCCGCGATCGTGTCGCAGTCGCTCGCGTTGGCAATTCGGACGATCGTTCGTTCCATGACGCCCTCGGTGCCGGATTGACTGGATGTGCGGCCGTCGGCCGCGCGCCATTTGAATGATCGCGGACTTCAAGCACAAGCGCGTGACGGTAATGGGGCTGGGGCGCTTCGCCGGCGGCGTCGGCGTCACCCGCTGGCTCGCCGCGCAAGGTGCGCGCCTGCTTGTCACGGACACCAAGCCGCTCGCCGAGCTCGGCGACTCGATCGCGCAAATCGCGGACTGCGGGGCGAAACTGCGGCTCGGCGGACATCGCGAGCAGGACTTTGTCGAGACGGACCTGGTCGTCGTCAACCCGGCCGTGCCGGATTCCTCGCCGTTTCTCGGCGCGGCGCGCCGTGCAGGCGTGGAGGTGACCACCGAGATGAACCTCTTCGTCGAGCGCTGCCCGGCGCGGACCGTCGGCGTCACCGGCTCGGTGGGCAAGAGCACCGTCACCGCCATGATCGGACACGTGCTCGAACGCACGCTGGCGGACGCGCGGGTCTGGGTCGGCGGGAACCTCGGCCGCTCGCTGCTGGATGCGCTGGGACAGATCGCAGCCCGTGACGTGGTCGTGCTGGAATTGTCCAGCTTCCAGCTTCAGCGGACACCGCTCGTCTGCTGGAGCCCGCAGGTCGCCGTGCTCACGGGCGTGACGCCGAACCACCTCGACTGGCACGGGACTTTCGCCGCGTACCTGGCGGCCAAGCTTAACATCGTCCGGTTCCAGGACGCCGAGCGCAGCGCGTTCATCCTGCACGACGACCCGGGGCTGCGGCGGCATGTCGAGCTGATGTTCGGCGACGTCTCCGGGGTGTGGCGCTACGGGCTGGACGGCGACGAGCCGCGGGCGCTGCTCCAGGAGACGGCCGCCGTCGATTGCGACACCCAGCGCGTGACCTGGCCGGGTGTCCGGCTGGGCGTGCCCGGCCGCCACAATCTCGAGAACGCCGCCGCGGCGCTGACGGCCGCACACGTTCTGGGCGTGGACCCGCGGGCGTCGGCCGCGGCGATCTCAACCTACAAAGCGCTGCCCCACCGGTTGCAGCGCGTCGCGGTCCGAGGCGGAGTCGCCTACTACAACGACTCGAAGTCCACCACGCCGGAGTCGGCAATCACGGCGATGAACGCGATCGACGCGCCGCTGCTGGTCATCCTCGGCGGCTATGACAAGGGCATCGACCTGTCTCCGGCGGCCCGGCTGGCGGCGCAGCGGGCCAAGTTCGCCGCCTGCATCGGACAGACCGGGCGGCAGATCGTCGACTTGATCCGGCAGGCCGGCGGGCAGGCGGATTTCTTCGACGGCCTTCCCGAGGCGCTGGCTGCGTGCCGGGCGCGCGCGGCCGTGGGCGACGCGGTGCTGCTCTCGCCGGCCTGCGCTTCCTGGGGGATGTTCAGCGACTACCGCCAGCGCGGCGACGAATTCTCACGCCTGGCGCAGGAGGCGCCCGACTGAGCGCGCGCGCAGCGCCAGCACGACCGCCGCGACCCGGCGCGCGCACGCGGCGCGATCGCACGGCGGCGCCGCGGCGCCGTTCGCCCACCGCGGCGAACCGGCGCTTGGCCCCCTGGTCCACGGCCGAGCTGCGAGCGATCCGCTCTGCGCTCCTGTCGTGGTTCGAGCGCCGGGCACGTGACCTGCCGTGGCGCCGCACGCGAGACCCGTACCAGGTCTGGCTTTCGGAGGTGATGCTCCAACAGACGCGCGTCGAAACCGTCACGCCATATTACCAGCGCTTTCTCGCGGCCTTTTCGGATGTCGCCGCACTGGCCCGCGCGCCGCTCGAGGACGTGCTGCGCTGCTGGTCCGGACTTGGGTACTACACCCGCGCCAGAAACCTGCACGCGGCCGCGCGGATCATCGTTCGCGAGCGCGGCGGCGAATTCCCCGGACAGGCGGATGCGTGGCTCGAGCTGCCGGGCGTCGGGCGCTACACGGCCGCCGCGATTGCCAGCATCGTGAGCGGCGAGGCAGTGGCCGTGCTGGACGGCAACGTCAAGCGCGTGCTGTCCCGACTGACGTGTTTCACGCGACCGATCGACTCGCCGGGCGCCGCGCGGCGCTTGTGGGGCATGGCCGGGGCGCTCCTCGAACGCCGCGCCCCCGGCGCGTTCAACCAGGCGATGATGGAGCTCGGCGCGACGGTGTGCGTTCCGCGGCGGCCGCGGTGCAACGAGTGCCCGATCCGCGAGCACTGCCGGGCCGCGCTTCGCGGCGTGCAGGCCCGGCTGCCGCTGCGGCGCCCGAAATCACCGGCCCCGCAAATCGAAGCGGTTGCGGCGGTGCTCGAGCGTAACGGCCGTGTGCTGATGGTCCGCAGGCCGCCGAGCGGTTTGCTGGGCGGGTTGTGGGAGCTGCCGGGCGGCGAGATGCGCGACGGCGAGGCGCTGGACGCGGCGCTGTGTCGGGTTCTGCACGAGCGGTTCGGCTTGGCTGTGGAAGTGGACGGATGGATCGGGGCAGTGCGGCATGCGTTCACGCATCGCCGGCTCACCGTGCACGTGCATCGCTGCCGTCGGATTCACGGTCGCGTGCATCCCGCCGCGCACGATGCGTTCCGGTGGGTCCAACACTCGGAAATGGATCGGCTGGCGCTTTCGAGCCTGGACCGCCGGATGCTGGCATTGTTGCGCGACGGGCCGGAGCGACGCGGCCGAACGGCACGACCGCGGCGGAGTCGAACTCGGAGGCCCGGCGTTACGGCGCGTCCCGCTCGTACGTCGGGCCGCCGAGCTTCTGGTGCACCAGCGGCGAATTGCGGACCACAAGCTTGTTCTGAAACGCGATGATGGTCCCCGGACCACCGTTGAGCGCCCAACTTTCCGGTTCGACGGTGGCGACGATCGTGTCCACAAGCTGCCGGATCAGCACGTCGCGATCGACTTCGCCGCCTCCGCTGTCCTCGCCCTCGTAGTAGACGCCGCTGTCGAACCGTTCGGTTCGCGGTTGAACCGCCACCGCGCCGGCGGCCGTCGCGACGGTGTTGCCGGTGACGACTTCGTGCGTGCGGCCGACCGCGATGTGCGGGTAGCGCAGCCGCGTGGCGAGCAGGTCCGTGACGTCGTAGACCTTGGTGATCATGAGCTGCGCGAAATCGTCCGCGGTCGAAACGATGATCACCGTGCCTTCGGCACGGTAGGCGAGCCGGGCGTCGGCGAGCGCGGGCTGGTTCATGATGAGCCACAGCGCCTGATCGAGGCGCAGGCGCTGGCCGTCGAGGGACACAGGCTCGTCGCGCGCGACGCCCGCGGAAACCAACCGCTCCCAGCGCACCGCGATCGTCGCGCCGCTGAGCTGCTCGATCAGCTCGAACGCGTCGCTGAGCGGCATGCGCTCGAACTTCAGCGCCGGCAGCCTCGTGCACAACACGGCGCGCGTGTCGATCTCGCGCTGGCCCGCCGCGACCGGCGCGGCGGCGGCGCCTGGACGTGGAACCGTCGCCTGCCCCAGCGCAAGCAGGCAGCACGAACCGAGCAGCCAGACGGCACCGAGCTTCCGCCGCATGGTGCGCCTCCCGCGAAGCGCCCGCCCAGCCCGCCGCCAGCTCGGCGCCTCGATGCAATTCTCGCCTCGGCTTCTCGGGAATTCCACAAAAAACGGATCAGTGGCGGCGGCACGTGCCGGTCACGCTTGTGGGGGCGGCTCCGACGGCGGCGAAGTTTCCTTCTCCCGCCGCCAGCGTCGCACCGCCTCGCGCAGGATGAACTCCACCTGCCCGTTCACGCTGCGCAACTCGGAGTCGGCCCAGCGCTTGATCTCGTCCCACAGCTCCGGCGGCAGCCTCAACAGAAATGACTTGCGTTCCGCCATGACCGTCCGCTCCCTGGACGCCCAATCCCGGCCCGCCGCGACGCCGCACCGACGCCCCGCAGTTACCGTCCACATCCGCGCGGCGCCCGGATGCGGCGTGTTGCAACCGCCGAGGCACCCGGGCGCGCGTCCGCGCTAGCCGTAGAGCGTGCCGGTGTTCACGACCGGCGTGGCCTCGCGCTCGCCGCACAGGACGACCAGCAGATTGCTGACCATCGCAGCCTTGCGTTCCTCGTCAAGCTGCACGGTGCGATGCTCGTCGAGACGCGACAGCGCCATCTCCACCATGCCGACGGCGCCGTCGACGATTCGCGTGCGCGCGGCGACGATGGCCTCGGCCTGCTGCCGGCGGAGCATTGCCCCCGCGATCTCGGGCGCATAGGCCAGGTGGCTGATTCGGGCGTCGTCGACGACGACGCCGGCGTGTCGCAGCTTCTCGCTCAGCTCCTGGCGCAGCGCGCCGGACACCTCGTCGAGGCTGCCGCGCAGGGACTGCTCCTCGGATTCGATCGTGTCGTAGGGGTATTGCGTCGCCAGGTGCCGCACGGCGGATTCGCTCTGCACCTCGACGTACTGCTTGTAGTCCTCCACGTCGAAGCAGGCCTGGGCGGTGTCCTCCACGCGCCACACCACGACCACGGCGATCTCGATCGGATTGCCACGCTTGTCGTTCACTTTCAGCTTCTGGCCGTTCAGGTTGTGCGCCCGCAGCGACACCTTCACCTTCTGAAGCAGGGGGTTCGCCCACCGAAGGCCCGGCTGCTTGGTCGTCCCGCGGTAAGAGCCGAACAGCATCAGCACCGCGGACTGGTTTGGCTGAAGCATGAAGAACCCGGCGGTGATGAACCCCCACAACAGCGCGGCGACGATCGCGCTCACGAGTCCCCAGACCTCCGGGGAGGGTCTGCCCGCGATGCTCCAGTAGAACAGGTAGCCGATGCCGAACGCCGCCACGAAAAGTAATCCCGCCACCGGCCAACCGCCCGACGTTGATATGACGCGCTCTCTTGTCATCGTAGGTCTCCCAGCTCTAGATACCGATATGATATCATAAAAATATCCGATTGCAAGCGTTAATGCCGCATAAATCCAGATTGGTGACGGGTGGGCGTCAATCGACCGTTTGATCGAATGTAAGTCCATTAATCTAAAGCTGTTAAGAAAAAGCACGCGGCGTCGCGCGGCATGTGCATAAGTTGTGTGCAGATCACGACTTCGCCACGTCTTTCGCCCGGGACAGCGTGGTTTGCCGATTCCGTGCTCGCTATACTCGAACCGTGCCCGCCGCCGGGCCAAGCGCCCAAGCGGAACGAATAGAGCCCCGTTGGCGACAGCCTGACGATGTTGACTCTTCCATCGCGCGCGACCATCGGCATCGCTCTCCTTCTGGCATGCGCTGCGGCGTTCGGGCAGTCCAAGCCGGCGGAAGCCACTGCGCAGTCTCGGGGCGCGTCCCAGCCGGCCCTTGACCGCTGGGTGAATGCGCTGCTGGCACGAGTGGCAGGCGAGCTGCACCTGGACCAGACGCAGCGCGTCCGGTACCGCGAAATACTGGAGTCGCGCGGCGAACAGCTCCGCGAGCTCGAGCAGCGCTGGGCCGAGATGCGGCAGGCCCGCGCGCAGCGCGACGCGGACGCGACGTTCGAGCTGCGCGACGAGATGCTGGAGAGCGAGGGCCCGGGGGCGCTGATCTTGGACGTGCTGGACGAGCTTGAGCCGACACTGCGCGAGGACCAGCTCGAAGCGCTGTATCGCGTCGAGGACCGGATTCTGGAGCAGCGCGAACGGCGCGAGACGGTGCGCCGCCTGACGGTGGATCTGCCTCACGATCTGAAACTGGACGACGGGCAGCGCTTGGAGTTTGAGAAAGCGTTCCGCAGTCACCAGCAGGCCCTGGGCGGGCGGCTTCGCGAGCAGCGCGTCGCCGCTGCGGAGCTGCGCGAGGCGCGAAAGGCCGGCGACGCGCACCGCGCCGAGCAGCTCGAAGCGCAGCTGCGCCGGCTCCGCGATGACGCGGGTACGACCTTTGAATTTCTCACGGCCGTCGAACGGATTCTCCGCGGCGACCAGAAGCCCGTGCTCGACGAGTATCGGCGGGAGTTTGAAGCGCCGGCCGACAGCGCCGCAGCCACGCAACCGGCGCATCGCGACGCGCGGCACGTGCTTCGCGCAGCGCGTCGCGCGCGGTTGGACGCATCGCAGCGCGAGTCGGTTCAGCGGATCGAGGCCGACGCCCTGCGCGAATTCCAAGCCACGCCGCGCTCCGATCGCCAAGCCCACGCGGCGCTGTATGAGCGCGTCGTGAAGCAGATTCGGGAGTTGCTCACGGCCGAGCAGTCGGAACTGTTCGAGCGCCGGCTGGCGGAGATCGAGGGCCGCTAGCGTAGTGTCTCGTTAATTCGTTTACAAAGTCCTTCAATCTTCCGCCGGATCACGTCGGCGCTGGCCGTCCAGACGAACGCCCGCGGTTGTTGGTTGTGGCG
>JABRWC010000058.1:0-29587 GCA_039961675.1 Phycisphaerae bacterium
CCCACACCCCGTAGCGCTTCTGCAAGGGCGGATCGACCGGGTTGTTTGTGCCCTGGTTAATGCCACGGATTGCAGCGGAAGCATCGCCCGAGCTTGCCGACGTCAGCTCGCCCAAGACCGCGCTGGCACCGCTCGCCGTGCTCGAGTTGAGCGCGTGTGCGCAACGGTCGCCGTTCGCCGCCACGATCAACCGCGCATCTGGGCAACAGGTTCCAATGCCGACGTTTCCGCTGTGGTAGATCCCCCAGCCATCCGTCGTCCACTGTCCCGCGCTGGTTTGTGTACTACCGTCGGGAAACTGGAATCCGCCGGACGTCGAACGGATCACCCCGACGACATCGAGCGGATGCTGCGGGTTGAGCGTGCCGATGCCCACGTTCCCGCCGCTTTCGTTCAGCACGAGCTGCCCGGAATGCAGTAGGGCGATCCGTGCCCGCCGCTGAAGGCGTTGACCATACGTGGGTTCGTGCCCGTGAACCGGAAATCCCCGTCGACTCCCATGTTGCCGCCGCGAACATCCAGCTTCATTGTCGGATTTGTCGTACCGATGCCCACGTCACCGGCCAAGTGTCCGCGCCCCTCGAAGAACCCGGCGAAGCCGGACGATTGCGCGACCGCATGCAGGGCGTAGCCCGTCCCCATCGTGCTCAGAAGCAGCGCGTCCGCGCTGCTCAGTGGATTGTCGTTGCTGAAGATCCCGGCTCGCCCGTCTCCGAGCGCGGTAACGTCGACCGGGGCCTGGTTGCCGATCGCGGAGACTTCCACCCTCGACGCGAGTTGTGAAACGGGAGTGGATACGATGCGCCGGCGTGGCAGCAGCACCTGAAACGAATCACCGCTGGCGCTGAGCCGTACGCTGGTCTCCATCCACCGGGCCGTGCGGCCGAAGACCGGACCGAAATCCGGCTCCAGGTTGAAGTTCCCCTGCACCACGTCGACGCTGCTAAGCACGACGTCGGAACCGACCTGCGTTCCGCCGCAGGGCTCTGTATCGCACGGCGCGTCGAATAGGCGCAGTAAGAAGTCGCACGGCTCGTTCACTTCCGCATCGCCGTACTTGAGAACGCCCTGGTAGCTGAACGCAGTGCCGACGTCGTCCGCGAGGGCGGCCCACGGCAGACTGCCCACGAACTGCCCGGTCATCGTCATCGCCGCCGCGCCGGCGTCGCTGGTCGCTACCTTCGCCAGTCCGAAGTCCAGGACGTACGGCTCACCTTCCGCGTCCACGCGGATGTTGCCCGGTTTGAGGTCGCGGTGAATCACACCGCGCAGATGCGCTGCGTTGACCGCCTCGCAGATTTTCAGGAACAGCTTGAGCGTCTCGTCGATCGACCGCGGCCCGTTCGCCATGTGCACATCGAGTGGCTGACCGCTGATGTAGTCCTTCACGAAATGGTGGCAGCCGCTGGCGACGCCGGTGTCGTGGATCGTGACGATGTTGGGGTGTTTGAGCTGGCCGAGGACCTGCACCTCGCGTTCGAAGCGGGCCTAGTCCGCCGCGCCGGTGAACGGCCCCTCGCGCATGACCTTGATCGCCACCTTGCGATTCGTGCTCTTCTGGAGCGCCTGGTAAACCACCCCCTGCCCACCGCGATGCACCTCGCGCAGAATCTGGTACCCCGCGAACGAGTCCGGCGCCGGCCCAGTGAAGGCCGGGCCGGACGATTCGAGCGTGAGGGATTCGGTCGTGGCCGCCGATCCGCCGGCGGTCGGTGTTTGCGTGTGCGGGCGATTCACCGCCTCCACGGCCTCGTGCTGGGCTTTGGCCGCAGCCACCAGGTCGCCGTGTCGATCGCGGCACGAACTCAGGTCGGATTCGTTGGCAGCGCTCATGCACGTACCCTGGTCCCGGTAGTCGGGCGCAATGGAGTGCCGGGCCTGAGCTTCAGGCTCACACCTGAAGTGCGACGGTTCGATACTTGACTCACGCCGAAGTCAGAAATGCAGAGGCCGGCCCCAGCAAATCGCGCAGCCGGTCGTGTGCCCGGGCCCGAATCATATGAACCGCACCGGCCGATCGTCCCAGCTCCACGGCGACCTCAGCCACGGGCCGGCCGTCCAGGTCCATCCGCCGCACGACCCGGGCGTAGTCCGGCGGCAGTCGCGACAACGCCCGACGGAGTTGCTGGACACGTTCGTCGCGTCGTACAGCCCGGCTCGGCGTACTGGTGGCCGCGGCCAGAAGTGCCGCGACGTCTCCGTCGCCGTCCCGAGGTGCGCCAGCGCCTCGCCCTGCGTCCGATCCGCCGCGCTTCAGGCGCTTGAACCCGCGGATCGCGTCGCGGAGGTTGTTCTCCGCCATCTGGCGCAGCCAAGGCACGAAGCGGTCGGCCCGGCCGGGATCGAAATCCCGAATGTGACGGAATGCCTCAATTTACGTGACCTGCATGACGTCGGATGGATCGAGCTGTGCGCGCCAGCGTTTTTTCGATGCGCAGCGTCTGCTCGACTGTCGGACCGTGGCGGCGGAGTAGTTCGGACAGTGACTCCGCGTCCCCCTCGACGGCGCGGCGCACCGCTTCCGAATCGGCGTCGGACACGAATCGGCCTCGAACGTACGGCATTGTAACCGAACGCCGGCCGCCACAAATGCCATTTTGGCCCGGCCGTTCTCCATCAATGCCGCGAGAGACGACCCCGTCCGTTGGTGGGCCACGTAGCGCAGGTTGTCAGCCGAACGATCCGGCGGTCGCTTGACGGGCCCGTGGCCGGCGGAAAGCCTCCCCGCCGTCAGGCCGCGCGCCCCGGCGCCCGGCGACCCGTACCTGGCGCTCAGCGCTTCACGCCTCGCGTTCGGCGCCGCATGGCATTGCAGCCGGTCAGCCCAACCAGCATCAGCGAACCGGCGCCCGCGGTTCCGGCGCCGCACGTTCCGAGCGCCAGATCGAGTTCGCCCAGGAACGTGTCCTGGTCCACGCCGGTGCTCTGGGCCGGGTCCGGGCAGGGCACGCGGCGCGCGCGAACCGTGGCCGACGACGTGCTTTCGTCCTGTTGCAAGTTCCCCTCGTCGTCATACGTGCGGGCCGTGACCGTCTCGGTGAGTTCGCCCTCGAAGAACTCGTCCGGCTGGTTCTGCGAGAGGTGTGCATCGTTGATCGCGAAGAAGAACCCGATGGACTCCTCGCGCCCCTCGTCGTCCGTGTCCACGATGTCCAGGCCGAACGTCATGGTGAACTGCGTCTGGTCTTCGTTCAGGAACACCGCCTCTTCGACGTTCTGCGCCTGAAGCTGCGGGACGTTCGCCCGTGCAAAGCGGAACAGTTCCGCAAACGCCGTGTCCGGGATCGTGGTGCCGCCGTCGACGCCGGCGTTCTGACCGCCGACCCAGAAGCTGTCGACGCGCCCTGCATCGTCCACCTTGATGAGGAATGTGCCCGACCCGTCTTCGTCCGACGTGTCAAATCGCCACGCCCCGCTCAGCCGGTTGCAGGGGTTGTTCTGCTCCCGCTCCACGAAGATGCGCACCGCGTCCCACGGCACGACGCGCTTCTCAAGCGGATCGTACGGCTTGAGCGGATCCTCCGGATCGTCCGAGCCGAAACAGCCCGGCGTGCCGCAGTAGTACACCTCCAGCCCCACGCCCGACTTCTGCGTGCGAAAGTTGTTCAGGTCAGCCAGCGGCCACCAGAAGATGTTCGTCCCGCCGATCGAGTTCATGAACGCCTGGCTGCGCGGAATGAACACGTGCCGCATTTGCCACGTTCCGTCCTTCTTCTCCAGCACGCACGAGTGCGCCGCCCAGTAGAACTGGTGCGCCCCGCCGCGCGGGCCGTTCACGTCGTTGTTGAACAGAATCACCACGTTGCGGCCCTGATCGGCCCATGTCGCGAGTTGAGTGAGCGTCTCGGCCGGCACGTTCTCCCCGGCGTTCCAGCCGCTGCCGACTTCGTCAAAGAAAGAGTCAAGCATCCCGCCCAGCTCGTTGGTCGTGATCGTCTCGCACGTGTCCCGCAGCTCCAGGCCCGGGTACTTGCCGATGACGCGCACCTTCCATTCGTCGCGCGTGCAGCCGCGGGCTGAGAACTGCGCCGTCAAATACTCCCTTACGCCGGCATGGCACTGGTTGGCGCAGATGCGCCCCGAAAAGTGCGTCACCTCGAAGATCGCCGTCTGCCGATCGTCCGAAAGCGCGACCGACATTCCGGTGTCCACGGCGTTCGCCGGGTCGCCGCCCTTGAAGACCATTTCAATCGGATCCGTACCTTCCGGCCACGGCGCCGGCAGCGGCACTCGGAGCGTCGCCGGCGTGCTGAACGTCAGCCCCTCCGGCTCCAGGCGCACCCCGGCGACGAACGTCTCGTCCAGCTCGGCGAGCGCCGTTGCGTCGAATTCCGTCAGCGCGATCTCTGTGTCCGCCGGGAGCGCCCCGGGCGGCACTTCCAACACGACGCCGCGAGCCGTGCTGAGACTCCCTCCCGTCGCAGCCGAGATCGTGTCGCGTACGGGCGTCCCGCCGATCGTTCCGCCGCTCGGGCAGCCGGACGCTGCCGCGAGTAGCGCGACGGCGAGCGCGGACAGCGCCAGGCGCCGAGGGACCGAAGCAGTCGGAGCATGATCGTGAGCCGAAACGTGAAAGGCCGGCGACATGAATGAGCCTCCTCCAGTTGCGGCCGGATCAGCGAAATGAAAAAGGCGACGGAACGAAGCCGCAGGAATCGCTCACGCCGCTCGAGAACGCGTCGACGATCGCGAATTCGCGAACCGCATCGTAGCCCGCTTCCGTAGCGTCGTCACGCGCCCGCGGGGCCAGCACGTGCGAGTACCGGAGCTCTTGCGATTGCTTGATGTCCCACGTCCAAAGCCGACACGACGAACGGTGGTCGCCTGGTTCGTGGGCGACAAGCCGGCCCCACGGTCCGGTTTCGGCGGCGTTCGCCGCGCGTGAGTCTCAAGCCGACGCCCACCCGAGCCGATAATCGCCGTGTGGCACCGGAATGAGCCGGTTTTTCCAGGCGACTCCCGGAAGGCGGCGACCATGTCCGAACGAGTCTTGACCGCGGCTGAAGCGGCTGCGCTGCTCAAACTGAACGTCGAGACCGTGTACGAGCTGATCCGCCGCCAGGGCTTGCCCGCGGCGCGCGTGGGCGGCCGCTGGCGCATCCTTGAATCCAAGCTCCTGTCGTGGCTCGATGGGCGCCATTCCAGCCGCGGTAGCGCGGGCAGTTAGGCTGAGCCGCGTCCGGCTGCCGCGCGTGGCCGGGCCGCAAGGCAACGCATATGGCGCGTGATCGCTCGCAATCCAGCTTTCCGGCTTTCGTCGTCCGCCAGTGGGCGCCGGCTCTGGTCGTCCTGGCGGCGGGCGTAGCGGTCCTGGTGGTGGTCACCCGGCAGTTGTGGCGTGCCGCCGACCGGCAGCTTGACGCCGAGTTCTTGCTCCTCGCGCGCGACCGGGTGCGGGCGATCGAGCGGGATCTGGATGCCGCGCGCTTCGCGGTGGAATCCGTCCAGCGGCTGTTCGATGCTTCGCGCGACGTCAACGGCGAAGCGCTCCGCGCGTTCGTCCGTCCGATCCTGGCCGACCAACGTGCGCTTCGGTCGATCTCCTGGATCGCCGAGGTTGCACCGTCGAACGAAGACGAGCACATCCCGACGCGCTTCGAGCTGAGATACTCGGAGCTGCGCGACGACCGTGCCCAAGACGGAACATCTGGACTGGCGCCCGATGACCTCGCGCGGCTCGCCGCCGATGCATCCGGCGATTCCGGCGTCTCGCTTTTGGCGCTCCCCGGCGGCGATCCTCACACCAGCCTCGCGCAGTTGCTGCTGGTGGCGCCTGTGCCGGCCCGTCCGGCGACCGAACCGCATCCCGAACGTCGCCGCGGCGTGGTCGTTGCCGAACTGCTCGTCAGCGAGGCGGTGGAAGCCGCGCTGGCGCCGTTCGCGCCGACCGGCATCGACATGCACTTTTCCGCGGGACCGCCGGGAGTGAATTCCGCACTCAGCCTCTTTCGCGCCGCTCGGCCGCCGTCGGATCCGGCCGCTGCTACATCCGCAGACACCGCGGCTGCCACGAGTTTTTCGCACACGGTCCGCTTCGATTTCTGCGGCTGGGAGTGGCGGGTGCGCTGCACGGCGACGAAGGCATTTGTGCGGCGGTTCGCGGACCGCGGCGCCCTTTCCGTGTGGTCCATCGGGCTGGTGCTGACGATCCTCTCGTCCGGCGCGACGCTGCTGCTCCAGCGCCGCCACTGGACCGTGGCCCGGCTCGTCGCCGAGCGCACCGCTGCGCTACGCGAGAGCGAGGAGCGGTTTCGCCAGATGGCCGAATCGATCGGCGACGTTTTCTGGTTGTCGAGCGCGGACGGTAAGGCGATGCACTACGCCAGCCCGGCGTACGAGTCCATCTGGGGCCGACCACGCGAGAGCGTGATGGCCAATCCGCGCGCATGGCTGGAGGCGATTCACGAGGACGACCGCGCACGCGTCGCGGAGGCATTCTCCCGCTGTGCCACCGGCGCACGGCTCGACGAAGTCTTTCGCGTGCAACGCCCGGACGGCGGGTTTCGCTGGGTCTGGGACCGTGGTTTTCCCATCCGCGATTCCTCGGGCGTCGTCTACCGCGTCGCCGGCATCGCCGAGGACATCACCGCCCGCAAGCAAATCGAGGCGGCGCTGCTGAAGGCGACCGAGGACGCCGCGGCCGCCAGCCAGGCCAAGAGCGATTTTCTGGCCACGATGAGCCACGAGCTGCGAACGCCGCTGAACAGCGTGATCGGCATGACCGAGCTGCTCCTGGGCACGCAGCTCGACGCGCAGCAGGAGCGGTACGCGTCGCTGGTGAAATCGTCCGCGGACACGCTGCTCGGCCTGATCAACGACGTCTTGGACTTTTCCAAGATCGAGGCCGGCAAGCTCGTGCTCGAACGGGCGGAGTTCGATTTGCGCGCCGCGATCGAGGGCGTCACCGCGGCGCTGGCGCCGACGGCGGAGCGAAAGCAGCTCGAGCTCGTCAGCGCCGTCGCACCGAACGTGCCCAAGCGCGTCCGCGGCGACGCCGCGAGACTGAAGCAGGTCTTCATGAATCTGCTGAGCAACGCCGTCAAGTTCACCGAGCGCGGCGAAGTCACGGCGCGCGTCGAATGCGTCGCCGAGGATGCCGAGGGCGTGGTCATCCGGGTCGCGGTCAGCGACACCGGCATCGGCATCCCGACCGATTGCATCGAGCACCTGTTCGATTCGTTCTCCCAGGCGGACGCCTCCACCACGCGGCGCTACGGCGGCACCGGGCTGGGTTTGGCGATCGCCAAGCGACTCGTCCAGCACATGGAGGGACAGATCGGGGCCACCAGCAAAGTCGGCCAGGGATCGACATTCTGGTTCACCGTGCGTCTGGAACGCGCCGGGCAGCCGCCGTCGCCCGCGCTTTCCGAACCGGCCGCGAACCTGCGCCCTGCGCGCGTGCTGATCGTGGACGACAACGAAGCGTCTCGCCGCGCCGTCGCAGACCAACTCGCGCTCTGGAGGCTTACCCACGCGGGAGCCGCGCACGGCGCTCAGGCCATCGCGGCGCTCCGCGCCGCCGTATCGGAAGGACGGCCCTTCGACGTCGCGATTCTCGACCTGCTCATGCCCGGCATGACCGGCCTCGAGCTGGCCCGCGCCATCAAGGCCGATCCCGCGATTCGCGGCACCGCGCTGATTCTCCTCTCGTCGCTCCAGGACAATGACCCGCAGATGCTCCACGAGCTGGGCTTCGCGAGCTGGCTCCCGAAGCCCGTCCAGCAATCGCAGCTCCTCGACGCGCTCGCGGCGGCGGTCGCGCCCGGCCGACCGCCGCGGCAGCGCCGCCAACTTTCGCACACGCCTGGCGCGCCCGCGCCGCCCCAACCCGCACCACGCCCCGCCCGAATTCTCCTGGCCGACGACCACGACATCGGCCAGGAAGTCGCAGCCACCCTGCTCCGCCGAGCCGGCTACACCTGCGACGTCGTGTCCAACGGCAAGCAGGCCGTCGAAGCCCTCGCCGCATCCCGCTACGACCTCGTTCTCATGGACTGCCAGATGCCGGAGATGGACGGCTTTCAGGCGACGCGCGCGATTCGGGCCATGGAGGCTGCCAGGTCCGCCAAAGGCGCCTCGCGGCCGCACATTCCGATCATCGCGCTCACCGCGCTGGCGATCCGCGGCGACCGCGAGCGCTGCCTCGAAGCCGGAATGGACGACTACGTCCCCAAGCCCCTGCGGCCTGAGCGCCTTTACGAAGCAATCGAGCGGCAACTCGAGATGCAGGACCCGCGCGCGGAGCCCCGAGACGCCGACGCGACGCCGCCGGACGACGCGTCGATGCCCGCTCCGTCGGATGAAGCGAGTGAACCCTTCGACGTGGCGGCGGCGCGGGGCCGGCTGGGCGGCGACGAAGCCTTCGTCCACAAACTCATCGGCCGGTTCTGCGCCCAGGCGCCGGCCGACGTGGATCAGCTCGAGCGGCACGTCGCCGCCGGCGACGCCGAGCAATCGGTACAGCTCGCGCATCGGCTCAAGGGCGCGGCGTCGTTCGTCGGTGCGGAGCGCTTGCGGCGCGAAGCCGAGGCCTTGGAATCGCTGGGGCGCGCCGGACAGTTGAGCGAGGCGCAGCCGCACGTGGCTGCGTTGCGGTCGGAGATGGGCCGCTGTCTCGAGTGGATGGCGCGCCAGGCGGCGGCCGCGCCGTCGGTGAGCGCCGTCGCGCCGTAGCGCGCATTCGCAGCAACGGCTTGGAGTCATGGCGAGCATACTCGTGGTCGATGACATGCCGTTTTGCCGCGAGACGATCGCGGAGCTGCTGCGCCGCGAAGGCCACGTCGTCGAACTGGCCGCGGACGGCCGGGAGGCGTTGGCCGCACTCAAAAAGCACACCCCGGACCTGCTGCTGCTCGACGTGGCGATGCCGAAGCTGGACGGCCTGTCGCTCCTGGACTCGCTGCGCAAGACGCGGCGCTGGCGCGAGCTCCCGGTCGTGCTGCTCACGGACCGGGCCGAACGCGGGACCGTGCTTCGGGCCGGGCAGCTCGGTGTCCAGGGTTACCTGCTCAAGTCCTCGTTCGACATCGAGAAGCTGCTCGCGCTCGTCGGTCACGCCCTCAGCCCGACCGCCGTCGCGCGCAGTGACGTCCCTGCGGCCGCCGGCGTCGGCGCTTCGCGCGTGGAGCGCGGGCGGCCGCTGCCGTCGTACGCCCCGCCCCCCGCTGCGCCGGGCGCCCCCCCGGACCGTGCGGAAACGAAAGGCCCAGAGGTCGCGGCGGGAGCGTCGTTCATGCCGCGCGACGAGACGATTCGGCGAATCAACGAATTCGTCGGGACCAAGACGCTCGCCGGCGTCGTGGCCGAGGTGGTCGCGATTACCAGCTCGCCGGAAACGCCGCGGTCCGACCTGGCCAGCGTGCTGAAACGCGATCCGGTTCTGTCGGCGCGAGTGCTCCGCGTCGCGAACGAAGCGGCGACGAACGTGAATCGGCGGCACGTGCAGACGATCGAAGACGCGATCGCCGCGGTCGGTTTCGGAGCGGTGCACAACATCGCGTCGTCCGTGGGCGTGTTCGACACGTTTCCGTCGGCGTCGACCGGCGGGCTGGGCTTGGTCCGCTGCTGGCAGCACTGCTTCGCGGTGGCGGCGATCATGAATCACTTCGCGGCGCAAATCGGCGCGCCGGCGCAAGGAATCGCGCACCTGGTCGGGCTGTGTCACGACCTGGGCGAGATCGTCCTGCGGCAGGTGTTCACCGACGAATACGCCAGGGCCACGCGGCTGGCGCTCGACGGCGGCACCACGGTCCGCAAGCTCGAGGCCCGGCTCTTCAACGTGCCGCACGACGAACTGGTCGGGATCGTCCTCGCCAAAATGGGCCTGCCGGACACGATCGCCGCGCCGATCTGCGAATACGCACGCTTCACCTGCGGCGCGGGCCGATGTACGAGCGCCCTGGCGTGCCTGCTCCGTGTCGCGGATTACTATGCGCACGGCCTGCTGCTGGCGGCATCGACCGAATCCGCCGTGGCCCCGATCGCGGCGAACGAGTTGCGGAAAGCATGCGGCGGGAAGGACGTCAGCGTTCAGAACGCGGCGCCGCTGCGCGAGGAGGCGGTGGGGACGACGCTGCTGCTGGCCAAACTCGGCCCGGAGGAGACGCGCCGGCTCGCCGAGCCGCTGATCGCACGGCTTCCGGTCCGCGTCTGGTATGCGCGCCACGAGTCCATGTCGGAGATCGACCCGCTCGGCGCGGCGCTGCAAAGCCTCAGCGATGTGCAGCTCGAGGCGCGGCTGCCCGAGAGCGCGGCCGAGCTGGACGGGCGGGGCCTGGTAATCGCGGTGCCGGCCGAAAGCGACGCGGCGTTTCAGGTCGAAAGCGCCCAGGCGCTGGCGCCGCCGGACCGGCTGCTTCACCTCGCCGACGGCGGCCAAGGCCAGCGCACGGCCGCCCCCGTCCGAAGCTCAATCTCGCTGGATGACCTGGCGAAATTCCTCGCTTCACTGGGTGCGGTCGCGTGACGAGCAACCGAGCGCGGCCAATCGCGAAGCAAGTCGTCCGCCGCTGAATCGGATTCGCATGCCTTCAGACGGCTTGTGCCGCCGGCT
The DNA here is from genome assembly GCA_039961675.1 of Phycisphaerae bacterium. Classification (GTDB taxonomy): domain Bacteria; phylum Planctomycetota; class Phycisphaerae; order UBA1845; family Fen-1342; genus JABRWC01. The sequence continues at coordinate 10,553 of JABRWC010000058.1, forward strand.
CGCGCGGCCGGACCAGCGCGTCGAGCAGCGTTTCGAGCTTGTGCCAGTCCAGCGGCTTCGGCAGGTAGTACACGTCCGGCAGTTCCATCGCGAGCTCCCGGAAGTGCTCGCGGTCCTGGCCGGAGAGAAACACGATCGGCACGGCGCGTTCATTGCGGATCACGCGCGCGATCGACCGCCCGTCGCCCGTGGGCATGTGATGATCCAGGATCACCACGTCGATCGGCTCGGTCAGGTGCTGCGTGAGTACGGCCAGCCCGCTTGCCGCCTCGATGACTCGGTAGCCGAGCGCGGACAGCCGCGCGCCCACGGCCCGCCGCACATCGCGCTCATCGTCCGCCACGAGGATCGCCCGTTTTTTCTTCATGCGCGGTTTCCCTTTCGTCCCCGGCCCGGCGTTATCGGATCGCCTGCTTCGGAAATCGCGGACCATCGGCGGCCAGGTGGCCAGCGCGTTGCCGTGCTCGCCGGCCTGCGGATCGAGTCGGCACGGATATGCAAGCGGCGGCACGATTCGCGCTGACAGCCGCCCGAACCGGCGGCTATATTGCCGCAACTCCCGCAACGCGCGGGTTGGGCCAGTTCGCAGCAAATCCGGGGAAACCGCGCCCGGAACCGTGGAGGCCGTGGTCATGCGTTCCGACAGCATCGAGTCGCACCTGAAAGAGACGCGCCGGTTTCCGCCGCCGACGAGCTTCAGCGAGCAGGCGCACGTAGCGTCCATGGACGCGTACCAGCGGTTGTACCGGCGCTCGCTCGAAGACGCAGACGGCTTCTGGGGCGAGGTCGCGTCCGGGTTCCACTGGTTTTGCGAGTGGGAACGCGTCCAGGACTGGAAGCTGCCCGACGCGAAGTGGTTCGTCGGCGGCCGGACCAACCTGAGCTACAACTGCCTGGATCGCCAGATCGCCGACGGCCGCGGGGACCATACGGCGATCCTGTTCGAGGGCGAGCCGGGCGACGTGCGCAAGATTTCGTACCGCGAGCTCCATGCCGAAGTCTGCCGCTTCGCCAACGTGCTGCGGTCGCTCGGAGTGAAGAAAGGAGACCGCGTCACGATCTACATGCCGATGGTCCCGGAGCTGGCGGTGGCGATGCTCGCATGCGCGCGGATCGGCGCACCGCACTCGGTGATCTTCGGCGGTTTCAGCGTGCAGGCGATCGTCGACCGGGTGCTGGACGCGAAGTCGCACGTCCTCATCACGGCCGACGGGGGCTGGCGGCGCGGACAGATCGTGCCGCTGAAGGCGAACGTGGACGCGGCGTGCGAGCAGTGCGATCTGATCCGAGCCGTCGTGGTGTATCGGCGCTGCGGCAATGAAATCGCGATGCGGCGGGGGCGCGATCACTGGTGGCATGAGCTGACGGCGGGCGTCTCCGCCGACTGCCCGGCGGAGCCGTGCGACAGCGAGGACATGCTGTTTCTGCTCTACACCTCCGGTTCGACCGGCAAACCCAAGGGCATCCTTCACACGACGGGCGGCTACATGGTGTACACCGCGTACACCGCGCGGCTGGTGTTCGACCTGAAGCCCGATGACGTGTTCTGGTGCACCGCCGACATCGGCTGGGTCACCGGACACAGCTACGTGGTTTACGGGATACTGAACAACGGCGTGACGACGGTGATGTACGAGGGCGCGCCGAACCAACCCGGATGGGACCGCTTCTGGTCGATCATCGAGCGACACCGCGTGACGAAGTTCTACACCGCGCCCACGGCGATCCGCGCGTTCATGCGCGAGGGGCGCGAGCACCCGGACAAGCACGACCTGTCCAGTCTCAAGCTGCTCGGAACGGTGGGCGAGCCCATCAACCCGGAAGCCTGGTTGTGGTATCACGACGCGATCGGGCGCGGCCGCTGCCCGATCGTCGACACCTGGTGGCAAACCGAAACCGGCGGCATATTGATCGCGCCGCTGCCCGGCGCGACCACCACCAAACCCGGCTCCGCGACCCACCCGCTGCCCGGAATCGACGCCGCCGTGCTTGACCGCAGCGGAAGCGAGCAACCAGCCAACAGCGGCGGGTACCTCTGCATCCGCCGGCCCTGGCCGGCGATGCTGCGCGGAATCTGGGGCGACCCCGAGCGCTATCGGCGGCAGTACTGGTCCGAGATCGAGGGGGTGTATTTCGCGGGCGACAGCTCACGCCGCGACGAGGACGGGTGCTTCTGGATCATGGGCCGCGTGGACGACGTGATCAAGGTCTCCGGCCATCGGCTCGGCACAATGGAAGTCGAATCCGCGATCGTCGCGCACCCGGCGGTGGCGGAAGCCGCAGTCGTGGGCATCCCACACGAGATCAAGGGCAACGCGATCGCTGCGTTCGTGACGCTCGTGACGGGCCGAAAACCTTCGCCGGCGCTGCGCGACGAGTTGCTCCGGCACGTCGCCAACCAGCTCGGGGCCGTGGCCCGGCCGGAGCAAATCCGCTTCACGCAGTCGCTGCCCAAGACCCGCAGCGGAAAGATCATGCGCCGCCTGCTGCGCGAGATCGCGACCAGCGGCGAGGTCCGCGGTGACACCACGACGCTCGAAGACTTCTCCGTGGTCGCCAGGCTGGCCGAACAGAAGGACGAAGCGTAACCGCCGCGGGACGGCCGCCGCACGCGGTCAACGCGGGGCCGCGCCCTGGCCGGAGCTGAACGAATCCGCCGCGCGCAGCGCGCGCTCAATGCGCGACAGCGTGCGCTCACGCCCCAGCAGGTGCAGCGTGTCCGAGATCGTCGGGCTGACCGTGCTGCCCGTGAGCGCCACGCGCAACGGCTGCGCGACCTTGCCCAGGCCGACGCCGCTTCGCTCGGCGAAATCGCGGACCAGCGCGTCAAGCGCGGCCGCGGACCAGTCCTGCTGCTGCGCGAGCCGCGACACGATCTCGCGCAACACCTTCAGCCCGGTGCCGTCGCTCTTGAGCAGGTTCTTCCTCACCGCGTCCGCGTCGTAGCGCAATCGATCGTCGGGCACGAAGAGCGCGCCGGCCTTGTACTCGATGTCGCGATACGTGCGGAAGCCGGCGCAGCTTCGGATCAGCTCGCGCAGCACGCCGTCGTCCAGCCCCCGCAGCGGCGTGTCCGCGTTCACGGCGACGAAATCCTTCAGCCCCTCCAGATTCCGTTCCGCGCTCGCCGCGGTACAGGCGTCCAGGTTGAAGCTTAGCAGCTTGGCCCGGTCGAACTTGGCGTTCGTGCGGCCGATGCGGTCGAGGCTGAACGCGGCGGCCATCTCGTGCAGCGTCATCTTCTCGCGGCCGTCCCCCGGCGACCAGCCGAGCAGCGCGATGAAGTTGACGATGACCTCGGGCAAATAGCCGCTCTTGCGGAAGTCGTGGATGTCGATCTCCGGCACGACGACCGCGATCTCGCGCGCCAACCGCTCCAATCCGTCCGCCGGGAGCTGCGTCTCGCCGGCGCGCCAGCCGTCGAACGCGTCGCCATCGACGCCGGCCAGCTCGCGGGCGCGCGCTTCGTCGATCTGGTTCGATTTCAGCGCCGCGCTCAGTGCCGTGCGCACCGCCTTGTCCTTCTCACGCTTGCTCATCTTGGAGCCGTCGGTGTTGAGGATGATCGGCAGGTGGGCGTAGACGGGCCGGCGATAGCCGAGCGCTTCCTGGAGTGCGAGGTGGTTGGGCGTATTCATCAGGTGCTCCTGCCCGCGGAGCACGTGCGTGCAGCGCATGTCCTCGTCGTCGACGACGACCGCGAAGTGGTACGTGGGCCAGCCGTCGGCCTTGAGCAGCACGAAGTCGCTCAGCTCGTCGGCGCCGATCTGCACGTCCCCCAGTATCTGGTCGTTGACGACGAAATCGCGCTCCGGCATGGCCAGCCGCACCACCACCGGCCGGCCTTCCTCGCGCGCCCGCCGCGCCTGAGCCTCCGAAGGCGGGTTCGCCGGGCGGCGGTAGCGGAAGCCGCCCGTCTGCTTCATCGCCGCGGCCCGCATCGCCTCCAGCTCTTCGCGCGTCTCCATCGCGTAATAGGCCTTGCCCTCGTCGAGCAGCCGGCCGGCCGCCTGCCGGTAGCGCTCGACACGCTCGCTCTGGCGGTACGGCCCGAACTCGCCCCCGACCTGCGGCCCCTCGTCCCAATGCAACCCGAGCCAGCGCAGGTCCTCCATGAGTTTCTCGGCCGCGCCGGCGATGTTGCGGGTCTGGTCGGTGTCCTCAATGCGCAGCACGAACTTGCCCCCGAGCCGACGGGCCAGAAGGTAGTTGAACAGCGCGGTCCGGGCGCCGCCGATGTGAAGGTAGCCGGTCGGCGAAGGCGCGAAGCGCGTGCGAACATCTGTCACGAGTGTCCCTTCGTCTGCAAAACGGGAACAGTCTACCCGCTGTTCCGCGCGGACGTGCGCCCGGCGGAACTCAGGCAAGCAACCGCACGACGTGCCGGCCGCGCGGCGATGACATCGGCGAACGCGGCGCGGCGACGCTGATTCGCGGGGCAACCCCGCTCATCAATGGCGATCACGGGTTGACCGCGCCGCGCGGCCGACGCGCGACGACCGCGCCGGCGCAGCCGCGTCAGACTTCCTGGTCGATCAGCTCTTTCCGCGTTCGATCGTCGCGGTCCAGTGCCTGGGCCTTTTCCTTGACCTGCCCGTCGGCCGGGTCGAGGTACGTCACCACGAGCGACGGCTTCTCGGAATATGTGAACGCCCCGTCTTTTCCGGCCAGACGCACGGGGACGTTTTCGTTGCGGATGTCGAGCACGATCGCGCCCGTGGTGAAGTCCACGTCCGCGCGTACGTCCTCGCCTTTCGCATCCAGTTCGCCGGTCCGGACGGTCCGTACGCCGCCGATTACGTCGCCGACCTCCACATCGAACGTCTGCTGGATCCAGGTCCCCTCGCGCCAGCCCCAGACTTCCATGCTGGCGGCCGGGGCGCCGACCTTCGGCCCGCGGACGTAGAAATACGTGCCGGGCGTCACCGTCACCGGCGCGCTGGGAAGTGACCATTCCCCGGCCATGACGGCCTGCCGCGCCTGCTCAGGCGACTTCACGGCCCGGACCTGTCCCACGTAGCGGTTCCAGAGGCGCACCCGCGCGCGATAACGGTACGTCTTTCCGGGCTCCACCGAGTCGTCGTGCACCCACAGCGCCGGCGCGCCGGTCTCCGGATGCTTCACGATCGTCTCCAGCGTGGTGCCGAGCTTCGCGCGCCGCTCGCGCATGTACTCCGCGCGCTTGCGAATCTTTTCCGCCTTCTTCTTGTGCCCTTTGCTTGCAACCTGGTTGTTTTCGATCTGGGTGCTGATCTCGATCGCGCGGCTGAAGTCGCCCTTGTTCAGCGCCAGCGCCGCCGCCCCGATTTCCTCGTTGAGCCGCTTGAGCTGCTCGCGCTTCGACTGATCCTCCGCCGCGGGCGCCGGTGGACGCGGCGGCCCGAGACTGCGACCGCCGCCGCCGCCGCCGAACGTCACCCCGCCCCCGCTGGTCCGCCCGCCGCCGCCGCCGAAAGTCAAGCCGGGGCTGCGCCGGCCGCCGCCGACCGTCGGCGCCGGCGGAAGCGACGGCGGAGCCGATTTCTCTTCCTTCTCTTTCGCTTCGTCTTCTTCTGGCGGCTCGAAGCCCGTCAGCGGAGGGATCTCCCAGAAATCGCCGGCCTTCACGTCGTAGAACGCCGGCTGCATCAGCGTGTTCTGCTGCGACTTGATCAAGCGAAACGTCTTGTCCAATTCCTCCTTGTTCACCAGCTTGCCGGTCGCGTCCTCGATCACCGGCTCCGGGATCGAAAGCGTCGGCATGGCCATGCTCGGCTTGGTGGGAGTCCACTCCGACCACTCGCCGGTCGACAGCCGCTCTTGACGCTCGACCTCGAGGCCGACGACGTACGCGCGCGCACGGTACGGCGCGTATCCCGCCGCAATCATCTCCGCATACTGAGCCTTCTTGTCGAAGTACACCGCCACCGACGCCCACACGGTCTCGACCGGCTTGCCGCTGTCCGCGGTCGGCGCTGGCGGCGGCGCCGGGCCACCGGACGCCGGCTCGTCCAGCCGCACGGGTTTCTTGACCACCAGGCTGCGCCCGGTGATCACGATCGGTTGGCTGGGCGCCAGCGGCGAGACCAGGGCCACGTCGCCGGAGTTCTCTTCCGCTTCGCTCAGCCCCGGCACCTCGATCTTCTTGCCGAACATCGTTGCGGCGCGGAGTTCGCGCGGCAGGGGCATGCCGTCCTTGCGAGGCTCGAATATCCCGGCCGCATGCCGCTTGCGAATCTGGTCGGAGAGCTTTTCGACCGAAACCTCGGGCGGCTTGGCGGTGCGCATCTGCTCTTCGAGGTTGCGGGCCTCGGCGAGGATTCGGTCGTGAAGCTCGCGCGGCCCGACCGTGGCCCCCTGATACGAGACCGTGTTCGGCGACTGGAGCAGGAACAGGTACGCCGAGACCGCGGCGAACGCGGCCGCCAGTCCCAGAACGCCCTTCTCGACATGCTGCTCGATGAGAGCCAACACGTTGTTCATTGGATGTCTCCCCGCGGCGGAATGCGCGCCGCTTGGCTCATTCGCCCGACGGCTTTCCGGACAGCTCGGCCAGCACTTCCGGGGGCATCAGCTCGCCGTAGGCCTCCCGGGAAAGGTAACCCTCGAAATCCAGCGTCAGCTTCACCACCGGCGCCGTACCGTAGAAGTAGCCCATCTGCGCCTCTTCCAGGTCGCGGTTCACGGCTTCATAGTTCAGGCCGACGCACTGGTAGAAATTCGCCCGACTGATCGCGTCTACTACCTCGAGCACGCGCCGTTCGTCCACGATCGCCTGCACGAGAAAGCGCACAACGTCGAATTCCTCGTTCGACGTGCGCCCGGTGAACGTCCTGCCCATCTCGACGTTCCGGAACGGCCCTGCGCCCACGTCGGCCGCGACCTTGAACGTGATCGGCCGCCCCTGCGTCTGGTAGCCCAGCACGCGGACGGCGACCAGCCGCTTCACGACGCTCTTCTCCAGCGGGATGTCGCCGCGCTCAATGTCGCCGCCGGCCTGCGCGTTCAACTCCGCGATGGCCTTGATGACGTCGTCCTGGACCCAGAGGGCGACCTGCGCGTACCACATCTCCTGCGGAGTCGGCGCGGCACTGTCGCGCGCAATGGGGCTGATCTGGAACGTCTGCGAATCGACGTAGCAGCGGATGTTGCGCGCCTTCGCCACGCGTGCCCGGAACAGCGGATCGTACTTCGGCTCGGTCTTCGGTCCGGTGGGAATCTGCGGCATTCCCGGCTGCGCCGGCCCGCCGCGGCCCCCGCTCCGACCGCGGCGCCCTCCTCCGCCGCCGAACGTAAGGCCGCCGGCAAACGGATCTTCCTCCGTCAGGCTCGGCTCGTCCCGTGGCGTTGGGACGCGCGGCGCCGGGGGGACCGTGCCCGATCCGCCGCCGCCCGCGCCGGCCTCTTCGGCCTTCTCTTCTTCCTGCTTCTCGGCCTCCAGCTCCCTCAGGTCCTCAACGTTCTGGCGCTCTTCCTGGATGTCCGCCTCGGTCGGCAACGTGTCGGCGCTGAGCTTTCGCGCAAGCTCGCGCGTCGCCGCCACGTATGCCTCGCGGAACTGGAGCGGCGCGACCGGCCCCGTCGGTCGCGGAAAAACCTGCGCGGTAAGCGGCTCACGACGGTTAATGGCCTTCACCGCCTCGCGCGCCTGCTCGAACTCGCGCGTGAACTGTTCGCCGCGGCGCTTCTCCGCGGCGATCACGTCCTCGTTGACCTTGTTCGACAGCAGGCTCCGGATGGATCCGGCTTTCGTCCGCGCGAGCTCCTCGTTGAGCTTCTTCTCCACGCTGTCCGAAGTCATCCCGAGGACGGCCAGCGCCAGAAACGTGACGATCGCGACGCCGCTGATCAACGCCACCAGGTGCGTCGTGATGAACTTGAGCACGGGTTGCATGGCCTATCTCCATGGGCGGATCGCGGCGGCGCAGACGCCGCGCTGCGATCGCTACTCGCCTTCCTTCGTGGGTTGCGCGCCCGGCGCGGGCGGCGGCGGATCGCCCAGCTTCACCTTGAAACCGATCTGGAACCGCCAGTCGGTCACCATGTCTTCTCCCGTCACCGGGTCCGGAAACAGCGCTTTCGGCTTCGTGTCGGCCGGACCCGCCCCGGCCCCGGCCGCGGGCGCCGGCGGCAGCGATGCCTGTGCCGCGGCCGCGTCGAAGCGCTTCAGGATCGACGGAAAACGCAGGTTCTTGCCGTTGGGGCTGCGCGGATCCTGCTCGGGTACGTAGAAACCACGCCCCACAACCTGGCCGAGGCGTTGGATCGTGGGGATCAGCTCGTCCGCGATGAGCGTGGCCGCCTCCGGCTGATTGTCGCCGTAGACCGAGTAGGCGTTGATCCCGATGTAGAACCCCGCGCCGGCGGTCGCGCCTTGCGCGTCGGCCGCCGGACTTGGCTTCGGCGCGGGCGCGGGCGCCTGCTGTCGCATCCGTCCGCGGCCCCCGCCGCCGGCCATAGCCCCGCCGAACGTCCCACCGACCTCCTCTTCGGGCGCGGGTTCGCTGATTCCCGCACCGGAGGAGCCGCCCGAGCCGCCGGCACCGAAGGCACGCGGCTCATAGTTGTCGATGTCGTTCGAGAACTGGATGTCGAGCGACTCGATGAAAATCTGCTTGCGCCGCGTGCGCTTCAGCCGCGCCGGGTCGGACTCAATCGCCTTCTTGACCTGCTCCGGTCCAGTCGCCGCCGCGATCTGCGGATCGGCCGGCGGCAGCGTCTCGTACACGAAGGCGACCAATCGGGGTATCAGGTCGCGCTGATCGAGGAGCGAGAACAGCTTGTTGATCTTCTCGACGCGGCCGGTGGAGTCGGTCTGCGCTTCGCGGAAGCGCGTCTGGAGCTGCTGAACCTGGTTGACGATGCGGATGACTTCGCCGGCTTTCGACTCGTTCGCGGCCAGCGCGCTGGCGTCCATCGAGTTGCGCATCCACGGGAACAACGCCGCCAAGCCCACGCACGCCGCGGCCGCGACGAAGAGCGGACGCTTGCGGTGCCACATGGCCACCCGGGCCAACTCGGGCGGAAGGAGGTTGGACGTGATCGTCCCGAGGCCGAGTCCCTGAAGGGCCAGACCGTACGCCGGCCCCAGGCCCGGCGTCATCTCCGTGAACTGCGGCGCGTTGGCCGTCGCCGAGGGAGCGATCTGCTTGAACGCGTCGAGCTTCTGCACGCCGCCCTCAACCGTGATGTTGTTCTCCAGGTACTTCTGGAGACCCGGCAGCCGGAAGGCATTCCCGCAGGCGATCACGTTGCTCAGCTCGACCTCGCGGTGCGTCTGGGCGTAGAAGCCCAGCGAGCGCTGGATTTCCGCCACCAGGTCGGCAAACACGGGACGCATGGCCTGGAAGACTTGCCGCGCATACTTGCTCGTCGCCGCGGTGCACTTGAGCGCTTCCGCCTTGGCGAACGAGAGCTTGAACGCCTTGACGAGCGCTTCCGTGAAGTGGTTTCCGCCCAGCGGGATGTTGCGCGTCCAGGCGCTGTGCTTCTCGACGATCACCAGGTCTGTGTGCTGCGTGCCCACGTCCACGATGACCGTCGCCGCCCCATCCTTGTCCCCTCCCAGTCCCTCGTAGCGGGCGAAGTTGTACAGCGCGGTCGGAATGGTCTGAATCATCATTGGCGTGATGCCGAACGCGGCCAACCGGTCCAGGTGCTTGCGGATCAGCTCCTTGCGCATGGCGAAGATGCCGACCTCGACGTCGGGCATGTCCGGCGCCCGAAACACCTGGTAGTCCCAGACAACGTCATCCATGTTGAACGGAATCTGCTGGCTGGCCTCAAAGCGGACGATGTCCGGGATTTTCTTCTCGTCCACCGGGGGCAACTTGCAGAAGCGCGCGAAGGTCTGATGCCCGGGAACGCCAATCACGAACTTGTCGCCTTGCCAGTCGTTGCGCGAGGCGAATTTCTCCAGCGCGGCGCGCATCAGCTCCTCAGGCTCGGCGTCCGGCTGCGAGAGGATCTTTGCGTGCGGGATGACATCGAACGCGACCAGCTCGACCTTGCCCTCCACCCCGACGCGGAGCTTGACGGCTTTCAGGGCGCATTGTCCGATCTCAATGCCCCAGACTGCATTAACGCCCGCCATCGCAGGTCACTCCTTCGGCAAGCGCGCCCGGGACGCTTTGCGCGAACAGCTTGCGCACGTCCACGGACGCTGGTGGTCTACGCGGATCAATCCAGCTTCGCATCACGGCTGTCAACGGTCGCGCTGCGTTGCATCGCGGTTCGCGGTCGCCGCCGGGCGACTAACCTCGGCGGCACATCGGAAGGCTTATGACGCGAATGATGAGTATGAGGACGGGTCGTCGGTCTTCGCGTCCGCGAGGCTCAGGTCGAGCCGGGTTCGGGTTGTCGGGTCCAAGGCTGGGTTGCTTCGATTCATTCGCTCCGGGGCAGGCTCTGAGCACGGGCGTTCGCGCGCCCGCTACATAGATAACGTAGCTCAGGAATTCGCGGAGTCAAATCGGACCGCGACGAAATTCCGCCCGCAATCACCAAACGTCGATCCATCAGCGCGCCGAGACGGATCTCCGTCGCAACGCGCTGAAGCACCTGCAACCCGAGTCCGTCGCCGTGCGCCCCGGCGCCGGCCGGCCTGATTGGAAGCCCGCTACGGCGCTTCATCCTGGCTGCGGTCTTTCGCCGGCTTGGACGCCGGCTTGCCATCGGATTTGGGCTTGTTCGCGGCGGCTTCGGCCGCCTTGCGCTGGGCGCGCGTGGGCAGCTTCTCCAACCGCGGCTTGAGTGACTTTTCGAAAATCTGCTCGATCGGCTCGATGAGCTTCTGTCGCTGTTCGTTCAGCTCGGCGATTTCCTTCGTCGCGGCCGCGTCACGCGTGTTTCGCAGTTCCGCGACGCGCGCGTCGATCCGGTCCATCTCGCTCTTCTTGCCGCGGATGTGGCGCTCGCCCTGTGCCTGACAGTCTTTCAGAATCGCTTGGGCCTGCTGCTGCTGCTCCTCATTCAGACCATAGCGCTGGATGAACTCGCGGACGTACTGCTCCCACTGGCTGGCAAACTCCGGGCCCCCGGCGACTTTTTCCGTGCCGCGCCGAGCGCGTGGACGGCCGCTGCGCCCCTCCGGCGACGCGTCGCCAGCATCGCGGTGCGGGCGCGCGTCGCGGCCCGCTGCCGCGCCGCCGCGCCCCGCGTTGGGGTGCAACGGCTCTCCCTCGCGCGTGGGACGATTGATTCTCCGAGGCCGCTCGCCGGGAGGCGTGTGAACCGTTCCCGCGTCGCCGGCGGCTGCCCCAGCCTCGCCGCCGGGTCCGCCAGGCGACGGAGGCGGCTCCGAACCGGGCGGGATCGGTCCGGCGCCGGTCTCCGGCGGAGGGACGTCTTCCGGTCCCGCGTCAGGGGACGGAGCCGCGGCGCGGTTGCGCGCGGCGTTGCGTCGGGCCGAGCGCCCGAAGCTGCGCGGGTTGCGGAACTCGTCGACGGTCATCTGGCCGCTGACGATGCGCTCGAGCTGCTCCTCGGTCGTGACGAAGCTCTCCTGCATCTGCTGCAACACCTGATCGTGCGTCTTCTTCTGCTCATCGTTGAGAATCTGGCGCCAGTCGTTGTTGCCTTCAACGATCGCCTGCTTGGCTTCCTCGTACAGCGGCGCCGCACGCCGGCCCCATTCCACGAGTTCTTCCGGCGTCATCGCGCCACCGGTCCGGACCTCAAACATGCGGTCCACGAGCCCGCGAAGTTCCTCCTCGTGCTTGTTCAGGAACTTGTACGCTCGGTCACGCAGCAGCTCGCGCGTGATGCCGTTCTGCTCGTCGCTGAGGTTGTACTGCCGAGCCAGGAACCGGCTGTAGTTGTCGATCAGCAGGTCGATGTTGTCGATGATCGCGCTGTAGCCGGCGCCCGGTTCGCGCGGCTCGCGCGGCGGCTCTTCGGCGCGCGCCGCGGTCTGCGCCGCTGCACAGATAGCGACCATGCACGAAAACGCCGCGATGGACGAGCGGCGGATCATCGACGTTCTCCCTTCGCCGCGACCGACCTCAATGCCCGCGTTGAGACGCCCGGCGCATCAGATAGTATACCCGGCTCGCGCCGCAGCGGTTGCGGCGCACAACGCATACGCCGTTATCGGCCAACGAGTTGCGAGTCTTATGTCGCCGACCGCCAAGCCGCCGAAGCTCTGCATCTTCGACCTCGACGGCACGCTCGTGGACTCGCTGCGCGACATCGCCGACGCGCTCAACGAGTGCCTCGATCTGCTGGGGTTGCCCACGCGCCCGCTGGAGCAGTACCGCTACATGGTCGGCGAAGGCGTCCCCACACTCTGCCGCCGCGCGATCGGCGACACGCACCCGCTGCTGGTCGCGCGGCTCGCGGAGCTCGCGCGGGCGCGCTACCGCGCGTACCCCTTGGTGCACACGAAACCGTATCCGGGCGTCGTCGAGCTTGTCGGCGCGCTGCGGCGCTCGGGCGTGCGCCTGGGCGTACTGTCGAATAAGCCGCACGAGCTGACCACCAGGGTAGTGAGGGCGTTCTGGACAGAAGACGCGTTCGAGGCCGTCCAAGGCTACGTCGACGAACAACACCGCAAGCCGGACCCGCACTACGTGCGGGCGATGTGCGAGCAGTTGGGCGTCTCGCCTGCGCAAACTTGTCTCGTCGGGGATACGCCCACAGACGTGGAGACCGCACGGCGGGCCGGGGCACGCTGCCTGGCGATCACTTGGGGTTTTCGCACGCGGGACGACCTGCTGGCGGCTGGAGCGACGGAGATCGTGGATCGTCCGGACGAAGCGCTCCAGGCCCTGCTGGGTCAGCGCTGCGCATGAGGCGTTCGCCGACGCTCGCCGCTCGCACCGCGCTGGGCGCAGCGATCGAGGCCGCACGTCACTTGACTTCCTGAACGCGCGGCAGCGCGGTAGGCTCCACGTGTGCTCCTCCCGGCGCGGTCGTCGCGGCAGGACACACGACCGGATTCGACCTGGCCCGGACCGTTCTGGACGCCTGCGACGCCCCACACGGGCTGTTGAAGCGACCAACCCAACGGACCGTGCCCGTGGAAGGTGTTTCCCAGATGCCGAACAACGGAGTCGTATTCGAGTTCGTTTCCGGCGGCGCCGGCGTCGCCGAGGACGTGCTCATCGTCCCGCTGACCGTCAAGCCCAAGCCGGCCATCCAACTGCTGGCCCACGCCGACGAGCACTGCGACGGCGCGCTGACCGAGCTGATCGAGCTGAACGCCCTGGGCGATGAATGCGGCGCGCTGGCGCACACCACGCGCGGCTCGCGCCCGCGCCGCATCCTGACGGTCAGCCTGGGCGACGCGAAGAAACTCGACGCTGCGGGGGTGTGGAAAGCCGGGTCGGCCGCCGCGCGCTGGCTGGTCGCCGAGAAGCTCCGCTCCGCCTCGCTCTGGATCGACGGTCTCGTGGCGACGGAGGTCGAGCGGCCGGTGTCCACGTTCGCGGGCGGCCTGGCGTACGCCGGCTTCCGCTTCCATGAGTTGCGCTCGGCTGACGAGGACAAGCAGCCGCCAGCCAAAGTCCGCGTCTCGCTGTGCGCCGGCGACCCCGGCTACCTGACGGGACGCGTGGAACGCGCCCGCGAGATGCTCAAGCTGGTCGATGCGATCAACTACGTGCGGCGCATCGCCCATCGCCCGCCGAACCTGGTGAACCCGACGACACTCGCCGCGGAGGCCCGCCGCCTCGCCGCCCGGCACAAGCTCAAGTGCACGATCATCAGCGCCGCCCAGGCCCGCAAGCTGAACATGGGCGGACTGCTGGCGGTCGGCGGCGGCGCCGCGCACGCGCCCTGCCTGATCGTCATGGAGTACCGCGGCGCCCCCCGGCAGCGCGGCGTCACGGCGCTGGTCGGCAAGGCCGTCACGTTCGACACCGGCGGGTACTCCATCAAGCCCGCGCAGGGCATGGAGACGATGAAATTCGACAAGTGCGGCGGCGTGACCGTGCTGGGCGTGCTCAAGGCCGCGGCCATGCTGAAGCTCCAGTGCAACGTCGCCGGCGTGATCGCCGCGGCTGAAAACGCGATCTCGCAGACGGCGTATCGGCCGAGCGACATCCTGCGCATGGCCAGCGGCAAGACTGTCGAGGTTACCAACACCGACGCGGAGGGCCGGCTGGTGCTGGCCGACGCGCTCTGGTACGCGCAGAAGTTCTGCAAACCGACGGCAATGATCGACCTCGCCACGCTCACCGGCGGCGTGCTGGTTGCGCTGGGCCGCGCCGCGGCGGGGTTGATGTGCAACAACGACGAGCTGGCCGCGGCGCTGGAGGAATGCGGCCGGCGCACGAACGAGCGCGTCTGGCGGCTGCCGCTGTGGGACGACTATCGCGAGCTGATCAAGGGGCGCGACTCCGACATCAAGAACTCCTCGAACAAGCGGCACGCCCACCCGATCGTCGGCGGCATGTTCCTGAGGGAGTTCGTGAACGAGGGCGTGCCCTGGGCGCATCTCGACATCGCCGGCACGGCGAGCGACGATGACGAGCGTGCGACCGGCTGGGGCGTGCGCCTGCTGGTGGACTACCTCCAGCGTCGTTTCGCCTGACCGTCGGCAGCGGGACGGAGGGGGCGGAGTAAAGCCATGGCGTCGGACGAGGTGATCGAAGCTTCCGCCAAGGTGGACCTGCCTCGGATCGAGCGCGCGGTGCGGGAAATCCTGATCGCGATCGGAGAGGACCCGGACCGCGACGGGCTGCGGGAAACGCCCGCTCGGGTCGCCCGCATGTACGCCGAGTTGTTCGTCGGTCTGCATCTCAAGCCCGAGCGTCACCTTGAGACCATGTTCGACGAGGACCATCACGAAATGGTCGTGCTGCGGGACATTCCGTTCAACAGCATGTGCGAGCATCACCTGATGCCGTTCGAGGGGCGCTCGCACGTCGCCTACATTCCCGGCGGAAAAATCCTCGGGCTGAGCAAGCTGGCGCGGATCGTCGACGAATACGCGCTTCGCCCCCAGGTGCAGGAACGGCTCACCTCGCAGATCGCCGACCTGCTCAACGAGCGCATGCACGTGAAGGGCTGCGCGATCGTGATCGAGGCCGTTCACACGTGCATGACCTGCCGGGGCGTGCGCAAGCCCGGCTCGGTGATGGTCACGTCCGCGCTGCGCGGGTTGATGCAGACCTCCGACAAGACGCGCGCCGAGGCGCTGGCGCTGCTGTATGGGAGATAACTCGCGCAAGCCCGATGCCGGCGGGAGCGCTGGGCCCAGGCGTCCCGGCTGTGACGAACCGGCGACTGGCCCCGGATTCCCGCCTGCGCGGGAATGACGGTTCCTGTCGTCACCCCCGCGCAGGCGGGGGTCCAGCAGCATCGGCGGCCCGGGCGCCCCGCGCGCCGCGGACAGGGAAAGGTCCTGTGACTCTCAACTTGTAACTCGTGACTCGCAAACCGCAACCCGCCCCTCCAGCTCCCCCCGCTGCCGCTCGATCGAACGCACCAGCGCAAACTGCGTCCGGCAGCGGTCCAGGTTCTGCCTCGGCCGCTCCGCACGGTAGTAGGCGTCCCCGGCGAGGAAGTCGGTCAAGAACCGCACCCCCTGTTCAAGCGAAATCAGCCAGCCCGATAAGACCAGGTGCTCGCGCTCACACGACGTCAGCATCCGCCCCGCCGCCACGAGGTATCCGCGCGCCAGCGCGGCGAACATCTCGATGGAAACCGACACGCGCGACAGGTCCCGCTCATCCTCCGGCGCCGCGCACGTCATGGACCGCACCATGTCGCCGAAATCGAACAACGCCAGTCCCGGCATCACCGTGTCGAGATCGACCACGCACAGCGGCTCGTCCGTGCGCGCGTCGAACAGCACGTTGCTGATCTTGGCGTCGTTGTGTACGATGCGCTCCGGAATCTCCCCCAAGCGATGCAGTTCCAGCAGGCGTCCAGCGGGCGCTTCTCGCGCCAGAGCGAACTCGATCTCCGCCCGTGATTCCTTCACGCGACGCCGGGCATCCGCCGCGATCGCGGCTCGCAGCGCCCCGTAGCGCCGCGGCGTGTCGTGAAAGTGCGGGATGGTCTCGACCAGTCGCGGCGGCGGCAGGTCGGCCAGCAAACGCTGAAACTCGCCGAACGCCCGGCCGGCCCGCTCGGCGTGCGCCGGACTGAGCGCTTCCGCGTATGCCGTGGTCCCCTCGATGAAACGCATCATGCGCCAATACGCCCCGTTCGAATCCCGATACGACGCCGCCCCGCCAACGGTCGGTACCAGCGTGAGTACGCGGCGCTCGGCGTCCGCCGCACCGACGGCGCGGAGCTTCGCGGTCACGTGCTCCGTCACCCGCCGCATGTTGCTCAGCAGCGCGTCCGGATCGGGGAAGACGTTCTGATTGACCCGCTGCAACAGAAAGCGCCGGCCGCAGCCCGTGCTCTGGACCGCGCCCGCAGTCGCGCAGTCCGCGGGTGTCGGCGCGTCCGTTTCAACGATGAAAGACTCGTGGATGTGCCCGATCGTCAGCGGCTGCACCACGCATGGCCGCGCCGGCAGGTCGAAGCGATCCGCCGCTTCCAGCGCCGCCGCCATCATCGCGCCAGGTTCCATCGTACGTACCCGCTCGCCTCGTTTGCAGTCCCGACGCGCCGCCAGTCAGTCCCAAAGCCGTTCCGGGTAGGTTCCCGCAGAAATCTGGTGGTGAATCTCCTGCTCCACAACCCCACGGTCGCCGCGATACGTCATTCCGCACCAGCGCCCCGGCGCCCGCAGCACGCGCACGCGCGCGTCGCCGCGCTCCACCAGGCGCCCCACCGCGGCCGGCAGGTAGAATTCCGCGCTTGTCGAATCCCCGTGCACACGCAGAAATTCGCGAAACTCCTCGCCAAGCTGGCGCATGAGCGGCGGTCGGAACGCCCACAGGTTCATCGACACCAGCGTGTCGCCTTCAAGGACATGCTCGCGGCCCTGCTCGTCCCGCGCGACTCCGTTGTCGCCGCGCCTGCGAATCTTCGTGATCTCCCGGATCTCCTGAAGCCACCCGTCCGCATCGCAGCGGCACACCGCGCGCGAGACCGAGCCGGCGTCCGAGAGCGTGTCCCGCAGCGAGAAGCCGATCAGGGCGTGCTCCGGCGTCGCGCCGCCGTCGGGCGTCTCGGAGAGGAATGCGCCCAACGTCGCGATCGCAGCGGCGCCGTAGAAATCGTCCGCGTTCGCCACCGCGAACCGACCATCGACGACGCTTGCCGCGGCCAGCACAGCGTGCGCCGTGCCCCACGGCCGCGTGCGCCCGGGCGGGCAGCGGGCGCCGTCCGGCAAAGCGTCGAGCCGCTGGTTTACAAGCGCCACGGAGGTGCGGCGCTGCATGCCGCGCGCGATCCGCTCGCGGAATGCGCGCTCGGCGTCCGGCCGGATCACAAGCACAATTCGCGAGAATCCCGCGCGGTGCGCGTCGAAGGCGGCGTAGTCGATCAGCGTCTCGCCGCTGGGGCCGACCGGTTCGAGTTGTTTTGGCCCGCCGTAGCGGCTGCCCACCCCTGCCGCCAGGATCACGAACGATGCCGGCATGCGGCCCCCTGGTTGCATTGCGACGTGTCCGCCTCGACACTGAGGCACAGCGAGCTCGATTCTACGCGACTCGCCGCAACCACAACCAGCCGAGACAAGGGAGACGTTTCATGTCGCGCAGCAATCGCGAGCAGCCGGCGAACGACGACCACACGCGCCGCGACTTCCTTAAACACACCGCCCTCACCAGCGTTGGCGCGGCGCTGCTCGGCGTCGGCGCCGCCGGCTGCGCTGCCGCCGGCCGGCGACCCGCGCCTACTGCGGACGCCGCGCCGCTGTTCGCGTCGCCCAAGCTGGAGCGGGTGCGGATCGGCTTCGTGGGCGTGGGCGGCATGGGCACGAACCACGTGCAGCAGCTACTGAAAATTGAAGGCGCTGAGATTCGCGCCGTCTGCGACATCGACGAGGCCCACGCGGAGCGCGCCGCCGCGCTCGTGGCGAAGGCCGGCCAGCCGAAGCCGAGTCTCTACACGCGCGGCGAGCGCGACTTCGAGCGAATGTGCGCCGAGGACGAGCTCGACGTGGTGTATACGGCGACGCCCTGGGAATGGCACGTCCCGGTGTGCGTGGCGGCGATGAACAACGGGAAGCACGCGGTCACCGAGGTCCCGGCGGCCTATCGGGTCGAGGACTGCTGGAAGCTGGTCGAGACCGCGGAAACGCGGGGCCTGCACTGCGTCATGCTCGAAAACTGCTGCTACGACCGGGCCGAAATGCTGGTGCTGAACCTGGTCCGCAAGGGGCTGCTGGGCGAGGTGCTGCACGGCGAGTGCGGATACCTGCACGACCTGCGCGGCGTGAAGTTCTCCGCAGACGGCGAAGGCCTGTGGCGCCGCGCGCACGCCACGAAACGCAACGGAAACTTCTACCCTACGCATGGACTCGGCCCGATCGCGCAATGCATGGACGTCAATCGCGGAGACCAGCTCGACTACCTGGTCTCGATGAGCGGTCCATCGCGGGGACTCCAGCTCTGGCAGGAGGAACGCCTGGAAAAGGACGATCCGCGCCGCGCGGAAAAGTATGTCCTGGGCGACGTGAACCTCAGCCTCATCAAGACCCGGCGCGGCCGCACGATCTACCTCGTCCACGACACGAACCTGCCGCGCCCATACAGCCGCATACACATCGTGCAGGGCACGCGCGGGCTGCACGTGGGCTATCCGAGCCGGATTCACATCGAGGGCCGCAGCCCGGAGCACGGCTGGGAAAAACTCGACGACTACGCGGCCGAGTTCGAGCATCCGCTGTGGCGCGACGAGAACGTGAAGGCGGCGTCGGGCGGGCACGGCGGGATGGACTTCCTCGAGAACTACCGCATCATCCAGTGCCTCCGCGCAGGCGAGCCGATGGACATGGACGTCTACGATGCGGCCGCCTGGAGCGCCATCTGCGAGCTGACGGAGAAGTCCGTCGCGCGCCGCAGCGCCGCGGTGGACGTGCCGGACTTCACGCGCGGCCGCTGGCAGGTCCGGCCGCCGCTGGGCATCGCCGGCGCCTAGCGGTCCGTTGAAGAAACTGTCCGCCCAAATGGGGGACCGGCCTCCAGGCCGGTCTTGGAGGCCATTTGG
>JABRWC010000059.1:0-16816 GCA_039961675.1 Phycisphaerae bacterium
CATGGTGGTCAAGGAGCGCGAACTGCGCGACGCGCTCGCCCGGCTGAGCCGCCCGCCGGCGCTGGTCGTGACCGACTCGCAGGCGTTCCTGAAGGTCGCCCCGCGGACCATCTCGGTCAGGTCGCCCTTGAAGCGCGCAAACAGCACCGAGAACGAGGTCAAGCGGACGTTCGGGGGCGTGTCGGCGGCGACCTTCAGGAACGCCTGCGAGTCGGTCACGACCAGCGCCGGCGGGCGGCTCAGCCGGGCGAGCGCGTCGCGCAGTTCGCGCTCCTTGACCACCATGCAGTATGCGTCGCAGTCCAGCAGATCGCGGATCGTCTGCACCTGCGGCAGGATCAGGCGGCCCTTGGGCGCTTCCTTGTCGATCGGCACCACCAGCACGACCAGCTCTCCGGGAGCGACCAGGTCTCCGACCAGCGACGGCGCGTTGATGAAGTCCTCCGGCGCCAGGCGGATCAGGGCTTGGCGCAGATCGAGCACGCCCTCGCCGCGCGGCGCGACGGCGTGCACGACCGGCGTGCCGCCGGCTTGAAGCTCGACCAGCGCGTCCGCTTGCGGCGGGGTGAGATCGCACTTGTTGAACACCACCACCGCAGGCGTGCCGCGCGCGCGGAACTCGGCGAGCAACCGGCGCTCGAACGCGCCGAGCCCGCCGCCGTCGGTGACGATGATGGCCACGTCGGTGCGGTCGAAGACGCGGCGCGTTTTTTCCACGCGCTGCTCGCCGAGTGCGCCGGCGTCGTCGATGCCCGCGGTGTCGATGAACAGGACCGGCCCGATCGGCAGCAGCTCCATCGGCTTTTCGACCGGGTCGGTGGTCGTGCCGGCCACGGGCGAGACGATCGCGACTTCCTGCCGCGTGAGCGCGTTCAGCAGCGAGCTCTTGCCGACGTTGCGGCGGCCGAAGAGGCCGATGTGCAGTCGCAGTCCGCGCGGCGTGGCGATCATGTGCTGGCGTTCCTCTCAATTGGGGGACCGGTCTTTGACCGATCTCGTCCGTCGGGTACGGGCCGGCGACGCTACGCATGTCGCGGTCGGAGCCCGCTCCCAGTGGCCTGCTCCCTGCCGGTCACGGCTCGGACGGTCGGCCAGGGAGGGCCGGCGCTACGGCGATCCGAGCCGGCACACCGCTTCCGGCGAGACCAGCTCGTCGAATTCCGCGGCGGTGAGGAAGCCCAGTGCGATCGCGGTCTCGCGGATCGTCCGCCCGTCCCGCCGTGACTGGCGGCCGACGGTCTGGGCTCGCTCGTAGCCGATTCTCCCGACCAATGCGGTGAGCGTGGCCGTGGCCCCCTCGACGTGCCGGCGGCAGGCCGCCTGGTCGGCCTCGATGCCGTCCACGCAAAGTCGGCGGAAGACGTCACACGCGTTCGTGAGCAGCGAGAGGCTGCCGAGCAGCGCGTCCGCCACGAGGGGAAGGAACGGGTTCAGCTCGAGGTTGCCGAGCGAGCAGGCATTCGTGACGGCCTGGTCGTACGCGATGCACAGCAGCGCCGCCTGCGAGACGGCCTCGGGGATCACGGGGTTGACCTTGCCGGGCATGATCGATGAGCCGGCCTGGCGTGGCGGGAGGCGGATTTCGGCCAGGCCGGCGTCCGGGCCGGACGACATCAGCCGCAGGTCGGTCGCGATCTTGAGCAGGTTGCTGGCGCAAGACTTCAGTATCCCGCTGACCTCGACGAACACGTCGTTGTTCTGCGTGGCGTCGATGAGGTTTTCGGCGCGGGCAAGGCCGAATCCGGTGACCTCGCGCAGCCGCTCGACGACGCGGAAGATGTACTGCCGCGGCGCGGCCAGGCCGGTTCCGATTGCGGTGCCGCCGAGATTCACGACGCGCAGGCGCTCCTCGCACTTGTAGATTCGCCAGCGGTCGCGGGCCAGCGCCTCGGCATAGGCGCTCATCTCGCGTCCGAGGGTGGTGAGCACGGCGTCCTGAAGCTGCGTGCGGGCGACCTTGACCACGTGCGCGAACTGTTTTTCCTTGCGCTGGAACGCTTCCTGAAGCGCGACGACCTCGTGCTCGAGGCGGTGCAGCAGCACGATCGCGGCGATGCGGAGCGCGGTCGGGTAGGTGTCGTTCGTCGATTGGTGGAGGTTCACATGGTCGAGCGGGTGGATCGCGTCGTAGTCTCCCGTAGGGCGGCCAAGGACTTGCAGGGCGCGGTTCGCGAGGACCTCGTTGACGTTCATGTTGGTCGAGGTGCCCGCGCCGCCCTGGAGCGCGTCGACGAGCAGATGCGCGTCGAGCTTGCCGTCGGACATCTCGATGCAGGCGGCGGCGATTGCCGCGGCGCGCGCGTCGTCCAGGCAGCCGAGCTCCTGGTTGGTCAGCGTGCAGGCGAGCTTGACCTGACCGTACGCGTGGATGAGCGCGGGGTGGACGCGGCGCCCGGTGATCGGGAAGTTGTCGATGGCCCGCTGGGTGTGGATGCCGAACAGCGCGTCCTGCGGCAGCGGCAGGACGCCGAGCAGGTCGCGTTCTTCTCGGCAGGCGGCCATGAGACACCTTGATCCTGGGCGGGTCAGCCGGGACGACCATTCGAGCCCGCCACGGCAACGGGGGAGCGCGTCGCGCATGGCCCCGCAGTTCCGTGCGGGGTTCGGATGCGCACGGACGCCGATCGGCGCAAGTCAGAAGTACAGGTCGCGCGCGTCCGTGGTCCGGATGCGCTCCAGCCGCTCGATCAGTTCCTTCTTCAGACCCGCGTTGTCCATCTTCTCGAGCTCCTCGCGGATCAGCTTCAGCCCCGCGTCGCGCGTCTGCGGCGAAGCGTAATCCGTGAGGTACTCCATGACGGTCGTGAGCGCGTTGGGCGTGCAGAGGTTCTTAATGAAGCCCGGGATCGCGAACTCCATGAAGTGCTCGCCGGTGCGCCCCAGCCGATAGCAGGCGGTGCAGAAGCTCGGGATGTAGCCGTCCACGAGAAGCTGGCGGATGACCTCGTCCAGCGAGCGGATGTCGCCGAGCTGGAACTGCTCGCGTTCCAGCACCTGCACCTGCGCGTCGCCGGCCTCGGTGTAGCCGCCCAGCTCGATGCGGCTGCCGGCGTCGATCTGCGAGACGCCGAACGCCATCACCTCTGTCCGCAGCTCGGCGGGCTCGCGGGCGGTGAGGATCATTCCGGTGTATGGAACCGCCAGCCGCAAGATCGCGATCAGCCGCTTGAAATCGTGGTCGCTCACGAGCCAGCGTTCGTCGAGCCGCACGCCGGAGGCGGGGCGCAGGCGCGGGAAGCTGATCGTGTGCGGGCCGACGCCGAAGCGTCGCTGCAAGTTCAGCGCGTGGGAGACCAGTCCGAGCACCTCGAAGCGCCAGTCGTACAGGCCGAACAGGGCGCCGATGCCCACGTCGTCGATGCCGGCCTCCTGCGCCCGGCTCAAGCCGTCGAGCCGCCACAGGTAGTCGCCCTTCCGCGTGCCGGCGGGGTGGCAGCGCGCGTAGGTCTCGTGGTGATACGTCTCCTGGAAAATCTGGAAGGTCCCGATCCCGGCTTGCTTGATTCGCCGGTAGCCGGGCACGTCCTGTGGGGCGGCGTTGATGTTGACGCGGCGAATCTCGCCTTTTCCGCGCTTCACGCGGTACACGAGCTTCACGCAGTCGTGGATGAAGTCGGGCGTGTAGCGCGGGTGCTCGCCGAATACCAGGATCAGCCGTTTGTGACCCTTGTCTTCGAGGGCGAGCACCTGCTGGGCGATTTCGTCGGGCGAGAGCGTGCGGCGGACGGCGTCCGGGTTCGAGCGGCGGAACGCGCAGTAGAGGCAGTCGTTGATGCAGTGGTTGCCGATGTACAGCGGCGCGAACAGCACGATGCGGTTTCCGTAGACGCTGCGTTTCAGCTCGCGGGCGCCTTCGAAGATTTCCTCCACGAGGTCCGGCGCGTCCGCGGCCAGCAGCGCCGCGGTCTCTTCGACGGTGAGCGCCTGCTTCGAGAGGCTCTTGGCGAGCACTTCGCGCACGCGTGCGGCGTCGGGGCGCGTGGCCCGGAGCAAGGCGTCGAGCCGCGCGTCGTCGATGAAGTCCTCGCAGCCTGCACTGAATTCCATCGCCGGCATCGTGCCTGGCACCGCGCGCCTCCCTGTCCGCAGCGAACTCACACGGTCGCCGCCCGGTCACTCGATTCTAGCGCCCGGCGCGCGTCGATGCGCCGGCGCCAGTTGGGTGACTCGCCGGGTCCGCGTCCGACGCGCCGGCCGATGCGCTCGATCCGCGCGCGGAGGCATGCGTCGCACTGGCGCTCCGTTTCGTGGATGCACGCTTTGTCGGGGTAGATGTCGTACTGGCAGCGATATTGCGGAGGCGTCAGGTTCGGCATGACGACGTTGGCGCCGCGCATCAGGCCGTGCTCGCGGCCCGCGTCCCGGTTCACCGTGGCCAGCGCGGTCGTGCTGGGGATGTTCGCATACGGGCAGACCAGCCGCGCGAGGGCCACGACCTTGCAGGTGGTCAGCTCGTCGTTCGGCACCTGTTGAGCCGGCGGCAGCGACTGGACGGATTCGCCGCGTCCCAGCGGCGTGTCCGGGTGCGGGAGGAACGGCCCGATGCCGATCATGTCCAGGTCCAGCGCGCGGAACCACTCGATGTCGCTGGCCAGGTCCTCGCAGCTCTGTCCGGGGATGCCGACCATGACGCCGCTGCCCACCTCAAATCCCATTCTCCGCAACCGGCGCAGGAGCTGGATGCGATCCGAGCGGCGGTTCGCCAGCGAGGGATGGATGTGCCGGAAAAGCCGCGGGTTCGAGGTTTCGAAACGCAGCAGGTAGCGGTCGGCGCCGGCCTCGCGCCAGGCGGCCAGGTCGGCGGCGCTGCGCTCGCCGAGGCTGAGCGTGATCGCCAGCGGCGATTCGCGACGAATCCGCCGGATTACGTCGCACATCCAGTCGCGGCGAATCCCCGGATCGTCGCCCGACTGGAGCACGATCGTGCCGTAGCCGAGGCGCACGGCTTGGGCCGCGCAGGCAAGAATCTCGTCCGCAGACATGCGGTAACGGGCCAGGTCTCGGCGACTGGCGCGGATGCCGCAATAGTGGCAGTCGCGCGAGCAGAAGTTGGAGATTTCCACCAGCGCCCGCAGGTGGACCTCGTCGCCGACGCAGACGCGGCGAACCTCGTCCGCCCGGCGCCAGAGGTCTTCGAGGCGGGTCTCATCCGCCTGGCGCAGCCATTCGAGGATTTCCGCACGCTGCATCGCCGGCTCACCTCAGGTTTCCGCCGCGTCGCCCCGGCCGCGTCAGAACGGCGCGGGCGTCCGGGAGAAGAACGCCACGCGCTCCAGTGCCACGGTAATGTCCACGTCCTCCACATGCACGCGCTCCGGGACGTTCAAGTGCGTCGGCGCGAAGTTGAGCAGTCCACGAACTCCGGCGGCGACCAGCCGGTTGGCGACCGTCTGGGCCGCCTCGGCCGGCACGGCGATCAGCGCCAGCGTGATTCGCCTCTGCCGGATCACCGGTTCCAGCTCGTCTACACCGTAGCAATGGCACCCGTGAAGGTCGCGGCCGACGACGGCCGGGTCCACGTCGAACGCCGCGACGATGCGGAGCGTGGGGTGGCGATCGTCGAAATGCGCAAGGAGCGCCTGGCCGAGGCGTCCCACGCCGATCAGTGCAAACGCGTGACCCTCGGGGTGATCGAGCAGCTCGCTGATGCGCCGCAGAAGTCCGGCGGCATCGTAGCCACGGGCCGGGCTGCCGGAGAAGCCGATCGTCATGATGTCGCGGCGCACCTGGGCGGGGGTGAAATCGGCCATGCGCGCCAATTCATACGAATAGACGCGGGACTTTTCCTCGGCGAGTGCCGCGAGCAGCAGTCGGCGGTAGGTGCTGAGCCGGCCGACGATCCGTTCGCTCACCTGAATCGCGTGTGGGGCGTCTTCGACGGGCGACATGGTAGACCCCGCGTTTCGAAGCTGTGAAAGCATTAACACTGTGACGCAATTCACATTATGTGTCCGAGGTGCGTTTGGGTCAAGACTGACCAGCGGCATTGAGGTCGCCCGCGGGCGCTGGCCGCGTAGGATTCTCGGGTGGCGGTCGCGGTCGATGGGGTGCGGGAGCGCATTGGCGAGATTCGCATTTCGGCGCGGCAGTAGAATTCCTTCGGAGATGCACCCGATGGCGGGGCCGGCATCAAGCAGGAGATGGGATTCGAACCAGGTTCGAAGGGCTGGCGCGGGGGCTTGCGTGGGACAGTGCAATTTCCTCGCTTGGGCCTCGGGTTGTGGCCGTTGCGCGCGGAGGTGACCGAGTCGGCGGCGTTGATTGACGGTCAGACCGCGTTTAGCGGGGCGTGGTTCAGCCGGGGAGTGTTCGACTGCGAGCGCCGTTTCGCCGTGGAGCGGCGAGGTTTCGCAGCCGGGGGACGTAAGTGTCCGAGGCGGAAGAAATCACGACGGCAGAAGCGGAGCTGATCGAGGGCTTCGCGGCCGGGACTCTCGATGCGGCGCGGCGTCGCGAGGCGCAGCGGCTTCTGGAGACTCGGGAGGGATGTCGGGCGCGTCTGCGGCAACTGACGGCGGGGAGGTTTCCGCGTCTGCCGAACTACACGATCATTGAGCAGGTCGGCAAGGGCGGCTTCGGCATCGTCTACAAGGCGGTGCATCATGCGAAGGAGCGCAGCGAGGCGCTGAAGGTGCTGTTCAGCAAGACGCCGCTGGTGACGGCGTACTTCGAGAACGAAGTCCATCTGATTGCGCGTCTGCGTCATCCGAACATCGCCACGCTGCACGAGGCGCAGCTCAGCACGCCGCCGTTCTACTACACGATGGAGTTCGTGGAGGGCGTGCGGCTGAACGAGTACTTGAAGGCCAACCCGATCTCGCTGGCGCGGCGGATCGAGCTGGTGAAGACGATCGCGGGGGCGCTGAGCTACGCGCACGAGCAGGG
Organism: Phycisphaerae bacterium; assembly: GCA_039961675.1. GTDB lineage: Bacteria > Planctomycetota > Phycisphaerae > UBA1845 > Fen-1342 > JABRWC01. Next base: position 6,886 of record JABRWC010000059.1, read on the forward strand.
CGTGGTGCACCGGGACATCAAGCCGCAGAACATTCTGATCGACGGGGAGGGCGAGCCGCACATCGTTGACTTCGGGATCGCCAAGAAGCTGGGTCTGGCGTCGAGCTACGAGGGCGGCGGGCCGGGCGAAGGTGCGCCCGTGGGCACTCTGGGCTACATCGCGCCGGAGCAGAAAGCCGGGGAGCGCGTCGACTCCCGGGCGGACATCTACTCGCTGGGCGCGTTGCTGTACAACTGCGTCACGGGGCAACCGGCGCGGCACGCGTGCGAAACGGAGCGGACGGTACGGCTGCTGCGCAAGATGAAGGTCGGCTGGCCGGAAGACCTGGCCGCGATCATCGCCCGCTGCGTCGCCGAGGCGCCTCAGGACCGCTACGGGAGTTGCAAGGAGCTGGTACAGGATCTGGACAGCTTCATGCTTGGTCGCGCGGTGCGTGCCCGCCGGGAGCCGTCGCTGCTGCGGCGTGGGGCGCGCAGCGCGGCGTACGTGCTTCGCCACTACCCGAAGTGGGTGCAGGCTGTGGCGGTGGCGCTGGTGGCGGCGTTCGTGCCGCTGATGTTCTGGAAGCTGCACGCGCGGGCGATCGCCGGCCTGTCGCACGCGGATCAGGTAATGGTGGTTGGATTTTCGGAGAGCACGGAGCAGGCGCTGGCGGAGGGACGGATCGGGGCCGAGATCCCCGGACTGACGCTTGCCGACCGCAAGAGTCTGCGGATGCTGCACGCCCGGATGATTCGCACGCTCTCGCGTGCGCAGCCGCAAGTCGTGGTGATGGACTATTTTTTTCCGGACTGCCGAGAGGAGTACGATGAACCGCTGATCGAGGCGATCCGCGCGGCGGCGTATCCGGTCGTGGTGGGCGCGGCGGACCTGGACGTGAACTGCGAGCCGCAGGTGTGCGAGAACCTGCGGCGTGTGGTGCACAGCGCGGGTTCCATTCACAACCCGGTGCCGACGCCCAGCCAGAACGACGCGCACGTGATGTTGTGCATTCAGCGTGGGTTCAACCCTGCGGCGCCCGGCCTGGCCGTGGCGGCGTTCGCGGCCGCGCGGCATCCGGGCTACCGCGCGCAGCTCCAACTCAATCGTGATCGCCGCGAGATCCAGATCCGTTTTGAACGAGTGAAGGCCCTGCCGGGCGAGGCGCGGTTCCTGCCGAGCTTCGTCGATTTGAAGCTGGGGTTGTTTGACACGATCGGCGCGGACACGGCGTTTCCGCTGGCGGACGACCTACCCGGGCAATCGGGGGCAGCGACGCCGCCGCGTGAGCCGCGTGCGCAGGGGACGAACTGGTGGCTGAAAGAGGGGGACCAGGTTGCGCACGCGCGCATTCAGACTCGGGACAACGAGTATTGGCGCAAGCGGACGCTGCGCTACGAGGACGTGCTTGAGGCCAGCGACAACCAGTTGAAGCTGTGGTTCAACGGCAAGGCGGTGATTCTGGGCGAGACGATCACGGGCCGCGACCAGCACGCGCTGGGCGACCGCGTGCTGTTCGGTTGCCAGATTCAGGCCGAGACGCTCGATGCACTGCTTGGGAACTACTTCGAGTTCCGGTTCAGTCTGCGGGACCTGTCGCTGCGAGCCGTGTTGTGGTGTGCGTTGTCGGCGGTCCTGGCGAGCATCGCGAGTCGGCGGCTGCTGCTCGACTGGGCGGTGGTGCCGATTGGATGCGTGCTTGCAATCTTGGGAGCGGTCGTGTTGGGCGGGCGGACCGCGCTATGGAGTTCGAACGGGTTGGTCGTTGAATTCGCCCTGGCGGGCTGCGCGATGATCTGCGCGTTCGCGGTCTCGGTGATCGTGTACGCGGTGCGACAGCGGCAGATGCGCTTCACGCCCGCGCGGGTCAGCCCCGGCGCCGAGGACACGACACTGCCCAGCACGGTTCTGGCGGAAGTCGGCGGAACGTCCTTGCGTGCATAGAAAAGCGGGCCCGCACACGCATGGCGGGCCCGCTCGTCTGAACTGCCTGATCGGACCGCCGCGGCGCGTGTCAAACCGCGGCGAGTCGCGCCAAGAACTACGCGAACCGACGACGATACGCGGCGACCAGGAGGCCCAGGCCGCCGACGACCATCAGCGCGCTGGCCGGCTCGGGCACGTGCTCAACACCGATGCCGCCCTGGCCGCTGATGAAGAACGTCGTGCCGAAGAAAATGCTTCCCGGCAGGAAGCGCGTGATCGTCTCGGCCAGGTGAATCCAGGTGCCCTGGCCGGGATACGCCGGCTGGCCGGGTTCGCCCGGAGCGCCGCCGGGCGTGACCGGGACGTAGATCAGCAGCGACGGGTACATGATGTACGTGCCGGCCTGGAACTCCGTCAGGTGGAAGATGTTGAACGGAGAGAAGCCGGCGCCGCCGAAGCCGAGCTGGCCGTTGAACGTGATGTCGATGTCACTGTTCTGGCCGACGGTCGTGCCCGTCACGTGGAACGTGATGGCGCCGATCGGAAACGGGACGCTGGACGGTCCGTTGAACGTGCCGCTGTTGAACGCGTTCGGGCCCCAGATGGTCACGATCGGGCCGAAGCCGGTGTTGATGAAACCGCCGAGGCCGACGACATTCACGCCGCTGACCTCGGTCGGGTCGAAGTTCACGCTGAACCCGACGCCGGCCCAGTTGGTGTACGCGAATGTGCTGTGATAGCTGATCGGGTAGGTGAAGACCTGGCTGGCGACGGCGGGCGGGGTCTTGATGTCGTTGAAGCTAAAGCCGTCCCAGGTGCCGCCCACACCGATCGAATCTGCGAACGCGGCGCTGCTCAGCAGGCCGGCGATCGCTCCGGTGAACAGAACCTTCTTCATTTGAACCTCCTCCTCGAGAAACCGAAGTGGCCGCAAGCCCAACATTTGGGCTGACGGCGAAGAGCGCTCGACACGCCGAAGCGCTCCGAACTGCCGCAGACAGTCGCACTCCCCGCGAGCTGCCAGCGGGAAGCCGCACGCAGTGCGGGACAGGAGGTACACACCTCCGATCTCCGAACTTCTCTGCGATGCCTTGTGCACAGAACGAGGTGTTGTGACGGGACGTGCGCTCTCGCCGACACGAAGCGAGAGCCTGCTCCGTCAGGCGCTCCAACCCTCCTCGTTGCCGTGGTCATGAGAGACACGACACGCGGACCAACGGCACAATTACTAAGGATGGACCGGAGCGCCCGTAAAGTCAAGTAGAATCAATCGTGACGGCTGGATTTCCAGGACGATCAATTTTGAGTTGATAGAACCGAAGCCGGTGCGTCCGCGTCGGGGCGTCGCGGCTCGGGTTCCGCAGGCAGCCTGGATGCGCTGCGGTAAATGCGGGCGCAGAAACAGGTTGCGGGTACGGATAACGAATGGTCCCGCGCGGGCGCGCCAGGAACGACGGGATGCTTCGGGGAGCGAAGCCCCGCAGGGCCGCACACGTGCTCAGCCGACGGCGCGGAGTGCCTCCGTCACGGTGCTCCCGAGGTCGGCCGGGCTGCTGGCGACAGAGATGCTTGCGGATTTCAACGCCGCGATCTTGCTCTGCGCCGTTCCCTCGCCGCCGGAGATGATCGCGCCGGCGTGTCCCATGCGGCGGCCCGGGGGGGCGGTCTGCCCGGCGACGAACGCCACGACCGGCTTGCGCACGTGCTTCTTGATGTAGTCGGCGGCGTTTTCTTCGTCGGTCCCGCCGATCTCGCCGATCATCAGGATCGCGTCGGTGGCGGGGTCGTTCTGAAACAGCTCCAGGAGTTCGATGAAGTTCAGCCCTTTGACCGGGTCGCCGCCGATGCCGACGCAGGTCGTCTGCCCCAGGCCGCGCTGCGTACACTGCCAGACGGCCTCGTACGTGAGCGTGCCGCTTCGCGAGATGATGCCGACGTTTCTGGTGCGGGGCTCGGCCGGCTTGTGGATGTACCCCGGCATGATGCCGATCTTGCACTCGCCGGGCGTGATGATCCCCGGGCAGTTCGGCCCGATCAGTCGCACGCCTCTGTCGTCCAGGTACGCTCGGGCCTTGATCATGTCCAGCGTCGGCACGCCCTCGGTAATCAGCACGACGAGCCTGATGCCGGCGTCGGCGGCTTCCATCGCCGCATCGGCCGCGAAGGCGGCCGGAACGAAGATCAGGCTGGCGTCGGCGCCGGTTTCGCGCACGGCCTGATACACCGTGTCGAACACCGGGAGGCCGTGCTCGGACTTGGTTCCGCCCTTGCCGGGCGTGACTCCCCCCACCATCCGGGTTCCGTATCCGAGGCACTGGCCGGTGTGAAACGCGCCTGCACGGCCGGTGATTCCCTGGCAGATGACGCGGGTGTCCTTGTTCACCAGAATGCTCATGTCCGTCCCTTCGCAGCGACCGCGATCGCCTGTCCGCACCGGCGCTTGACCTGCCGGCGGAGCGGCGGGCGCAGGGTCGGAGTGTAGCGGCTCCGGCGGATCGAGACAAAACGGCGGCGTGCGGCAGTGGAACCGCGTCGAGCGCGGCCGTGAAAGTTCGAAGCGCACGCGAGGGAATTCAGAACACGAGGCCGATGCACGCTTGCGTGCGCGTCGGGCGCGGATCAAATCTCCGCGTCGATCCGTTGCGCGGCGACCGGGGAACTGCGGTTCAGGCGCACGGGGTTCCGAATACGGTTAAAAGCGACGACAGGTCGGCGAGGTCGATGCAGCCGTTGCCGTCCAGGTCGGCGCCCGGCTCGAAGCCGGGGTCCGCGCTGCACGTGCCGAACGCGCTCAGCATTGCGGAAAGGTCCGCGAGATCGCGCTGGCCGTCGCCGGTGATGTCGCCGGGACACGGTTCGGGCGAACAGGCGGCGTCATAGACGACCATGTCGTCCACCAGGGCATCGATGCGCGACGACCCGCCGTAATCGGACGCGACGAATCGCAGGCGCAGCGTGGCGGTCAGGGGGACAGTGTTCGCCACGTGGAACTCGCGCAGGCGCCAGCCCGGTCCGGTGCCCGTCGGGCCGACGACTTCGAGACTCTGCCATGTCTGGCCGTCGTCGGGGGAGGCGTCGATCAGGAACACGTCGGCGTTCGGATCGCCGCTCGCGGAGTTCGAGTACCAGAACCAGAACCGCGCGACGGGATCGGTTGCGGCGGAGACGTCGATGGCCGGGGTGACCAGCGTGGTCTTGCCGCCGGTGACGCTGTAGCGCTCGCCGGCCGGCTCGCGGCGTCCGTCGGTCACGTAGCAGGCGACGCCGCCGTCGGTGTGGTCGAATTCGGGCTGATGCAGCACGCCGCGGACGTGCTGCGCGTGCGGGTTCTGCCGGTTCCAGATTCCGCCCGTGGCGTCGTCGTCGGGCACGCCGAGGGTCCAGCCGTTGTCGGTTTCCATGTTGTCGGCGAAGTGCAGGGGACGCGCGTCGCAAGAGAACACGTCGAGCGGGGCGTCGTAGGGCGCGGTCACGAGCGCGCCGGTGGTCGTTTCGACCTCGACGTAATACTGGATTTGCGTTCCGCACGCCGCCGCCGGCAGGCTGGCCTGGTAGAGATTCGCCTCGACCAGCGCCAGCGGTTGCGGCGTGAACGGACCGCTGGTGCCCATGCGCGCCAGGAGCCGGCCCGAGCCATCCAGGTAATCCGCGAGCACGGGCGTGAGTTCGATGTGCACGGCTGTTTCCGCGTCGGGGTGCACGTGCGTCGGGCGGCCGCCGGCGAATTCGATTGCGATTGGCGTGCGGACGTAGTCGGCCATTTCGAGCGCCGCGAGGAAGTTCTCGACCGCGTTTGGGTAGATCTGGTCGGCTTCCGGCGTGAACCCCGGCGGGCCGTTGGGGCGCATCTCGATGGTCCACGAGTACATGTCGTGGACGCCGTAGGACCAGTCGGGAAGGATGCCGGACGCGAGGTAGAGGGTCTCAGCCGCGGGGCCGTCTTCGTAGTACATGCCGTAGGGTTCGGCGAGCGTTTCGGCGATGCGGTCGTTGAGCTTTCGAAACACGGTTGCGTCGGGCTCGGGCGGCTGGCCGATGGTGTAGCCCCACGGTGAGAGCACGAGCTGCGAATAGGTGTGGAAGTCGATCAGCCCGACGAACTCGGGCCGTGCGTTGACGTAGTCGCGGACGGCCCGGGTTTCGGGCTCGGAGAACGCGAACGGTCCGCGATAGGTCTCAGACCAGGAGCTGCCGCTCGATCCGGCGCCGCCCCACTGGTAGCCCCAGTTTCGGTTGGTGTCGACGCCGTAGCTGCCGCCGCCGTTGTTGCGGCGGTTTTTTCGCCAGAGGCGCTCCGTGGTCCAACTGTATTCGTATCCGTCGGGGTTGACGATGGGGACGATGTGCACGGTGCAGGCGTCGAGCAGCGCGGTGATGCGGGCATCGACGCCGTATCCGCGGACGAGCTGATCGGCGATGTAGGTTGTCGCCATGGGAGAGAGCCATTCGCGGGCGTGCTGCGTGCCGGTGAACATCACCGCGGGCCGGCCGGCGGGGTCGCCCAGCCCGGCGATTCGAATGCCGAAAATCTGACGGTTCTGCACGGCGGAGCCGAGCGTGACGCGCGTGGCGATGTCCGGGCGGAGCGAGACGATGGTATTGACGTAGTCGCTGACCTCGGCGTAGGTGCGGAAGTCGCTGAAGAAGTCGTCGCCGCGTTGCTCCAGGCGGCGGCGCTCGCGGTCCAGCGCCGGCTGGATGTCATCGATCAGGATTTCGAACTTCAGCCCGGAAGCGGCCAGCGCATCCATCTTCTGCGGCGGGACGCGGAAGGGGATCACGCCCAAGCCGAGGCTGCACGTCCAGTGATCCTGGCTGATCGCGAGCATGGACTCCAGGTCGTGCTCGCTCGCGAGCGTTACGGCGACCAGCTTGTGGCCGTCGTAGCGTACGGGCGCCGGCGAAGCGTCGTCCTGCCCGGAAACGGGGTGCGAGGCGACGACGACGGTCACCAGGGCGAAGCACCAGTGAACGAGTTGCGTGTGTCTGAACACGGACTTCCTCCGCGGCTCGCTGCGCGCCGCCGGGTCGGGGCGGCTTGCCCGATCGCGGCCGGCCGCAGGGTGCGGCGGCGCGACGCTCGGCGTTTGGGCGACGATCCGGATGGGTGGATCGGAAAGCCATTATAGCCGTTGTGCTCGCCGGAACGGCGCGGGCCGAGTTTCTCCGAAGATCCGGGGCCCGGCCGGCTACTTGCGGTGGGAGCGCGCCACGCCGCGCGCCGAGACCCGAGGGAGCACGACATGTCGAACGCTCCGCCGCGCCAGGAAAAGCTTGCGGAATCGAACGCAGGTGGCGTTGCGCCCGTCGCGGCCAAGTCGGCCGATCTCATCGCTGGCACTGACATTTCGAGGCCGAGGCCACAGTTAGTTCCCGTCGAGCCGCCCGCCGGAAGGCCGGCCGCGCCCGCGCCGTTCGGCGGTGCTTTGCGCGAGCCTGGGCGTGAGAACGGCCCGGCCGTGTCGACGGCGGGATTGTGGAGCACCGAAGCCGATTCGCCCGGGCTTATCGAAGCGCGCCGTTCTGGCGGCGGAGTCAAGAATCCGGAAGACCGTCCCGGGCCTTTCGCGGGCGATGAGGACCGGTTTTCGACGCTGGGGCCGGAGTCCCGCGTGCTGGACCCGAGCGGCGGGCAGCGCCGAAAGCGCAAAGTCGTAGACCCCTTCGGGTGCGTGTGCGAGGAGCAGCAAGCCGACGGCGCGTCGCTCGCGGGTATTGCGCTTGGCGGAAGCGGCCAGGACTCGAATGGCGGCGGCGAAGCGGCCGATGCCGGCGCCGAGGGGTCGCCGCCGGCGCGCTGCGACGCGCGCGTCAGCGGGGCGACGTTCCAGCTCGGCGAGCACGAGGGTCTGCGGCTGGACGTGCTTACGTTCGACGGGGAAGAGGAGCTTTCGCGTCTGTTCCGCTTTGAGATCGAGGTCGCGGTGGAGCAGGACGTCGTGGACTTGATCGACGAGGCGAAGCTTGTCGGCGAACGCGCGTCGCTGACGGTTCACGCGGAGGGCGGCGCGGCGGCGCGTTGCATCCGGGGGCTGATCAGCGAGTGCGAGTTCGTCGGCTTCGGCCACAGCAGCGCGTTCTATCGGTTTACGCTCGCGCCGGTCGTCTGGCCGCTGACGCAGCGCGTGAACTGCCGCATATTTCAGGATGTCTCCACGCCGCAGATTGTCGCGTGCGTGCTCGCGCAGTACGGCCTGACGGGCGAGCACGTGCGCTTCGCGCTCAAGGAGAATTACGTTCCGCGGAACTACTGCGTGCAGTACCGCGAGAGCGACTGGGACTTTCTTTCACGCCTGATGGAGGAAGAGGGCATCTACTGCTTCCAGCGGGAGAAGCGCGGCAAGACGGTTCTCCAGATCACCGACGGACCGCACGGGCACGTGGAAGCGCCGCTGGGGCGCGCCGCGGCGTTCCGGGAGCCGGACGGTTTGACGCCGCAGCCGGGGACGGTATTCCGCCTGCGCGCGCGGCGGCAGGTGCGGGCCGGCCAGGCGACGCTCACGGACTACGCCGCGGTCAAGCCGTCGATGCCGTTGGAGACCAAAGGCGTGGCGGACGCGCGCGGGGTGGAAGTGTTCGATTACCCCGGCGAGTACCGCACGCGGGAGCTGGGTCAGCGGTTGGCGGCAGTCCGCTCGCAGGAGCTGCACACGGGCCGCGATCAGGCGTGCGGCAGCTCGACGCGTCCGGACTTTGCGCCGGGACACGTATTCGACCTGGGTTGTCATCCGGTCGGGCGCATGAACCGCGCGCTGCTGATAACGAAGGTGGTGCATCGGGGCCGCACGCCGATGGCCGCGCAGCTCGAGTACCTCGGCGATGGGCGGAGCGCCGGCGGCCAGATCGAGCCGTCGTACGTCAACGAGTTCCAGAGCATGCCGGCCGAGCAGGTTTTCCGTCCGCAGCGGCGCACGCAGCGGCCGCGGGTGGGCGGTCCGCAGACGGCGGTGGTGACGGGTGCGCCGGGGGAGGAGATTCATACCGACAAGTACGGGCGGGTGAAGGTGCAGTTCCGCTGGGACCGCGAGGGGGTCAAGGATGACAACTCGTCGTGCTGGATTCGCGTCAGCCAACCGTGGGCGGGGGCGGGCTACGGCGGGCTGGCGATTCCGCGCGTCGGGCAGGAAGTGATCGTTGATTTTCTGGAAGGGGACCCGGACCAGCCGATCATCACGGGGCGCGTGTACAACGGGGAGGCGATGCAGCCGACATCGATGGCTGCTCCGTCGCGCATGACCGGCAAGGGGCTGGAACCGATTCCGGCGATGCAGAGTCGCCCGCAGGTGCTGCCGGACACGGCGACCCGCACCACCATCCGCAGCAACAGCACGCCGGGCGGCGGCGGGGCGAACGAGTTCACCATGGACGACGCGGCAGGCGCGGAGCTGTTCCACCTGAACGCGACGAAGGATTTTGTGCGCACGGTCACCAACGACGACACGCTGACGGTCGGCAACAACCGCAAGATTTCGATTGGCAACAATCTGGAGGAGTTCGTCGGCGTGAACCGGGATCGGCACGTCGGCGCGGACGAGACTGTCGCGGTGAAGGCAAACCAGAGCGTAACCGTCGACGCCAACCGCAGCATCACGGTAAAGGCGAACGAGTCGCACACGGTTCAAATGTGCCGCGCCAAGCAGACGATGATCTCGGAGAACATCGTAACCGGTGTGAGCAAGACGGTGGAGACCGGCCTGGCGCACATCGAGACGGTCGGGTTGCTGCACACGCTGCTGGTCGGGATGCAGCGGCTCACTGCGGTCGGCATGAACGATGATCTGATCGTGGGCGCGGACAAGTGCGACAAGATCTACGGCAACTTCACGACGACCGTTGACAACGAGATGGGAATCTCGGTTGGCGCGAAGCTCGTGGTCGAATGCCCAGATATTACCCTGGCCAGCAAGGGCGGCTTCATCCGCATTGACGGCAAGGGCGTCACCATCAAGGGCACAAAGGTCAAGATCAACTGCTCGGACGCCGAGGCCGGAAAGCTCTCCGGTACGAGCACGGCCGCAGGCGGCG
>JABRWC010000060.1:0-17360 GCA_039961675.1 Phycisphaerae bacterium
TGCGTGTACAGCTCCGATGGCCGACTGCTGCGACAATTCGGGAGCTTCGGCGACGGGCCGGGCCAGTTCCGCCTCCCCACCGACGTGGCCGTGCATCGCGACGGCACGATCTTCGTGTCGGAGTACGGCGGTAACGACCGCATCAGCCGCTTCACGCCGGAGTTCGGGTATCTGGACAGCTTCGGCGGCGCCGATGCGGGACCTGCGCGCCAGCAGCGCCCCCAGTGTCTGCTGATCGCCCCGGACGAGACGCTATGGGTGGCGGACGCGTGCAACCATCGGCTGTGTGCTTTCGATCTTCGCGGTCGTCTCATCCGCACGATCGGTGCATGCGGCGACGGGCCGGGACAGTTCCGCTTCCCGTACAGTGTCGACCTGCTGTCCGACGGGACGCTGGTCGTGTGCGAATACGGAAACAACCGCGTGCAGCGCGTGACACGGGAAGGTGAATGCCTGGGCACGTGGGGGCGTGCCGGGCGTACGCCGGGAGAGCTCGCGTATCCCTGGGCGCTTTCGGTCGGGAGCGAGGACCGGGTTTACGTCGTGGATTCGGGCAACAACCGCGTGCAGGTGATCGCGGGCGCGACGCGCACGACGTGGACGCCGCCGGACGGTGCGTTCGCCGCGCCGCCGGCGCAGGAGCGGTCTCCGACGGCGATTGCCGAGTCCGAGCCGGGACCGTCCCCAGCCGAGCCGCGACCGTGAAAGAGCGGGAAACCGAAGCCGCTACGTCGGACCTTTGCGTCCGACGGGCTCCGTAGCGTCCGACCTCCGAGTCGGACGGAAGGACGCGACCACGCTTGCGCCGCACATAGCGGGGCTCGGTTCGCGTTCGTCGGCCCCGGTCCGCGCCGCCTGGATTCCCGACTTCGCGGGAATGACGGAGCGCGGCGGCGCCGAACGACGACATTGGCGCTCGAGCGACGACATTGGCTCTCGCGCGGCGACATTGGCTCTCGAAAGATGACATTGGCTCTCGAACGATGATGCTGGCCATGGACACGCTGCGGTTCGAAGCGCCCGGATACCTGGTGCTGCTGGCGACGCTGCCGCTCGTGATCGTCCTGGCGCTGCGCTCGATGTCCGGGCTGGATCCGGTCCGCCGCGTGCTTGCGATCGTCCTACGCTGCGCCGTGGTGGCGCTGATGGTGCTGGCACTGGCCGGCGCCCTGCGCGCTTCGCGGACGGACGCGATCTCCGTCGTGTTCGTCCTGGATCGCTCCAGCAGCGTGCCCCGCGCCGAGCAGGGCAAGGCGTTCGAGTTTGTGCGGTCCGCCGCCAAGGCGCTTCGCCCGACGAAGGACCGCGTCGGCGTCGTCGCGTTCGACGGCGCCAGCGCCGTCGAGCAGCTCCCGATGGGCGCCCTCGGCATCGACCGTCTCAGCGAACCCATCGAGCCGGACAAGACCGGCTTGGCCGCGGCCCTGCGCATGGCGATGGCGCTGTTCACGGGCGATACGTCTCGACGCATCGTCGTGCTCTCCGACGGCAACGAAAACGTCGGCCAGGCGCTCGCCGAGGCCGACACGATCGCCGCCGCCGGGGTGCCGGTCGATGTTGTCCCGCTGCGCTACGAGCACGGCGACGAGGTCGTCTTCGAACGACTCTCTGCGCCCGCCACCGCCACGTCGGATGAGACGATCAACCTCCACATGGTGCTGCGTTCGCAGCGCCCGACCCGCGGCCGCATCCTGTTGTATCACAACGACCGGCTGATCGACCTCGATCCGTCCAGCTCCAGTGCCGGCTACCCGGTCGAGCTCGACGCGGGCCCGAACCGCCTGACGATCCCCGTCCCGCTGCGTGTGGCCGGCGCGCATCGCTTCCGGGCGCTCTTCGAGCCGGAGAATCCCGCGCAGGACACGATCTCGTCGAACAACGAGGGCCGCGCGTTCACGGTTGTCTCCGGGCAGGGCCGCGTGCTGATCCTCACGCAAGGCGGCACCGCGGACACCGCCGACGACATGGATTCGGCACGGATTCTGGCGCGGGCGCTCGAATCGGAGAAACTCGTCTGTGACGTGCAGATCGCCGGCGCGCAGCCGCTGGACCAGGTGAGCCTGCTCGAGTACGCGCTGGTGATCCTCTCCAACGTCCCCGCCAACCTGCTTTCCGACGCCGAGCGGCAGGCGCTGGCCGTCTACGTGCGCGACCTGGGCGGCGGACTGGTGATGATCGGCGGCGACGACTCCTTCGGCGCCGGCGGCTGGCTGGACACGCCGGTCGAAGAGGTCATGCCCGTCCGTTTCGACGTCAAGAGCAAAAAGCAGATTCCCAAGGGCGCGCTGGCGCTGGTCATGCATGCCTGCGAAATCCCGCAGGGCAACTATGTCGGCCAGCGCGTCGCAATCGCCGCCGTCAAGACGCTCAGCAGCCAGGACCTCGTCGGCGTACTCTCGTACCAGTGGCAGGGCGGGGACCAGGGATACTGGATCGTGCCGCTTCAGGAGGTCCGCGACAAGACCCGGGTCATCTCGCTCGTCCAGGGGATGAGCATGGGCGACATGCCCGACCTGGATGCCGTCATGCGCCCGGCGGTCGAGGCGCTGCTGGCGCGGCGCGACGCCGCCACGCGGCACGTGATCGTGAGTTCCGATTTCGACCCCGCGCCGCCGCGCGACGACCTCATCAAGACCATGAAGGACGCCGGCATCACCTGCTCGACGGTCTGCATCGGCTTCGGCGGGCACTTCATCGACGTGAACAAGGCTTCGTGGATCGCGACTCAGACCGGCGGCCGGGTGTACACGCCCAACGACTACAGCAAGCTGCCGCAGATCTTCATCAAGGAATCGAAGATCGTACGCCGCTCGCTGATCAACGAGACCCCGTTTGTGCCCGAGGTCGGCGGCGGCATGCCGTCGACGATCTCCGGGCTGACCGGTGAAGGCGTGCCCGAGTTGGGCGGGTACGTGCTGACAACCGCCAAGCCGTTGGCCGAGGTCGCGTTGGCGCACAGCACCGAGGACGGCCCGGACCCCGTGCTCACCCAGTGGCGTGTGGGGCTGGGCAAGGCCGTCGCCTTCACCAGCGGCATGTGGACGCGCTGGGGCGCGGCATGGGCCGGCTGGCCGAAGTTCAGCAAGCTCTGGTCGCAGCTCGCACGCTGGGCGTCGCGGCCGTCTGAGGCGGCCAAGTTCGACGTGAGCACGTCCGTCCAGGGCGGCCGCGGCCGTATCCAGCTCGACGCGCTCGACAAGAACGCCGACTCGATCAACTTCATGACGCTCACCGGGACGCTCGTCGGACCGGACTCCGACGCCCGTCCGATCCAGCTCATCCAGACCGGCCCCGGCCGCTACGAAGCCGAGTTCGACGCCGACCGCTCCGGCAGTTACGTCCTGAACCTGGCCTACCGCATCGGCCAGGGTGCAGAGGCTGCCGCTGGGACGCTTCAGACCGGCCTGTCCGTCGCGTTCTCGGCCGAGTACCGTGAGCTGCGCTCGAACGATTCGCTGCTGCGCGAGTTGGCCGCGAAGACCGACGGGCGCCTGCTGGACCTGGCGGATGCGTCGGCGACGTTCGATCACGCTGGGCTGCGCGACGCGGAAGCACGCCGCTCGATCTGGGAAGACCTCATCCGCTGGATGTTGCTGCTGTTCCTGCTGGATGTGGCCGTCCGCCGGATCGCGATTCACCCGGTCCAGATCGCACGCCACGTGCGGCGCTTCGTGGCCGAGATTGCCGGGCGCGGGCGCGCCGAGGAGAGCGCCGCGGTGCTCTCGACGCTCAAGGGCGCCCGCCAGCGCAGCCGGGAGGCCGCCGAGCCGGAGCGCCCGGGCGCGCCTCAGCCGTCCCGCGCCGCGCGCTTCGAGAGCCAGACGGCCGAGGCGCGCAGCACGCAGGAGCTCAGCGAAGCGCTCGGCGGCGCGACCGAGCAGGAGCGCCCGGTCGTGGCGAGGCCGACCCGCAAGCCGGCCCCGCAGACCGAGGCCGACTTCACGTCCCGACTGCTGAAAGCCAAGCGCCGCGCCCAGGAAGACTTGAACAAAGGGCAGGGTTCCGGCGAGGATGCGTGACTCGTCCCCGCCGGGGCGGGGAACCTGCAAACGTGCGATCGTCCGCGCCAGGGCGAATGAGGTGCACATGCCAGTAGCGGAGTTGTATCGGCTGGTCAAGAGCGGCGACCTGGCCGGCTTCGAGAAGAGCTGCTTGGAGGCGCTCGAAGTTGGCACGCTCGACCTGGGACAGCTTGTCGGACCGTTCCGGGAGCTGGAGAAAAGCGCCGACGCGTCGCGCGTGGCCGGCCTGGGCGAGCTGGTGCTCGAAAACGTCGACGTGACCGCCAATGCCGAGGCGGCGCTGGCGATCGCGCGCATCGCGCTCGTCGCCGACGCCGACAACGCCGACCTGCGCAAGCGCGTGGCGCAGCTCTACGAGCGCGTCTACGCCGGCGTCCCAGGGTTGGCCAAGCTGCTCGACGTCTCCGGCCTGAACGCCGGCCGCCCCGCGCGGAACGCGCTGCGGCTGCTCGACCTGTGCCTGAGCATCCGCAAGGGCGACCCGCTCATCAGCCGCAGCGAGAGCATCTGCGTCGAGGTGCTGGATGTCGACCTGGAGCACGGCCTGGTCGTCGTCCGCTCCGAGGGCCGCCCGCGCTCCGTGACCATCGGCGAGCTGTCGCGCGAATACGAGACCATCAGCCCGGACGATTTCCGCGTGCTGCGCCAGCTCCGCCCCGAACGGCTGCGCGAACGCGTCCACGCCGAGCCAGCCGCGGTTGTCATCGAGCTTATCCGCCTCCACGGCGGCGTCATCGACCAGGACACGCTGAAGCACGAACTGTGCCCGAAGCTGGTGGACGCCAAGGAGTGGCCGAAGTGGTGGACCGGCGTGCGGACGCAACTCAAGCGCTCGCCGCACGTGTCGCTCGAAGGCCGTGCCCCGCTGATCCTCCGCTATAACGAGCAGGCACGCACGCCGGAAACCGAGGCCTGGGAGGCCTTCTCCGCCATGAACGACGCCGGAGACTGGCTCTCCGTGTTCGAGTCCTACGTGCGCGCGAAGAAGCGCACCAGGGAACCGCCTGACGCGCCGCTGCTGTCGCGCATGTGCGCGCACGTCGCCGAACGCGCCCGGGCGGCCGCCCGCCGCCCCGCCGAAGCGCTCTCGCTGGCGCTCGTCGCGGACCGCATGCATGCGCTGGCGGGCATCAGCAGTGACCCGCCGGAAGGCCTGGCGGCCACGCTGCTGCGCGAGATTCATGACCCCGCGGGGCTGATCGCCGAGCTGCCCGACGCCGACGCGTGGGAGCTGGCGCTGGAGGCCCTGGCCGCGGCGCGCCCGCAGGACGCGGCGGCGTACGCGGTGGAGGCGCTTCCGTCCGCGCCCGCGGGCGTCATCGACCGGATCGTCGATCAGGCGCTCGCCGCCGGGCTGGGCGACGCCGTGCAGTCGCTCATCAACACCGCCGTGGCCGATCCCGTCGACAACGCCGAGATCGTGTTCTGGCTCTGGAAGCGGCCGCCGCGCGACCTCGGCCTGAAGCTCCCGGAAAAGCCCGGGCTGTTCCTGACCATCATCGAGACGCTCAGCGCGCTGGGACGCACGCTGAGCCCGCCGGTCGCGAAGATGAAGGCGTTCCGCCACCGCATGAAGACCGCGCTGGCGCTCCAGGACTACGGCGAGGCGCGGCGTTGCATCCAGGCCGTGGACGCCCACCGCGCCGTGACGCTGCGGACGCAACTCACGCGCCTGGAAGGGCTGGGCGACAACCTGCGCAGCACGCTTCTGGATCTCCTGCGCGACGCCCACCCCTCGCTTTGGTACGTGGTCCGCGAGAAGTCCAAGCCCTGGGCGGACGAAGACGTCATCTGGACCACGCGCGACGGGCTGAACCGCCGCGTCCAGGAGCGCGATCACCTGGTGAACGTCTCCATGCGCGAAAACGCGCGCCGCATCGGCGAAGCCGCGTCGCACGGCGACCTCAGCGAAAACTCAGAATACAAGTTCGCGCTGGAGGAACGCGACCTGCTCCGAGCACGACTGGCGCAGATGAACCACGAGATCTCCATGTGCGAGGTGATCGACCCGAACGACGTGCCCACAGACCACGTCGGCGTCGGGTCGCGGGTCCGCGTCCGCGATACGACGGACGACTCGACGCGCACCTTCGTGTTCCTGGGCCCGTTCGAGGCCGCCGTCGAGCGCGGCGTCTACAACTACCGGGCGCCGTTCAGCCAGAAGCTGATGGGGTTGCAGGTCGGCGAGCGCGTCACCGTCTCGCTGGACGGACGCGAACGCGAAGTCGAGGTCCTGGAGATCGAAAACGGGCTTACCCACGCCGGGGCGGCGCCGGCATGACGCGGCGGCGCGCCGTCCGTGAGCGCCGCATTCCTTTCGCGACATCCGCAGTGGAGCCGACATGCTGATCGCCGCGAGCACGACCGAACTGACTGACTCTCTCTCCACGCCGAACGTGTTCTGGACTTGGCCCTTCGTGGCCATCCTGCTCGCGATCGCATTGCTCCCGCTGAATCGCCGCACGCACCACTGGTGGGAGCAGAACCGCAACAAATTACTGGTCAGTGTGGTTCTGGCCGCGGCCACGCTGGCGTATTACGGTTTTCGCGGGCACGGCATCGGCGGCGGACACGAACCCGCCGCGGCGGAACCGGCTCCCGCGTCCGCGCCGGCCCCGGAATCGGCGCACGCCACGCCCGCCGGCTGGCAGACCGTCGTCGGTGTGCTGCGCCACGCCGTGCTCGACGAGTACATCCCGTTCATGGTGCTGCTGTTCTCGCTCTATGTGATCGCGGGCGGGATCGTGATCCGCGGTGACATCCAGGCCACGCCGCTGGACAACACCACGATCCTTGCCATCGGCGGAATCCTGGCCAGTTTGGTCGGCACAACCGGCGCGTCGATGATGCTGATCCGCCTGCTGTTGCGCACGAACATGGAGCGCCGCCGCGTCGCGCACACGATCGTCTTCTTCATCTTCATCGTCAGCAACGTCGGCGGCACGCTGCTGCCGATCGGTGACCCGCCGCTCTTTCTCGGTTATCTGCGCGGCGTCGACTTTTTCTGGACGCTGCGCCTGTGGAAGGAATGGGCGTTCGTGCTCGGGGCGCTGTTGGCGGTCTACTACGTGTACGACACCTGGCAGTACCGGCACGAAACCGCCGCGGCGATCCGCGAGGACCGCGCGCGCATCGAGCCGGTCCAGGTGCACGGCATGCTGAACCTGGTTTGGGTACTTGGCGTGGTCCTGGCCGTCGCGCTGCTCGATCCCAGCAAGCCTGTTCCGGGCACGGGCTGGCACGCCTGGCCGTACCTGCGCGAAGGCGTGCAGCTCGCGATGGCCGGGCTTTCCCTGGCGACGACGCACGCGTCGCTGCGCCGCGACAACAAGTTCAATTACACCGCCATCGGCGAGGTCGCGTGCCTGTTCATCGGCATCTTCATCACCATGCAGGTGCCGATCGAGATCCTGCACGCCCGCGGACCGGAGCTCGGCCTGACGCAACCCTGGCAGTACTTCTGGGCCACCGGCGTGCTGAGCAGCTTCCTCGACAACGCTCCGACCTACGTCGTGTTCTTCGAGACCGCGCGGACCCTGCCGGAATTGCACAACGGCATGCTGGCGCTGGTCGGCGGCGGCCACATCCGCGAGGACCTGGTTGTCGCCATCAGTTGCGGGGCCGTCTTCATGGGCGCGAACTCGTATATCGGCAACGGCCCGAACTTCATGGTCAAGAGCATCGCCGAGCAGGCCGGCGTGAAAATGCCCAGCTTCTTCGGCTACATGGCCTACGCGGCCGTCTTCCTCGTGCCTCTCTTCCTGGCGATGACCTGGGTGTTCTTCCGTCCGTGACGGCGGGCCCGCGGGCCCGGCGCTCGGCGAGCAGCTTCACCCCCCCGCGCTCCGGCCGCCCCGCGCCAGGAAGATGCCGCGGTTCAACAGCAGGATCGCCGACACCAGCAGCAGCGCGGAGAGCGCCAACACCGTGGGGCGCGTCTCGTCGAGCACGTACGCGGCCACTAGCGGATTCCTCCGGGCCGCCTCATCCACGACCTGCGCCAGCCGCTCGACGGGATCGCCCTCGACGCCCGCCGGCTCGCCGCCCGGCTGCGACGCCGGCTCCGGCGGCGGCACGCTCAGCCGGATCGTCTCGATGCCCGGCTCCTGGATGCCGAACTCCTTGCGCGCCAGCCGCTCGTTGTACGCCGGGTCGTGCTGAATGTGCTCAATCTGCTTGTTGACCGCCGTCAGCCGCGCTTCCAGGTCCTCGACGCGACGCAGCGCGTCGGCGTATGCGTTTCGCGTGACCCGGTACTCCATCCACGGCGGCAGGATGAGCGCCGCCGCGAGGCTCGCGCCGCCGAGCAGCGCCATCAGCCAGAACAGCAGCGTCGCCGCCGCACTCGATTTGTATCCGTTCGGCTCGCTCACCCGTCTCTTGCCCGAAGCCGCGCAACATGCTGCTGGAGCAACGCGAATCCAGCAGTGTCGGACCCACGAGTCCGACGGGACGGAAAGACCGCTCAGAGACCGGTCCCCCGCATTCCCGTGGTGTCGGACCTCCGCGTCCGACGCCGCACGCTCGACGAACCGGTGCTAGCCGCGCCGCCAGAACCGCGCTCCGAACAGCGCATCGGCGCCGAGCTGTTCCTCGATCCGCAATAACTGGTTGTACTTGGCGATGCGGTCGCTGCGCGACGCACTGCCGGTCTTGATCTGGCCGGCGTTGGTCGCCACGGCCAGGTCGGCGATGGTCGTGTCCTCGGTTTCCCCGCTGCGATGGCTGATCACGGCGGAATAGCCGTTCCGCGTCGCCAGCTCCACCGTCGCGAACGTCTCCGTCAGCGTGCCGATCTGATTGAGCTTGACCAGAATTGAGTTCGCGCAACGCTCGCGGATGCCGCGCTCCAGAAACTCGACGTTCGTGACGAACACGTCGTCTCCGACGAGCTGCACCCTGTCACCCAGCCGGGCGGTGAGCTTCTTCCACCCCGCCCAGTCGTGTTCGGCCAGCCCGTCCTCGAGGCTGCGGATCGGGTACTTGGCGCACCAGCCGGCCCACAGGTCGATCAGCTCGTCGGTGGTCGCCAGCCGATCGGGCGCCGACTTGAAGAACCGGTACTTCCCGCTCGGCTTGTCCCACATCTCGCTCGTCGCCGGGTCGAGCGCCAGGTGAATCTGTTCGCCGAGCCGATAGCCGGCCCGCTCCACTGCGACCGCGATGACTTCCAGCGCCTCGTCGTTCGACTTGAGGCTCGGCGCGAAGCCGCCCTCGTCTCCCACCGAAGTGTTGTAGCCCCGATCGTGCAGCACCGACTTGAGGCTGTGGAACACTTCCGCCCCCATCCGCAGCGCCTCGCGGAAGTTCGGCGCTCCCCACGGTTGAATCATGAACTCCTGGAAATCGACGTTGTTGTCCGCATGCTTGCCGCCGTTGAGGATGTTCATCATCGGCACCGGCAGCACGTTGGCCCCGGTTCCGCCGAGGTACCGGTACAGCGGCAGTCCGGCCGAGGCCGCCGCCGCCTTCGCCACCGCCGCCGACACCGACAGGATCGCGTTCGCCCCCAGCCGCGCCTTGTTCTTCGTCCCGTCCAGCTCGAGCATTCGGCGGTCGATCCGCTCCTGCCACGACGCGTCGATCCCGCACAGGGCGGGGGCGATCAAGTCGTTCACATTCTGCACTGCTTTGAGCACGCCCTTGCCCAGGTACCGCCGTTTGTCGCCGTCGCGCAGCTCGATCGCCTCATTCTCGCCGGTCGACGCGCCGCTGGGCACGGCGGCCGTCGCGACGGAGCCGTCGCTGAGCCAGACCTGCGCTTCGACGGTCGGGTTGCCTCGGGAATCCAGGATTTCTCTGGCGCTAATCCGCTCGATGCGGGCGTTTGGCATGTTATGGTCCTCCGGGCAAGGCCGCCGGGCGGGCCGGTGTGAGCGGAATGGGCGGCTCGGGCGGCGCGGGCAGTGTCCGATCGACGTATGCGAAGGTGACCACGAACGGGTCGATGCGCGGGTTCGCGTCCCGATAGCCGACGACCTCGATCGCGTCCCCTACGCGAATCTCGTCCAGCGCGCTGAAGCGGTCGTCGATGTAGACCTCCGAATCGCGCGTGACCTGGCAATGGACGATCGGCGCGTCCGCCTGGGTGCCGGTTTCTCGCGTAAACCGAACCGTCAAGTCGCCGTTGGCCGTCGTCAGCGACTCAACGGTCCCGACAATCACGCTGTACTCGTGAGGTGGTCGCGCCCGATCGCAGCCCAGCGGGAGCAGGGCGGCGAGAACGCCGATTGCTGCCCAGCTCATACAACGCATCCCATGCCCTCACGTTCCTCGGCGGACTGGCCAAGCGTGGCGCGTATCTTACGGCCGCCACGGCCCGAATGCAGCCGTTCGCGCGCTCCGGATCAGGTACCCTTTGATTCCGGTCCAATAACGACCCGTCCGCCGCCCGGCCGCGCAGGAATTGCCCCCAGCCGGCAGCGTCCAAGAACGAAAGCACGGCCCGCTGCTTGACGATGTACCAGAAGGTATTGCATCCGTACCTGCGGGGGCGTCGCGTCCGCCGGGCCGGACTGCCAACCGAACTGCGCACGGCCGCACGGCCGGGAAAGGTGCCGCAATGTCCGCAAGGAATGCGATCGTCTGGACGCTCACCGCCAGCGTGCTGATTGCGCTCGTCACGCCGACGGCCATCGGCGACGGGCCGGTCTACAAGATCACCGAGCTCAAGGCCGACGGCAATGCGCAGAGCAAGGCCTACGGCATCAACAACACCGGGCAGATCGTCGGCTGGACCATTGTCGACGGAGGTCTGAGCCACGCCGCTCACTGGCTCAACGAGGTCTTCACCGATCTGCACGGCGTGGTGCACCTCGAACTGCTTCACCCCTATCCGCAGTTCAGCGGCGACGTGAGCGAGGTCTATTCGATCTCGAACGCGGACCAGATCGTCGGCGCCGGTCTGACCGTCATCGAGTGCCCCGAGAAGGTGACGATTCTCAACGCGATGATCGTTCAGCCGGCCGTGCTTTCCGACCTGGCGACGCCGTACCCGGGCGACTCGGTCGTGAACCTCGGCTCGTTCGCCCACCCGTGCGTCGGCCACGACAGCGCCGCGGTCGGGATCAGCAACCGCAATCACGTCGTGGGCTGGGCGGACGTGGACGGCGGCGGTACGGTCCACGCCTTCCTCGTCACTCCAGTCAACGGTGAGTGGGCCGAGCGCGACCCCAATACGCTGGTGAACAACCACCTCCGCGACCTCGGCACCATCGACTCCGGCAGCACGGTCAGCGCCGCCACGGCGGTGAACGACGAGGGCACCGTTGTCGGTTACACCTATATCCGCTCCGGCCGCGTCAGCCCGGTCACCGGCCTGACCGAGGCCGGATACCACGCGTTCCGCGTCGTACCGCTCGACGCCAATGCCGACGGGCTGGAGGACACCTGGTTCGCCGGCGCGCTGCCGGTAAACGACCTCATGGAGGACCTCGGGACGCTCGGCGGCAACAACAGTTGGGCGCGCGACATCAACAACATGGGCCAGATCGTCGGCGAGTCCGACACCCCCAGCGCCGACACGCGCGCCTTCCTCTGGCAGAACGGCCAGATGTCCGACCTCGGCACGCTCGGCGGGGCGAACAGCAGCGCCTCGCGCATCAACGAGCTGGGCCAGGTCGTCGGCTGGGCCGAGAACGCCGCCGGCCAGCGCCGCGCGTTCGTCTACGTCGATGGCGTCATGCGAGACCTGAACAGCCAGCTCCTCGCGACCTCGAACCCCAAAATCACGCTCACCGAGGCGCGCGACATCAATGACAGCGGACAGATCGTCGGGTGGGGCGTCGCCAAGAACGGGACCGAGGACGTGTTCCAGGCGTTCCTGCTTCAGCTCGCCACGGTCGAGGAGATCGCCGAGGCCGAGGCTATCGTCGCGCAGCAGGGCGCCGGTAGTTCGCCTACGGGCGCCACTGGCTCGACCGGCGGGTCGTCCGACGGCGCAACGGCTTCCGGGGTGACCATCGTCGGCACGCCCAACACGCTCGCCGACGCGCCCGGCGCGAACCCGCCCGAGAGCGAGACGGACGACGGGGCCGCGCCCGCCAGCCCCTCGCTCTGCGGCACCGGGCTGCTCGGGTTCCTTCCGTTAACGGTCCTCACGGCACTCGGCATCCGCGGCCGGCGGCGCGACTGACGAGCCATTGCCCTTGCGAACGCCGCGCTACGGCAAAGCGTGGTGGTGAGTGGCTTCAGCGCGCGTCTGCAAATCGCACGTCTGCAAATCGCATAGTCAACCGCCGGTCCGCTGCCGGGCGCTCCCATTCGCACGCCCCGCGTGGGACCGGCCTTTTGGCCAGTCATCCACGCCCGATGGCGCATGATTCGACCCCGAATGGACCCGCCGCAACGCATGGCTGCCCTGGACGGCCGATGGGCCGAACCGTCGCGCGGCCCAATCGCCGCGGCGAAATGCCGAACGTCCATTTTCTTCGCCGGAAACGCCCGCTTCGGGCCTATAATGGATCAGGGCTCCCGGCGGCGAGTGTTCACGCGCCACCTGTAGAAACGGCGGCATTCTGACATTATGGAGACCGCGCGCCCCGTGCGCCAGGCCCCGAGCCGGGTGCCGGCAGCGCCCGCCCGCGAGTTCGGCCAGTAGCGACCCATGCGAAATACCTGCTGCGGACCTACCTCCGCCCTCAGCCTGCTCGTAACGACTGCGGCCGCGCTGATGTCTTTCGCCGGCTGCCCGGACCAGTCCGCATCGTCGGCGTCCCGCTTCGTTTCCGACGTAAGCTCGTCGTTCGACGTCCCGAACGTCGTGTCCGGCAAAGTCCGCGTCCGCCTCGACAACCGCTTGCCCGAGCCGGTTCACGCGACCGTGGCGATCGACATACTCGGCAACGAGGTCCACGTAGCCGAACGCACCGTGCCGGCTGAAACGGATACGCTGGTGGTCGGCCCGGATTCCGGCGAAGTCCTGTGGGTTCGTGCCGAGTCGCTTGGCGGGTCCGGGCGGCGCACGTTGCGGGAGCAGTCCTACCGCTTCGGCGCCGATTTCCGCGACGGCGACACCGTCGTCGTGGTGCTGGCGGAGATGATCCCGCCGATCCTCGTCTGCCCCGCCGATATCGAGCTGGATTGCAGCGCCCCAAGCGACCCCTCGTTCACGCGCTTCGCCAGCGCCGCGAGCGATCTCGACGACGCACCGACGGTCACGTTCGTAGACGCCGTGGTGCAGGATTCGTGTCCCCGAATTGTCGAGCGCACCTGGACCGCGACCGACCGCTTCGGCGCGACGAACGCCTGCGTCCAGTCCATCCGGCTGGTCGATCGCACCGCGCCAGCGCTCACGTGCCCCGCCGACATCGAGATCGACTGCGGCGAGGACGCGAGCCCCGCGCTCCATGGCGGCGCCATTGCGAGCGATGATTGCAATCCGGCCCCGGTGGTCTCCCATCACGACGAGCTCGAGGACGGCTGCCCCGGAGTCATTCGGCGAATCTGGTCCGCCGAGGATGCCTGTGGCAACGTCTCCGAGTGCACGCAGACCATCCGTGTCCGCGGATCGGCCGAGCCGCCGTCGATTCACCAGCCGCCGCAGATCGTCTGTCCGCCCGACATCACGGTTCCCTGCGGCGCGCTGTCCGATCCGGTCGGCGTGGAGCCGGTTGATTGCTCCGAGACTGGCGTCCCCGTCGCCGTCCTCGACATCGACGAGCCAGGCCCGATCTACGGCGAATTCCTCTTCGGCGGCGGCGCACACGGCCAAGGCCCCAAGGGCGGCTCGGATGAGGACTTTGCGATTCCGCTGAGCCTCTTCACCGCGGACAGTCTCGGACCCGGCCAGCCCGCGACGGTCACCGTCCGCAGCGGCCGCCCGTTCGGGTTCGAGTTGGAATACAACCCCGAGACCCGCATATTGGAGCTTCGACTCGCGGGCGTCGCGACCGGGCGAAAGGTCGCGGCCGGCGTTCCGTCCGATCTGCGCATCCGCGCCTCCGCCACGTCGCGGTCAAGCGTCGTCGTGTCGAACCTGAGCTACGACGATCAGCCGTTGGGTGTCGGGCTGGCCGCGTCCGCGGCGGACGGCCCGCAGCGCGAGCTGCGCGTCGCGTGCGCGGCGCCGGAAGCGGGGTTCTCCATCCGCGGCAGCCTGACGCTGACGCTGCCCTCGCCCGCGTCGCCGATTGCCGGGGAGGAGCAAGTCACCTTCACGATCGACGCGCTGCGCGTCACGTACGACAGCCGCGGTACGGGGACGCCCGTCCTCGCGCCCGGCGGCGACCCGGCCACGGTCGTGACGTATCGCGATGTGCTCGTGGGCGATGGGTGCGGCGGCCGCATCGAGCGAACGTGGACTGCGACGGATAGCCTCGGCCGCACCGCGACGTGCACGCAGCGGGTTTTCCTCGTGGCGCAGTAGCGGATCGCGGGAGGCGTGGCTGAACTGCCTCGCGAAGGACTCGAACCTTCGACCCGCTGATTAAGAGTCAGCTGCTCTACCAACTGAGCTAGCGAGGCACGCGCCGCAGCGCAATGTGCTATCCTAGCGACGGCCGGATTGCTGGCAAGTGGCCGGCGCCTACGGCGCCTCGTCGTCCTTCGCCGAGCCGCGGCTCGCGGCCTTCCTGTCGGAGGACTTCGGGCGGCTCGCCGCGTCCGCCTCGCGGCGCTGCGAGCGCGTCGGAATCCGCTCAAGGCGCTGCTTGAGCTGCTCGAACAGTCGGCCTTCGTCCTTCCTGGCCTGCTGCGCGTGCTCCGCGAGCGCACCGGCCGCGGCCTCCGAGCCTTCGCCCGATTTCTGCGCGATCTCCCTGGCGATCCGCTCGGCGCGCTTGCTGAACACCTCGCGTCGCGCGCGCGCGTCCTCGTACAGCAGCCACGCCCGCTGCCGCTGCTCCTCGTTCAGTTGATACTTGGCGATGAAGCTGCGCACGTACGCCGCCCAGTCGTCGCTCGGCCCGCTCGCCGCGGCCTTGCCGTCCCGCCGCGGCGCTGGCTTCTCGCCGGCGCCCGTCTCGTCTCCTGCTCCCACTTCCGAATCCCGCGCACCGCGCGCCGTCCCGCCGCGTGGGCGCGACGCATCCGGCAGCTCGACCGCCGGCTCGTCCGGCGGCGGCTGGCCCTGTTCGGCTTCCGCGTGACGCGCGGCCGCATCGCGCGGGCGCCGCGCCGCCGCGCCGCGCGGCCGGTCTCCGCCGGGCGCCCGTGCGGCGCCAGCCGCTCGTCCGCCGTCGGCCTCCCCCGGAGTCCACGTGCCGGTCTGGATCGGGTCTTCCTCCAGCCCCCAGTCGCTCGGGTCCCATTCGCCGTTGCGCCAGCGTTGCGCGAGCTTGTCCATGTCGGCCACGCGCCCCAGCGTGGCGTCCAGGTCCTGCTGAACAAGCTGCCGCTGCTCCGGGTCAAGCTGGTCCATGAAGATCTTCGAGGCCTGCTCTGTGCGGTCCAACGCGTCCTCGAACACGGGCTGCGCCAGCTCCATCCAGTGCGAGATCTGCTCCGGCGTGAACGGTTGACCGCTGGCCCGTGTTTCCACGAACCCCAGCGAATACTCCATGATCCGGTCGGCATGGCGGGCGAACACGCCCAAGCTCTCGCGGACCACGATGTTCAGCAGAAGCTGCTTCTGCTGCTCGTTCAGCAAGTAGCGGTCGCCGATCATGTCCATCGCCCTGTTCAGCCGCTCCTGCATCTTCCATGGCGGAATGCGCCCCACCTCGCGCGCCATCTCGAGCGAGAACAGGTCCGACTCGCTGCTCCAGTTGTTGCGCTCATAGACCTTTTCCGCCGCCTCCATGATGTATTCGTAATGCTCGTCCCAGTTCGAGAACTGCCGCGTCGCCTGGATGAACCGCGCGGCCTGCTCCTGAAGGTGCTTGATGCGGTTCGGGCGCGGCGGCGACGGCCGGTTCTTCACGTCGTTCGGGTCCTGACCCAGCGCCGTCCCCGAAGTGCCCAACATGAGCACCAGCAGCAGAACGTTGCGTCGCATGTAGACCTCCCGGACGGACCGACCGCAAAGCCGCGAACCGGCGTGATTCGTATTCGCCGCCGTCTGACGCCCCGCGCGGACCGGTCCCCTTGGCTTCCAAACACCAAACAGTCTATGCTCTGCACGCAGATCCGGCGAATGTCGGCCGGCGGGGATTCGCGGTGGCTGAGCCGAGAGTGCTGCTCTTGCGGGCCCCAGGCACCAATTGCGACCGGGAAACCGAGTACGCCTGGGTACGCGCCGGCGCTCGCGTCGACAGCGTGCACGTGCGGCGGCTGCTGGAAGACCCGTCCCTGCTTCGCGACTACCAGGTGCTCACCATTCCGGGCGGCTTCAGCTACGGCGATGACGTGGCCGCCGGACGCATCTTCGCGGTGCAGCTTCGGCGCGGCGCGACCGACGAGCTGCGCGCGTTCGTGGAATCCGCAAAGCTCGTGCTCGGCATCTGCAACGGCTTCCAGGTGCTCGTCCAGGTCGGGCTGCTTCCGGGCGGCGCCGCGACGGCCGGCCGGGCTTCGACAGACTGCTCGATCACGGCCAACCAGCCGCCGGGCTTCCAGGACCGCTGGGTGACGCTGCAAGCCGGCGTATCGCCGTGCGTCTTCACCGAAGCGGGCCGCCTCTACGAGATGCCGATCGCGCACGGCGAGGGCCGCGTCGTGTTCCGCGACCAGCGTGCGTGCCGCGAGGTCGTCGCCGCCGGACAGAATGCGCTGAGCTATCACCCCGCCGCGAACTCGTGCGCGAATTCCGAGTCTGGGTTGGTGACGGGCACCGACAGCAAGCGCGTGCGACAACGGGAATCGAGTGCCTCCAGTCCAGACGCCGCCGTCTCGCTTGCCTCCGTCGCTTCCGGTCGCCTCGCGCCCAACTCCGTTGCCGCGGATGTTGGTGGCCACAATGAATCCGGCCGCGAGGCTCGCGGTCCGTTCAGCGCCGTGGCATCCGCTCACGCTGCGGCCGACGCCCCTGAACCGCGCGCGTCGGCCGACGCGAGCGGGCAATTCGTGCCATACAACCCGAATGGGAGCGAGGCCGACATCGCCGGCATTTGCGATCCGACCGGCCGCGTGCTCGGCCTCATGCCGCACCCGGAGCGCCACATCGACCCGATTCAGCATCCGTGCTGGACATCCCGTGAGCGAAAGGACGACGGCGACGGGCTGGCGATCTTCCGGCGCGCGGTGCAGTACTTCGCCTGATTCGCGCGGCCGATAGACACCCTGGTCTCTCGGCCGCAAACCGGCGACCAGGCCTTTCAACAGTCCCGAATCCCCAAGCACAACGTTGCGAATGCTCGCGTGACGAACTCAGGTGGTCCGGCGATCAGCATGCCCGGCGGCGTGAGACGATCAGTGGAAAAGCCGATGGAGGGATTCGAACCCTCAACCCCCGCTTTACGA
>JABRWC010000061.1:0-25278 GCA_039961675.1 Phycisphaerae bacterium
GTCGGAGACCGGTCCTCCAACAACAAGTGCGGATGATCGCGGGCGGAGCATGGCAGGACATTCCCACTGGGCTCGGATCAAGCGCGCCAAGTCTGTCACGGACGCGCGCCGCGGCAAGGCCTGGAGCAAGCTTGCGCGGGCGATCATCGTCGCAGCCCGCGGCGGAGGCGGCGACCCCAGCGCGAACCTCGCGCTGCGCTACGCGATCGAAGCCGCGCGCGCCGAAAACATGCCCAAGGACACGATCGAACGCGCGATCAAGAAGGGCACCGGCGAACTCGGCACGGAACAATACGTCGAGCTTGTGTACGAGGGCTACGGGCCCGGCGGCGTGGCCATCTACTGCACCGCGCTCACCGACAACCGCACCCGCACCGCCGGCGAGGTCAAGAACATCTTCGAGCGCCACGGGGGAAACCTGAGCGCCCCGGGAGCGGTGGCGTGGATGTTCGGCAAGCGCGGCGTGGTTCGCGTGCCTGCGGCGGGCGCGGACGAGGAAGCGCTCACCGCCGTCGCGCTGGAGGTCGGCGCGGACGACGTGCGGGCGGACGGCGACGGATTCGAGATCAGTTGCGACCCGGCCGTGTTCGACGCGCTCCGCAAGGCGCTTTCAGAACAAAACGTCACGCCCGAAACCGCTGAAATCACGATGGTCGCCAGCTCCACCGTACGCGTAGAGGGCGAGAAAGCGCAGAAGCTCATGAAACTGATCGAAGCGCTCGAAGACCAGGACGACATTCAGAAGGTTTACGCCAACTTCGAGCTTTCCGAGGCCGAGATGCAGCGCCTGACCTGAACGCGCTGGCGGCACGGGCGGCGTGCTGGACAAACCAGGATCCGCTGCGGCCAGCCCATCCTCGCCAAACCTATTCCGCCTTGAAGTGCATCTGCTGTTCGGCCACAATTCCGCGGCGGGTGAGGGCGCCGCACGCCGTGCGGCGAACGGGTTCTCCGGGGAATGTGGTTCCAAGCGAAATGGGAGACGCATCCATGAAACGCATCATGCCTTGCCTCTGCCTGTCGATGTCGGTCGCGGCCGCCGCCCTGGCCCAATCCACGGTGCTGCCGATCGAGTTTCTCGCGGCCGACTCGATCAGCGCGACCGACGGCAACCAAACGCTGGAACTGGCGGACATCGCCGCCGCAGACCTTGACGGCGACGACGACCTGGACCTCGTCGTTTGCAGTACGAATCTCGATCTCGATTCGCCGCCCGTGATTATTCTGGAGAACAACGGCAGCGGGACATTCAGCGTCGGAGACGAGCTTGATTTGCGCACGCGTCCGAGCGCGATCGCCGTCGCCGACCTGAACGGGGACGACACGCCCGACCTGGCGATCACGCTGCTGGGCGACGACGAAGTCGCCGTGCTCATCGGCGCCGGCAGCGGGACGTTTCTGAACGCGGTCCGCTACGCCACCGGAAACGCCCCGACACACGTGGCGGTGGGCGACGTCAACGGCGACGGCGCCCCGGACCTGGTCACGTCCAATCCCGAGGACGATACGCTCACCGTGCTCATCAATACCGGGAATGCAGACGGCGACTTCGAGGACCCGGTCGACGTCAACGTCCGGCTTACGGCCGGCGCGACGCGCTCCGAACCCACGTGCGCGGCCATCGCCGACTTTGACGGCGACGGACAGGCCGACATCGTCACGACCCTCTCGTTACGCGACCAGGTAGGACTCCTGATCAACGCCGGCGGCGGCGCGTTCACCGGCGTCACCGAGACCTTCGATGTCGGAACGGTGCCGACCGCGATCGCCGCGGGCCTGATCGACGACGACGACAACCCGGACGCGGTCGTCGCGAACTCCGTCGGCGACACCGTGCAGGTGCTGCTGGGCGACGGCGCGGGCGGGTTCAACGTCGGCGACGCGGTGAACGCGGGCAACCGGCCGGAGGACGTGGAGCTGGCCGACGCGGACGAGGACGGCGCCCTGGACGTGATCACCGCCAATCTCGAAGGTGACAGCGTCAGTGTGCTGGCCGGCGTCGGCGACGGCAACCTCCAGGCCGCCGATTCGTTCTCGACGGGTAACGGGCCGACCGGTCTGGCGCTCGGCGATTTCGACGACGACGGCCGGCTCGACATCGCGACGGCGAACTTCGAGAGCGGTGCCGACGATGACGCCGACGTCTCACTGCTCATCGCAGGCAGCGCCTCGGACGGCGGTGACATCGGCGACGTGATCGGCGACTGCGGCTCGGCGTGCGGGCCGCTCGGTTCCGCGCCGCTGGTGTTTACGCTTCTGGGAATCATCGGAATGAAGCAGGGCGGCGTGCGGCGCGCGGCGCGGCGGCGCGGCTGAACGGCGGGGGGAGGCCGCACCGGCCCGGCATCCGTGCGGCAGCGGAACGCGCCGGGCGCGGCGCGATCGTTGCGGAATGGCCCGGAGTCGGAGCAAAACCGGCTCGACACAAGAGGGACGTCGCGCATGCGCGCAGTACGACTGGCCGCGATTACCGCCCTGATCGGCCTGGCGGCCGCATCCGCCGGCTGCCGCACCGCGATCAAGCAGGCATTCAGCGAGGTGAAAGGGGCGCAGGGCGAGTTCATCCTGGTACAGGACGTCGCGCCGACCGCGCTCTCGCCGTACAACTCCTTCTCGTTTGATGCGGCGATCACCAGCGCCGGGCCGCGCATTTGCCCGCCGGACCTGCTGTCTCCATACAACGAAGCCGCGCGCAAGCTCGAGCAGGACGGCGACCTGATCGACCTCTACCCCGGCGGCCCGCCGGTGATCCGCATTCAGACGGAGTTCCTTTACTCCCAGAAGAAGGGGTTCTTCAGCGCGGCCGAGGCGCTGGCGCGCGTGAAATTTCTGGGAGAGGCGGGCGTGGTGGCGGATGGAATCGTCCGCGCCGAGAGCGAATCGTTCCTCCGCGGCGACAACAGCGCACTGGCCGAGGCCTGCGTGAGGGCCATCCGCAACTTCCTTACGACGCGCAAGAGTTCGGAGAACTGAGATCGGAGCGCGGCGCCGGCGCTCTCTCGCGCGCCGACGCTCAAGAGTCTCATCGCTCGTCGGCGAAGTCTCGTACCGCCGCCGGCCAGCACCAGGCGTAGGTGACCACCGAGGCGATCAGCAATGTGCCTGCGAGTGCGCCCACGATCCAGGCGCCGGCGCCGAACGCCTCCGACGCCAACAGCACCGCGGCGACGGCCACGGTCAGCCCCAGCATCAGCAGCGCGCCGGCGACCGCCGCCCCGCGTCCGCGGATGGACCGCCCGCCGGGCGCGGGAAGCACCTGCGCGAATGCGCCCTGCGCCCCGATCAGCATGAGCTGGCAAATCCCGCCAGCGACGATGCTGACAGCGCAAACGTACGGCCAGTACATCTTCGGCGGCAGGCCGGGCCAGCTCTCCGCGATTGTCTGGTGCAGCGGCAGCGCCAGCAGCGCGCCGACCCACAGCGGACAGTAGTACGTCCAACGGCTCATGCGGTCGCCCCCAAGGCGCAAGTCGCGTCCGTCGGATGGTAGCATACGCGTCGCCCGCGGACAGCCGCGCGGCGCGAGCGAATCTCGAACCAGGATGAGGGCCGACATCGTGCTGGATTGCGTCGCCATCGTCGGGGCCAGCGGCGCCGTGGGACGGGAACTGCTGGCCGTTCTAGAGCAGCGCCGTTTCCCGCTGCGCTCGCTGCGGTTGCTGGCTTCGCCGCGGTCGGCCGGGCGAACCGTTCAGTTTTTCGACCGCGCCTGCACGATCGAAACGCTTCGCGGGGACTCGCTGCGCGGCGTGCAGCTTGCGCTGTTTTCCGCCGGCGCCGCCGTCAGCCGCGAGTTCGCGCCCGCGGCCGCGCGGTCCGGCACGGTCGTCGTGGACAACTCGTCCGCGTTCCGCGCCGACCCGAACGTGCCGCTCGTGGTGCCGGAGGTTAACGCCGGGGAGTTGCAGCGGCACGCCGGCATCATCGCCAACCCCAACTGTTCGACGATCATCCTCGCGGTCCCGCTCTGGCCGCTTCATCGCCGCTACGGCGTGCGGCGTGTCGTGGTCTGCACGTACCAGGCCGCCAGCGGGGCCGGCGCCCGGGCGATGGATGAACTGGTCTCGCAGACGCGGACCGTGCTGTCCGGCGGCGAGGCCCGCCCGGAGATTTTCTCCGAGCCGTGCGCATTCAACGTGTTCAGCCACAACTCCGCGGTCGGCGCCGACGGGCTGAACGTCGAGGAGCGTAAGATGATCAGCGAGACGCGACGGATTTTCGGCAACGATTCGATCGCGATTGCGCCGACGTGCATGCGCGTCCCGGTGCTGCGCGCGCACACGGAGGCCGTGAGCGTCGAGTTTCGCGAGCCGGTGGAGCTGGAGGAGGTCCGGCGCATCCTGGCGGAAGCGCCCGGCGTGCGGCTGGTGGACGATCCCGGTGAAAACCGCTTCCCGACGCCGTTGCGCGCCAGCGGTGGAGACGAGATTCTCGTCGGCCGCCTGCGTCTGGATCCAAGCGTCGCGGACGGGCGCGGGCTGCAATTCATCTGCGCCGGCGACCAGCTTCGCAAGGGGGCCGCGCTGAACGCGGTGCAGATTGCCGAACGGCTTTTCCCGGCGGCGGCGCGGCCGTGATCCATCGCGCCGCTCCCGCTGTGGGCGCAGCGGCTCGGATGTGTAACTTTGCGCGCCTCGGCGTAAACTGTGCGTGAATTGCGGGCGGGCAGCGTAATCGGAGTGCGGCATGGCGAGCACGGACGGCGGCGAGGTCGAGCAGCGCGTCGCGCGTTTCCGCGACGACTTCAACCGGCTGCGTGCGGAAGTCGGCAAGATGATCGTCGGCCACCAGGAGGTGGTCGAGGGCGTGCTCGTGGCGCTGTTCGCCGGCGGCCACGTGCTGCTGGAGGGCGTGCCGGGGTTGGGCAAGACGCTGCTCATTCGCACACTGTCGCAGGCGCTCAGCCTGGAGTTTTCGCGCATCCAGTTCACGCCCGACCTCATGCCCGCCGACATCATCGGCACCAACATCATCAATGAGGACCCGCAGACCGGCCGGCGGCAATTCGAGTTCCAGCGCGGACCGCTGTTCGCGCAGATGGTCCTGGCCGACGAGATCAACCGCGCCACGCCCAAGACGCAGTCCGCTCTGCTCGAAGCGATGCAGGAGCACTCGGTAACGTCCGGCGGCGTGCACTACCGGCTCAAGGAGCCGTTCTTCGTGATGGCGACGCAGAACCCGATCGAGCAGGAGGGCACCTATCCCTTGCCCGAGGCGCAGCTCGACCGCTTCTTCTTCAAGCTTGTCGTGGGGTACTCCGACCGCGAGGAGCTGAAGACCATCCTGGACCGCACCACCGCGGGCTATACGCCCGAAATCCGTCCGGTGCTGACCGGCGAGCAGATCATCGAAGGGCAGCAGGTCGCGCGGCGCGTCGTCGTCGCCCCGCACGTGCAGGACTACGTCATCCGCCTGGTGCTCGCCACGCACCCGCAAGGTGCGTTCGCGACGGAGAAAGTGAACAAGTACGTCCGCTGGGGCGCAAGCCCGCGCGCCGCGCAGGCGCTGACGCTCGCGGCGAAGATCTACGCCCTGCTCGACGGCCGCTACAACGTGAGCTTCGACGACGCCCGCCGGGCCTTGCTGCCGGCGATGCGGCACCGCCTGCTGCTGAACTTCGAGGGCGAAGCCGAGGGCCTCAGCACCGACGAGGTGCTGGCCGACATCGTCGACAAGGTGCAGACGATGGCCCAGGCCGCGTGACCGGGAGCGAGGCCATGAGCTATGAAATCTCGCAGGTGGATATCTGGGCCGGCACGATCGAGGATCGTTCCGGCGGCGCCGCGCGCGTGCTGAAGTGCCTGAGCCAGGCCGGCGCCGACCTCGAGTTCGTCATCGGCCGGCCCACGCCCGACGAACCGGGAAAGGGCATTCTCTACGTCTCGCCGCTCACCAGCGACGGGCAGCGCCGCGCGGCCGAGGCGGCCGGGCTGCGGCGGTCAGGGATTCACGTGCTGCGCGTGACCGGACCCGACCGCCCCGGGCTGGTCGCCGACACGACGCTCGCGCTGGCCGAGCAGGGCGTGAACCTGGGCGGGCTTACTTCCGCCGTGCTCGCCGGACAGGTCGTCCTGTACCTGCGCTTCAACACCCGGCACGCCATGCAGCGCGGCCGCGAGATTCTCGAGCGGCACTTGTACGAGTAAGTCCAGAGCCGCCGCAGTTTGCGTCGTTCCCGGCGCGTATTTATACTGCGCCGCGCGTTGGGGAGGCCACCCGTGCCGCTATACGAGTACGACTGCGCCGAATGCAAGGCGCGATTCGAACGCCTGGTTCCCTCGGCGGACGACGCCGACCGGGCGCGCTGCCCGCACTGCGGCAGCCGAAGGACCAAGCGGACCCTCAGCACGTTCGCCGCGCATTCCGGCAAACCGAGCGAAGCGCTTCCGCGCGGCGGATGCGGGCGCTGCGGCGATCCGTCGGGTCCGTGCGCGCTCGAATAATGGCGCAGGGCGGTTGGGACGGGACTTTCCTCGGCGGACTCTGAGTTCCGGCGCTACGGGACTCGCCGGACGAGCAGGTTCGACGCCACGGACACCGACACTGCGGGGCGCGGTCGGAGCCGGCTTCTACAGGCGAGGGATTGAGCGGGGAGCTCATGGCAGCGCGATCCGACAGAACAGCGCGAGCGATCCAGGCCGGGTTGCTGGCGTGCCTGCTCCCCGGCGCGGGACATTTCTGGCTGCGCCAGCGCGGCATCGGTCTGGTGTTCTTCGCGGCGATCAGCCTGCCGTACTGGGGCGGCGCCGCGATCGGCGGCGTCAAGGAGAACATCAACCCGGTCGCGAACCGCTGGCTGTTCATCGCCGAGCTGCCCGTGCTGAGCTATACGCTGATCGGGATGGCGGCCAGCCGCAGCCTGCCCACCGTCCCGCCCACGCAATACTCGCCCTACGTGAGCTACTACCCGGAATCGGACGTGGCGCAGATTTTCCTCGCGACCGCCGGTCTGCTGAATGTCCTGGCGATTCTCGACGCCATCGCCCGCGCGCAGACGGACGGCAAGCCGGTTTTTGAGCACGAATTGGCGGCGGGCGAGGCAGCGCGGCACGAGGGCGGGACATGATCGCCGCCCGCGTGCTGGCGTGGATCCCCTTCCTGCACCCGTTGGACCTCCCCGACGGGGCGCGGCTGTGGATGTTCCTGCCGCTGGCTGCGTGCATCGCGCTCGTGTACCGCGCGACGCGCGCCCGGCGCGTTTCCGACCTGCCCCGCGCCACGGTCGTCACGTTCATCAACCTGGTCGTCGGCATGTGGCTGATCGCAATCGCGGCCTACGTGGTTCACGAGGCGGTGTTGCGGCTGACGTAGGATTCAGCGTTCGGCACGGCGGAGGGCGGGTGTATCCTGCGGCAGATAGGGAGGCACATGCTCATCCGTCATTGCCCGCACAGCCCGTATTCCCCATGAACGCTTCGCGCATCGCGACTTGTGCGCTGCTCCTCGGCGCGCTCGCGCTGAGCTTTGCTGCGCCCGCGCAGAGTCTTGGCGTCCGACTGGCGCCGGACACGCTCACGCGACAGGACGCCTTCGGAGCGTCGGTCGCGATCAGCGGCGACCTCGCGCTGGTCGGCGCTCCCTCGTGCGGACTGTGCCCGCTCGGCAGCGGTCAGGGAGCCGCGTACCTGTTTCGGCGGCAGCCAGACGAATTGGGCGCCTGGATCGAGCTGCTTCAGCTCGCCGCGGGCGATCCGCAACTCGACGACGGGTTCGGCTTTGCGGTCGCGATCGACGGCGACGTCGCGGTCGTCGGCGCTCCGTTTCGTGCCGGGCCGATCCCGCACGCGGGTGCGGTTCATGTGTTCGAGCGGGACCACGACGAGTCGGGCCAGTGGGGCGAGGTCGTCAGGCTGTCGCTTTCCGCGCCGACTCCACAAGAGCAATTCGGCATCTCGGTCGGCGTCAGCGGCGACGTCATCGTCGTCGGTGCCTGGCGCTACGACGTGCCGTACACGGACTGCGGCGCCGCGTACGTGTACGAGCGGGAGCCGGACTCGCCGCGGAGCTGGCGGTTCGTTCGCCGCCTCACGCCGAATGCACCGGCCGCCGTCGACCTCTTCGGCCGCGAGGTCGCGGTCTTCGGAGACCGGATCGTGGTTGGCGCGGTCGGTGACGATTCAGCGGGCGATTCGGCGGGCGCCGCCTACATCTTCGAGCGCGATGCGGGCGGACCGGGCGCCTGGGGAGAGGCGGCCAAGCTCGTCGGCAACGACACCGAGGCGCTCGACCTGTTCGGGGCGTCGGTCGCGGTTTACGGCGACACCGTCGCCGTCAGCGCGCCGGGCGGTGACGGCGCTGCGTTTCGCAGCGGCACGACGTACCTGTTCCATCCCGACGCGGAGCATCCCGGCGCCTGGCATCAGGCCGCCACGCTTGTCGGTGACCCCGTGGCCTGGGACCAGGCCGGCGCGGGCGTGGCGTTGTGGCGGGACCTGGCACTGATCGGCAACCCCCTTCACGACAACGCGGGGTCCGACTCCGGCATTTCACGCTTGTTTCTGCGGGACCGCGGCGGGGTCGGCGCGTGGGAGCACGCGGCAACCATCAGCGCGGCGGAAGTGACGGCCGACGACGGCTTCGGTGCCGCAAACGCCTTGTGGGAAACGTGGGCCGTCGTCGGCGCCAGCGGCGACGACGGCGCGTGCGAGGGCGATCCCAACTGCAATTCCGGTGCGGCGTACGTCTTCGACCTTCGCGCCTGCCGTGCCGATGTGGACCTCGACGGCGCGGTCGGGCTTTCCGACCTGTCGAACCTGCTTTCGAACTTCGGCGTGCAGAGCGGCGCGAGCTTCGACGACGGCGACCTCGATCTGGACGGCGACGTGGAGCTGGCCGATCTGTCGGACTTGCTCGCCAGCTACGGCAAGACCTGCCCGTAACGGCCGATGCCGGCCGGGGTGCGCCGCGCATTGCATCGCACAACGCCGGGTTCGCGGATACAACTATTCGCGATTCGACACGGTCGGCGGCGCCAGCATTCGCGATCGCTCCAACGCCGCCTGCGAGTCTTCCCTACGGCCGAGTGCCGCCAGCACGTCCGCGTAGCGCTTCCACAGATCGGCGCGGTCCAGCCCGAGCTCGATCGCCCGCCGCAGGGCCGCGGCGGCATCTTCGCTGCGCTTCTGCGCGGCGAGAATCACGCCCAGCGTGTACCAGCCGTTGCTGAGACCGGGATCGAGGTCGAGCGCTCGCTCCGCCGCGGCCGCCGCGCCCTTCTCGGCTCGCGAGGCAAGCTGCATCAGCGCGTGGTTGGAGAGCAGCTTGGCGTTGTCCGGCGCGAGCTCCAGCGCCCGGCGGCTGAGCGCCACCGCCTGCTGCGCGTCGCCGGCGCGCATCTTCGCGTTCGCCCACGCGCCGAGCCCGTCCACGACCGCCGCGGGGTGCTTCATGACGCTCTGAAAATGCCGCTCCGCAACTTCGAACTCGCCGCGCGCAGCGGCGGCGTTCCCCAGGTTCAGGTGGGCGACCCATGCGGCGGGGTACTGGCGCAACGTGTCTTCCCAGAGCGACCGCGCGTCGCGGTAGGTGTCTATCCGCAGGAACGTCCGCGTGCCCAGCGCGGCCAGCCAGACGCCGGCCAGCGCGACGGCGACGCTTGGCCGGGCGAGGCCGATCCGCCGCAGGATGCCGTATACCGCCAGTACGACCGCCGCCAGGAATGCCGCACAGCCCAGGTACTGAAAGTGGTCCGCGACCCACGAGGAGCGGTGTGCGTAGACGCTGAAGAAGCCGAGCGCGGGGAATGTCAGCGCTGCCGCCGCCAGGAGCAGCGCGAGCATCCCGGGGCCGCACTTGCGGATGAGCAGAGCGGCGGCGCCCAGCAGCGCCACGGACAGCGCGAGCGGAAGAAAGCTGAGCGCCTCACCCGCCGAAGGCTCCCAGCGCGGGTACGTGAAGATGATCGGATGCGGCCAGACGATGTTGCGCAGGTAAAAAAGATGCACGCGTGGTGCGACGAGCAGCGACCGCTCCCAGAACGTGCGCTCCCACGTTTCTCCCGGCGCGGCGACCGACCCCAGCTCGACGCTGGCCGTTACCAATCCAGCCGCCAGCCCCCACACCCAAAACGGCGCCATCGAAAGCAGCTCGGCCGGCCGCAGGCGCCGCCGCGCCACGAGCGCGATCACGAGCACTGCCGGCAGCACGCACGCGACGGTCTTGCTCAGCAGCGCGAACACGAACGCGGCCAGCGCCGTTGCATACCAGCCCAGGCGCCTCGAGTCGTCAAACCGCAGATACGCGTAGAAGGCTGGAAAGAAGAACGCGCCCGAGCGCGCGTTTTTCCGGTCCGTGATCCAGGCCACCGATTCGACCTGCATCGGGTGCAGCGCGAAGGCCGCCGCCACGACCCAAGCCGCGGGCACGCCCAGCCGCCGCAGCACGCGCTACAACAGGGCCGCCGCCAAGGTGTGCAGGATCACGTTGGTGACGTGGTAGGGCAGCGGGTTCGGCCCCCAGAGTTTGTGCTCGACCCAGAAACTCGTGAACGCGAGCGGGTAGTACTGCGGCGTGTGAATGACGAACCGCCGGCGGGGCTGTCCCAGTGGATCCACCACAACTGCGGCAGCGTTTCCCAGTGCTGCACGTGGATGTTGCCCGTCACGTACGGGTCGTCGTCCCAAACGAAGCCGTTCCGAACGACACGGCGCGTACGCGAGCGCTGTCAGGAGCAGCAGCGCCGCGGCGCCGCGCAGCCGGCCGTTGACCGAAGTCTTCTCGGCGCCGTGCGTCAGAGCCGGCAGCGGCTCCGCCCGTTCCGCCGGCGTGCGGTGGCCTGCTCCCGCCGCGCCGAGTCCGCCCGGCTGCGCTTGCGCGCATCCTCGGCGGGAAGAATCACCGCTCGCGGCTTCGTCGGCAACCGTTCGACGCCGCGCGGTCCTCCGGCCGCACGATTTGCGCTCCCGCCGTTGGAATCCCCGGCTTATTTCCGTACACTGGAGCCTGGAGGTATCTGCGGCGAGCCTGGTCCGAACTGCCCGACCTGTCCGTCCATCGCTTCAGCACTCAACGGGGAGACTCCACGTGTTCACGCTACGCTCGCTCGGCGCGCTGTCTGCCTTGGCGGCGGCGACGCTGCTGACATCGACTTTCGCACTCGCGCAAGAGACAACCATCCAGGGTGAGCCGCTCGATCCGGCTGATTTCGGCCCGCAGATAATCGAAGACTGGGCTACGGTCGTGGCCCGCGACGCCCAGCGGCGCGAGGCCGAAGCGTCGATCGTCGGGCCGGCCTCGCCGCAGTTCGGCGAGTGGGCGATCCCGTCGCCGCGCGCGGCGGACCGGCCTCATTCCGGGAAGCTCTATGTCGTGAACAAGAACGGCGCTACGGAGATGGGCATCGGCTTTCCGTCGCCGGTGACCGTGCACGGCGCGTTTTTCGTCGGCCAAGGCGCCGCGGGCGTGCGTGCAACGTGCCTGCGCGCGCTCGGCTATCGCGCCGGCGAACTGGTTGCGCTGAGCGACTGGGCGACCGATATCGGCGAAACGCC
This sequence comes from Phycisphaerae bacterium, assembly GCA_039961675.1. Taxonomy (GTDB): domain Bacteria; phylum Planctomycetota; class Phycisphaerae; order UBA1845; family Fen-1342; genus JABRWC01. The sequence continues at coordinate 11,490 of JABRWC010000061.1, forward strand.
GACCTGGGTTTCTCTGGAACTCGTTGCCGTGGACCGCATCGTCATCGAGGCGGCGCCGGTCTACGGCAACGCGGCCTGGTACGGCATGGACGACCTCACGTACAGTCCGGTGGACGACGCCGGCGCGCCGTCCGGCCCAATGATCGTCGTCGATTTTGAGGACGCGACCTACAAGCAGACGCTCACCGGCGGCGACTACGCCGGCCTGATCTGGGAAACGGGGCCGGAGGGGTTTGTCCAGCCGCCGGAGATCGTGCCGGCGCCGGTCATGCAGAAGAAGTCGCCGCAGTCCGCGGACGAGTCCACCATCGAGGACTCGGCCGGCGCGGTTCGGGGCGGCCTCGGGACGCTGCCGACGCTTCAGCGGAACTTCCAGGGAGTGATCCGCGGCGACGCCGGCTCGATGAGCGCTCCGCCGGATACGTGCGGGGCGATCGGCCCGAATCACTTCGTGGTGGTCGTGAACCGCAACGTGGGCATCTACACGCGTGATGGCGTCGAGCTGAGCAACGTGGCCTCGACGTCGTTTTTGCCCGGCTCGAACGGTGATCCGCGCGTCTGCTACGACCAGTTCAGCGGCCGCTGGATCATCCACATCACGGACTTCAACACGCGTGTGTACCTGGCGGTCTCGCTGACGGACGACCCGACGGGGGGCTGGTTCAAGACCAGCTTCGTGGTCTCCGCGGGAAGCGACGCGGGCTGCTGGCCGGATTACCCGACGCTGGGCTACGACGCGAACGGCATATACGTCACGTCGTACATGGTTGGCTGCAACATGTCGATCTTCGCGCTCGACAAGGCGCCGCTCATCGCCCCCTCGCCGAGCCTCGGCACGGTGACCGCGTTCCGCAACCTGCCGTACGAAGGCGCGATTCAGCCGGTGTTCACGCACGGCTCGCCCGCCGGCGAGTATTTCGTCTCCGCCAACGGCTCGACGACGCTCCGCGTGCGGCGCGTGAACCCGCCGCTGACCGCGCCGACGCTGACGGACCTGGGCAACATCACGGTCCCGAGCTACACCGACCCGCCGGACGCCCCGGCGTTGGGCAGCTCCACTCCGCTGGACTCCGTGGACGACCGCATCATGAACGCGGTGTACCGCGACGGATACATCTACGCCGCTCATTGCATCGGCGCAAGCGGGCGGGCGGCGGCGCGCTGGTACCAGATTCAGGTCTCGCCGCTGAGCCTGGTGCAGTCCGGGACGGTGTCGAGCACGACGCTTTATTACCTCGATCCATCCATCTGCGTGAATTCGCAGGGCGACCTGGCGATGGGCTTCTCCGGCTCGAACGCCAGCCAGTACGCCGGCGCCTATTACACCGGCCGCGTGGCGACCGATCCGCCAGGCGAGATGGCCACGCCGGTTCTACTGAAGGCCGGTCAGGCGCCGCACAACATCCTCGACGGCTTCGGGCGGAACCGCTGGGGCGACTACAGCCTGACCACGCTCGATCCGCTGGACGAGCTGAAGATCTGGACCATCCAGGAATACGTCGAGGCCACGGACATCTGGGGCACATGGGTGGCCGAAATGGAGCTGACGCGGCCGGCGCTGTTCATCAACCTGCTCAGCCCGCCGCCGGCCAAGATCGCACCGGGCGCCGGCGCCTCGTTCGACGTCGAGATTCTGCCCGGCGACGAGAACCTCGTTCCGTCCAGCCTGCTGCTCGCATACCGCTTCGACGGCGGCAGCTACCAGACGACGCCGCTCGTGCCGCTCGGCGGCGCGAACTACCAGGCCGTGCTGCCGCCGGTCGCGTGCGACGATGTCCCGGAGTTTTACATCACGGCGTCCGGCGACGGCGGCACGACGCTCACGCTGCCGGAAGATGCGCCCTCGGTCGTTTTCAGCGCGGCGGTCGGCGTGGACGTGATCTACCTGGATGACCCGGTGGAAACCGACTTGGGCTGGTCTGTTGGCGCTGCCGACGACACGGCGACGACCGGCATCTGGAACCGCGGCGATCCGGAGGGCACAGTGAATTCCGGCGAACCGGTCCAGACCGGCGACGACCACACCGCCTCGGGCGTGAACTGCTGGGCGACCGATACGCGGGCCGGCTCCAGCGCTGGCGTCTACGACGTGGACGGCGGCAAGACGACGCTGTACTCGCCAGTGATCGACCTCGCCGGCAATGACGCAAACATCAGCTACTGGCGCTGGTACAGCAACCACGCGGGTAGCGGGCCGCATGCGGACACGTTCGTCGTCGATGTCGCCAACGACGGGGCGAGCTGGGTGAACGTGGAGACGGTCGGCCCGGCGGGCGTCGAGGCGGAAGGCGGCTGGTACTACCACGAGTTCCGCGTCAGCGACAAGGTGACGCCTACCGCGACCGTGCAGCTCCGCTTCGTCGCGTCCGATTATTCCGATCCATCGCTGATCGAGGCGGCTGTCGATGACTTCCTCGTCGCGGACTTCGTGTGCGCGACGGACTGCCCGGGCGATTTGAACGGCGACGGCGCGATCGACCTGGCCGACCTTTCGGCCCTGCTGACGAACTTCGGCGGCTCGGGCGGCGCGGCGCAAGGCGACCTGGACGGCGACGGCGACGTGGACCTGGCCGACCTGTCCGCGATGCTGGAGCGCTTCGGCACGTTCTGCCGCTGAGCGGCGTGAGCGCCGTGCTCACGTAGCACAAGCGTCCCCGCTTGTGCCCGACCAACCCGTGCTCACGTAGCACAAGCGTCCCCGCTTGTGCCCGACCAACCCGTGCCCACGTAGCACAAGCGTCCCCGCTTGTGCCCGCCCAACCCGTGCGCACGTAGCACAAGCGTCCCCGCCTGTGAGTCTGGCACGCAGTCCCCTCGCGGGAGCGAGGGGACGCCCCGCACTCCCGTGCGGGGTTCGGACGAACGCTCGCTGACGCTCGGGGTTCTGATGGCGGCAGGGCGCCGACGGCGCAGTTTACACGGCGGCGCTCGTCGCGCGGGCGGATTGCTCCGGCAGCGCGACAGGGGCCTGGCGCGGGCATCCGTCGTGCGCCAGCTCCAACACAAACGGACCGCCGGGGCGCCCCTCGCGCAGCTTCAGCACCTCGACCTGCGTCCGCCAGAATCCGGCCGGACTCGGCCGGGGGGTGAAACGTACGCGGCTGGCCGCGAACGTGATGTCCCGTGCTTCCTCATGCCGCAGGAGGATTCCCAGCCCGCCGCCGGTTTCCGCCGCAAGCTGCAACCGGCGCGAGGCGTACGGATCGATCGCTCGCACAGTGGCAATCACGACGCCGACCGCCGGACAGCGCAACGCCTGCTCGCATGTCCACAGCGCGTCCGTGAGGCGGCGTACGCGGATCACCAGCAGCCGTTCCAGCGGCAGGCCCAGCCGGGCCGCCGCCGGAGGATAAAAATCGCCCAGCGTGTCGAGGTACATCAGCCAGCGGTCTGCGCGAAGGCGCTGCCCGTGCGGGTCGCCGGCGGTCAACCCGCGCATTGCCATGCGCAGGGCAAGCGTGCGGATGGGCGCCTGGCCGCCGGGAGCGAGGAATTCGTGTAGACTGGCCGCCGCCAGCCCGCCGCCGAGCGCCCGGTCCAGCGGCGGCAGGCCGGTCGGACACAAACCCATGGCCGGCCGGCAGCCGGCCTGAAGCCGCCGCACTTTCTCGCGCAACTCCGCCAAGGCGGCCTGTTGCGAGGCGTACATGTCCGTTCCCCCAATTGAGCCGCGTGCGACGGGAACGCGGGCGTCCCGCCCGCAGGGTCGTGCGGCACGGCATCTCACCAGTGAGTTTGCACCGCGCGCACGTCCGATCAGAACCCCTTGCGGGAGCGAGGGGACGCCCCGCACTCCCGTGCGGGGTTCTGACGCAGCCTCCCCGCGCACTCCTTCCCGGCCCGCCGCAACTCGGCGGGTGCTTCTTTCCCCTCCCAGCGAGGGTGGCGGGATGAAAGCTCCTGGCGGCGGGGCGTGAGTGTGGGCGTTTCACCCAACCGCCATGCTCCAGTAAAGTATACCTAACAAAATGCGAATATCAAGTGAAAATCGCTTCCCGCCGCTAGCCAAAAACCCGTACCGCCAAATCCGCCTTGGCGCGGAACCGGACCCGCCGCTATCGTCGATTCACCGTCACGCACGAGCGCCAGACGTACGCGGTTGCGCTCGAGCATCTCGTGCACTTCCCGCGGGAGGGAGCCGATGTCAACGATTCAGCCCCGGATACGAGCCACCTTGATCTGCGCCACGCTGCCCGCCCTCGTCATGCTTGTACGACCGGTGCCCGCCGACGATTGGACCAACGCCGGCGGCAACGCCGGCCGCAACGGTCAGACGGGGGAACTCGGCCCCGACGCCGCCGACGTGCTGTGGAGCACCGGCCCGAGCACGATCATCTGCTGGCAGCCGGTCATCGAGGGCAACCGCGTATTCGCCGTGCGGCAGAGCGGTTTTCCGCCCGGCGGCGAGCCGAACGGATCGCCGATCTACGCCTACGACCTCGACACCGGGGCCGTGCTGTGGAGCGTGAACATCCCCTACAACAGCGGCGACTGGACGACGTGGGTTGCCGGCGTCAAGAACGGGCTGGTCTTCGCCTCGCGCTCTGGGAACGGCGCCTCGGTCTCGGCAGTCCTCTACGCGCTCGACGCCGCGACGGGGGCCGTGGCATGGACCTCGGACGACGAGATCGACGCCGGACCGTACGACGGCGTGGTGTTCGCGCCTGACGGCGATCCGATCATCGCCAGCTTTACGACGATCAAGCGCTTCAACGCCGAGGACGGAACGACCGTCTGGTCCGTTCCGCGCGTGTGCTCCGTGAGCGGGAACTGCGGCGGGGCGTTGTTCGGCGACGCGCTCTACATCGCCGACGCCGTGCCGGGCGGGCACAAGGTGTTCCGCCACGACCTGGCGACCGGCGTGCGGCAGTACGGCAGCGCGGTGCTGCCGGGCTTTACGCTCCAAAACTCGCCCATGGTCGGCCCGGATGGCACAGTCTACCTGGCCCGCGTGCAGAACAACGCCACAGTGGACTATTTCTACGCGCTCGTGGATGAAGACGGGACGCTCACGCAGCGGTGGGGCGTGCCGGCGCGCTGGACCACCTCGTCGGAGTTCGGCGTCGGCCCGGACGGATCGGTGTACATGATCGGCGCCGGCGACGTGATTCAGCGGCTCGACCCGGCCACCGGCGCCGTGCTCAATAGTTCCGCGCCGCTGGCGACGGATTCGCCCGGCGGAAACCTCACGCCGCGGATGGCCGTGGACCGCGACGGGCGGCTGTTCGTGTCTAACGGGCAGTTCAGCACCGGTCGCTTCTATTCGTTCAACGCCGACCTGTCGTCGCGCTGGGACGTGAGCGTGCCGAACATCAACATCGGCGCGCCGGCGGTCGGCGAACGGGGGACGCTGGTGATCGCGCGGTTGAACGTGGTCCGCGCTTACCGCACAATCCGCCCCTGCCCGGCGGACCTGGATGACGATGGGTATGTCGGCATCGCGGACCTTTCGATTCTGCTCACGTACTATGGAACGTCGAGCGGCGCGACGCCGGAGCAGGGCGACCTGGACGGCGACGGCGACGTGGACTTGGCGGACCTGAGCGCGCTGCTTGAGTCATATGGAACCGCGTGCCCGTAGGAGCGGTCAGCGATCGCGATCGGAACCGCGAGCGCAAGCGAGCGCCATCCGAGCCGCGCACGGGGGTGCGGGGTGCCCCTCGCTCCCGCGAGGGGTTCTGATTGTGGGCGTGGCTCGAGTCGCAAGTCGTGTTTCTTCAAGAGGTTCGCTCCGCGGGACGCATGGGAACGTTGACCCTTCGGGCAGAATGAATGCGAGGGCCGAGCCGGCGCCCGGGTCCGCGAAGTCCGTTTTCGGATGCCGCGGGCGCAACTCGTGCCGAGCCAGGCGTTTCCGAAGCCTTCAGGTGGTTCATGAAGCGTTCGCGATCCATCCGGCGACGAGCGACAGTGCTGATCATGGTCATCAGCCTGCTAGCCCTGCTGTTCGTCATCGTCACCGGGTTCATCAACTTCGCCCGCGTGGATCGCGAACTCCAGGTCCAGGTCCGCAGCAGCGACCGCAACGACCAGGTCGCCGCCGAGATCGCCGACCGCGTGACCTCTCTGGTTGCGGCACAGATTCAGTCGTCCTCCGGCGGCATGCTCGCCGGCGGCGACCCGAAGAACTACTCCGCCGAGGACATTCCGGGCTACCGCCACTCGTTCTGGCTGGCGTCGACCGAGCCGGTGTGGAACGAGGGGCTGACGCTTGCCGAGCGCCGTTTCGGCTCCCGGTCAAACATGGACTGGGACGTGCTGGATCAATTGGCTTGGCCGGCCGTCACGTCGCTGATGGGCGGCCCCGGGTCCAGCCCCGCCCTGCACCCGATCGCTACGCTGATCCCGGAATTCGATGGCGACGAGAACCCGACGGCGGAGCTGCTGCTGGACACCAACGATGTGGTTCGCTTCGCGCGGAAGCCGATGCTCGACGCCGACGGCGACGGCATCCCTGACTCGTCGTTCATGGGCGTCGCCTCCGCGACCGAGTTGGCGAACACGCTGGCCGGCGCGCCCGTCCGCCTGGGCGGCAGCGGTTTGAACATCAACAAGATCCCCAACCCGGACGCCACGACCGCCGCGCAGCGCGAACAGGTCAGTGTCTGGCAGCGCTTCCGCGAGGATGCGCGGTACGACGTGGGCGTGCGCGTGGTGTCGCACGGCGGCATGGTGACGCTCGACTCCGCGCCGATTCAGACCGATTTCGGCTCGCAGCCGCCGCTGAACCGCGCGTTCACGGTCGGGCTGTTCAACTCGATCCGCCACCCGGACGAGACGGTCCGCACGTTGGGCGACTACGACCCCTCGCGCGGCGTAGACGGGCTTTTCGCCGACCTGGCCGAAAACCGCTCGCAAGCGGAAGCGGCGCTGCGCCGCCGCGGCGGCATGCTGCCCGGGGCCGAGAACCAGCAGTACATCGGCTCGTCGCTGTACTGGGCGCGGAACGTCCCGCCGGTGCTGGGTTGGCTCCAAGGCGAGCCGCGGCCCGACTTGCAGTACGCGCTGTTCGGATTCAACCGTACGTTCATCCCGCCGTTCGACCTCGTCGACCAGCGGCTCAAGCTCGAGACCTGGGAGCGCTTCAACCTTGGCGACGCGCGTCTGGGGCGGATGGGTGGACCGTTCAGCTCGCAGACGGAGCGGGCGGCATGGGCCTGGGCCGCGGCATTGCGGCCGGACGAGTTCAACCGCGGCGGAAATCAGCAGATCAACGCGCTGCGGGCCTACAGCCGCCGGCAGATTCTCACCACGACCAACAACAGCGACGACCTGGCGCGCAAGCAGAGCGACAAGGAGCCGACGCGCAGCCTGACCAACAGTGCCGCCGGCGACGCGGAGCTGACGACGCACGCCGGCGAGCTCAAGTTCTACCTGGGCGAGATCGCCAAGGCGTTCCAGAAGCCGGCGCAGGGCGTGTACACGTACGACCCGCTCCGCGGGCGGGTGATCGTGGAGCGGCTGGCGCGCATCTATGGCGACATGATCTCCGGCACGGAGGACTGGGGCGGCGCGTACAACTACACCTGGAAGAAAGATGAGCAGGCGGTCAGCAAGCGCGAACAGGCGTTCATGCTGGCGGTCAACACCGTGGCGTTCGCCGCGCCGCGCTTTGGCAGCACCTCGGCCATGCCGGGGTTCGTCGACGTGGTGAGCTACACGGACGGGGCGGACCCGACACTCTTGCCGCCGCATGTCGGCAAGACGTACGTGGGCTACGCGCCGCAGCCGTACCTCTCGGAAGTCATCGCGTACCGCGAGAGCGAGGACGTCGACGACCCGAACGATCCGAACAACACGATTACGCTCGACAAGTACGCAATCGCGGTCGAGTTGTTCAATCCGCAGGACCCGTACGAAGTGGGCAGCAGCCCGGACCCGTTCGCCCTTTGGCTGCCGCAATTCGCGATCTCGATCAACAACGTGACCGGCGCGTCGGCGGACCCGCTCTTCGTGCTTTCGGAGAACACCGCGGAAAGCCCGTTCATCGACCTGTCGAATCCGAACCGCAGCTTGCCGCAGCGGCTGGCCGGGCGCAGTTTCACGTCGGTGGCGATCCGCTCGGCGACGAAGCCGAACAACCGCTTCGACAGCCAGGCGCAGCGCGTGGACGGGCTGTTCGTGCTGCCGGACCCGTATACCATCGGCGATGCGAATGATGAGTTCATCGTCCGGCTCTGGCGCCGCCGTTACGACATGACTCAGCCGAACCCGTGGTACGTGATCGACGAGATGCGCGTCGAAGCGCCGAAACGCGGACTTCCCGACGCGGACCCGGGCCGCGACGATCAACGCTGGGCGTCGTCGTACCGCGACCCGTCCCCCGCGGTCTTGTTCAACAAGCTTCCGCCTGACGCGTTCGGGCGCGATCGTTACGCGCGCTGGAATCTCGCGACCAACAAGAGCAAGGACGCCGGCGCGAACGGCCGGCCATCGGTTCAGACGCTGAAATCGTCGCAGGTGCTCACGGGCATTGGCGGCGGCAGCGATCCCGATCCACCGTATGGGGGCGGCCCCGCGTCGTTCCGCGGCTTCGCACCCACGACTCCGCTGATCACGATGAACGCCGGTCCGAGCGGCGCGGGTCCGACGCTCTACGAGCAGATGAACGACCTGCCGATGTTCAGCGACGCGCGGGACCTGCGGCCGCGCTCGTTCCCGACCGTGGGCTTTCTGCTGTTCGTGCCGCGCTTCGCGAACGTCAGCTTGTATAACGGAACGACCGGGCTATTGGAACGCACGGTTCCGACTTCCGAGCTGCTTCGCCGCCAGTGGAACAACCTGGAAGCCGAAACGCAAGCCGAGGCGGACGCCGATTCCGAGGATGCGAACGCGCCTCCGTGGGCGCTGTCCGCGGATTATCCGGCCGACTTCGGCCACATGCCGGTGTTCGACAACGGGCAGAAGTACGACGGCGATTCGTACTTCGGCGATGCGGGCGAGGTCCCCTGGGGGCTGCTGGTGTTCGACTACTTCACCACGGTTGACCCGGACAAGGTCGATCCGCTGCGCATCCCCGGACGCATCAACATCAACACCGCTCCGTGGTACGTGCTGTCGAAGATCCCGATGCTGGGGCCGAACCAGCCGACGGATGGCGATTTCTCCACGCACCTGCTTTCGGCGTTGCTGCGTCGCGACAACGGCGCGTTCATCACGTCGCCCGACGGCTGGCCATCGCCCAGCTTCTGGGACCCGACGGTCGGCGTGCTCGTCGGCGCGAACGTGGACGGCTCGATCGTCCGCACGATGATCGAGGACTACGCCACCTCGTCGGAGCTCAGCGCCCCGGCCTGGTTGCCGTACGTCGCGACCCCCGAGGACGTGACCAAGGGTCTCTATCGCCTCGGCCCTTGGCTGGCGCAGTCCGCGGTTGCGTACCGCGACGGCGTGCAGGTGCTGTCGGTCGACGCGGCCCAGCCGTGGTCAGTTTTCACCGACAGCCAGCTTCGGAACGAGACCAACGGCGAGGTCGTGACCAACCCCGGCAGCGGCACGGTCGGCCCGACCGGCGTCGGGTACCGCAATGTCGTCTACTACGGCGAGATGCGCGGCACGTCGCCCAGCTCGGACAATGGCGACAATCGCGCCGACCGCCCGACGAAGTTCGGCTTCCTGACCGTCGGCGAACTGGCGAACGTGAAGGGCTTCGACTCGTCGGCGTTCCTCGACCTGCCGCCGTGGGCGGGCGCGACGCCGGAGACCACGGCGCTGGGTCTGGGCGATTTCGTCAAGGGCGTGAGCCTGCTGGCGCTGATCGACTCGCAGTGGCTCACCACGCGCAGCAACACGTTCACGGTCTACACCAGCGTGATGGACCGCGAGGATCCGCAGAACAGTCTGCGCTCGCAGGTGACGCTCGACCGCAGCAACCTGCTCCCGCGGCTGACGTACGTGAACTACTCGCCCTCGAACCCGAACCGTCCGCAGCCGACGGACCCGCTCATCCCGCTCGTGGCGCCGACGTCCGTCGCCGGCGTGTACGAGGCGATCCGGGCCGCGAACGCCGGCGGCTCGCCCGAGATCATCGCCCAGCGCCGCGCCGGATTCTTCAACGCCCGCATGGACGAGTAGCGGGCGGAGCTCAAGGAGCGAGGAACGAACTGCGCGAATGCGTCCCGCACTGCCGTGCCGGGTTCGGATGGCCGCGCGCTAACGGTCGCAACCCAGCTGGAACGGGGCCCCTCCCTCACGCTCGCACGCCGGCTGGAACGGTCGTGGCGGGCCTATGCCGTTGCGGTCGTGATAAGCCACAGCCATGCGGCCGCAATGAGCAACGTCACCAGCGTCACCGGCAGACCGAGCCGCGCGTGTTCCTGCCACGTGATCCGCACGCCGAATTGCGCCGCCTGATCCACGACGATGATGTTGGCGATGCTGCCGACAATGAACAGGTTGCCCGCCAGCGTGCTGGACAGGGCCAGCGCCGGACCGGCGGCCGTGTGCATCGCGGCCGGCAGCATGAGCATCACGGCGGGGACGTTGGAGACCAGGTTCGACAGCAGCACCGTCAGCGTGAACACCCATGCCGGGTGCGCGACGTCCACGTGCCGCGCGGCGAGCCAGTCCATCGCCCGCTGCGCCAGGCCCGACGACTGGAGCGCGTGGTTGACCACGAACAGCCCGGCGAACAGCACCAGCAGTTGCCAATCCACGAGTCCCAGCATGTGCCGCGAATGCATGCGGCGGCTCATCAGCAGGATTCCGGCCGCGGCCAGCGCCACGATCTCGCGCGGCCAAGGCGTCCAGAGAAACGCCGCCACGAGCAGTCCCAGCACGGTCACGCCCTTTCCCGTCTGCCAGCGGTTGAACGCGGGCGCGTGGACGGCGTGCACGGGCGTAGGCGCGTGCCAGCGCCCGGCGGCGTGGCGCCGCACCAGCCACCACAGCGCCACCAGCCCGAGCGCGGCCGGAACGCCGGCGTCCAGCAGGTAGCCGGCGAACGAGAGCTGGAGCGTCTGTCCGATGAGCATGTTCTGCGGATTGCCGATCAGCGTCGCGACGGAGCCGATGTTCGCCGCGCAGGCAAGCGCGAGCAGGAACGGCTTGGGGTTCAGCCCGCGGCGCGCGCAGGCTTCGGCGAGCAGCGGCGCGATCGCGAGGCAGACGATGTCGTTGGCCAGCAGCGCCGAGAGCAGCCCCGACACGCCGATGAGCACGGCCAGCAGGGCCTCCGGGCCGAGCTGCGCGGCGACGATGCGGCGCGTGATGGCGGCGTAAAGTCCGCCCAATCGGAGCTGCGCCGAGAGCACCATCAGCCCGAACAGCAGCCCCATCGTCGGCACGTCGATGGATTCCCACGCCGCTTCGGCCGACACTGTGCCCGCGGCCAGGAGCGCGATCGCTCCGAGCAGCGCGATCCCGGTGCGGTCGATCGCCAGCCCCGGATAGCGCCCGACGATCATGCCGACGTACACGAACCCGAAGACCGCCAGGACAAACCATGCCGAGGTCATGTTGATCCCAGTGAAGGCGCGTTCGGCCCCGCTACCGACGCGCCGCCGACACGGCCGCGGATGCGCTCGTAGAGCGCCGCAAGCTCGCGCGCATGCCGTCGCATCGACAACCGTTCGCGTGCCGCCGCGCGAGCCGCGCGGGCGCCGGCCTTCAGCTCCGGCGCCAGGCAGCGCTCGATCGCCCGCGCCAGCGCGGCCGTGTCGCGCGGCGAATCGATCACGATTCCATTCACGCCGGGCATGAGCGCTTCGGCGGCGCCGTTGAAGCGCGTGGTGACCACGGGCAAGCCGCAGCACAGCGCCTCGAGCACGACGCGGCTGCACGGGTCGTACCAGGTGGGGTGCGCCAGCACGTCGGCGGCGGCGTACGCGGTGCGCGCGTCGGGCATTGCGCCGACGAAATCCACGCGATGCGCAACCTCCAGACGCCGCGCCAAGGCGTGAAACGGCCGCGGGTTGTCGCGTCCGACGACGGCAAGCCGCCAGGTGATGCGCGAGGGCAGCGCCAGCGCGCGAATCAGCTCGGCGAGTCCCTTGAGCTTGAAGTTGTGGGCGACGAACAGCGCGAGAAGCTCGTCGGCACGAACCCCTCGCGCAGCGCGCCAGGCGCTCCGCGCCGCTTCCGCCGCTTCATCCGTGAGGCACTGAACGTCGACGCCGTTGAAGACGACCTGGACCGCATCGCCCGGCGGGCTCGGAACTTCCGCCAGCACTTGTCGGCGCACGTACTCAGAGACGCACGCGGTCACCGGCGCGTCGTGCCCGGAAAGGAGCGAGCGCTCGGCGCGCAGCAGGAATTGCTGCCGGCGATTCAGGCGTCGGGACAGACGCTTAAGCGCTCGCCCCCAGGTGGAGCCGGCGAGCGCCGCGCTGCGCGCGATGGTCTCAGCGTACGTCCCGCCGCGCGGCTGGTAGACGTGGCACCCCGCGAGCGGCACGACGGCGTGCACGATGTCGTATCCGCCGGTGCGGCAGTGCTCCGCGGCGCGCCGCAGGTATTCGCGCGTGCGTCGGAGGCGCGTCGCGCCCCGCGCGGCGATCGGTTGCAGCCGCAGCGTGCGCGCATTCGGCGCCGCCGCGGCGGCGTCGGGCGCCGGATCGCCCGAATGGAGCAGGGTCACGTCGTGGCCGAGTTCGGCGAGGGCCGCCGCCATTTCCAGCGTGGATGACTCGGCGCCGCCGCGTCGAACGTCGACGTGCTCTTGAACGATGGCGATCCTCATCCGCCGCGGCTCTTTCGGGCGATGCGGCGCAGCACGCGATCGCTTCGGTGGACGATTCGGCGGGCGTACCAGCGGGTGCGCGCCGCTTTGCGCTGCAATCCGAGGTACGCCAGCAGGAAGCGCAGCCGGTCCGAGCGCGACGCGCCGATCTGCCGGGCCGAGACGTCAAGCTGCGAAAGGTCCTTCAGGATCCACCTCGTTCGACGCCAGCGCGGCTGGTGCGTTCGCGCCAGGTCAATCAGGGCGAAGCGTGGCGGCGAGCTGTAGTCCAGCGGGACGTCGACGAACACGTGGCAAAGATACAAGTCTCGGTGACACAGACCGGTGCCGTGGAAAGCGGACACGAACCGGCCCAGTCGCCGGGCCAGGTCGTGCCGCGCGGCGCCCAGCGTGAGCGGGGCGTGCTGCGCCAGTGCCTCCGGCCACACGCGGTCCAGCGCGTCGCCGGGCACGCTTTCAAGCACGACCGCGCTGCGTCGTTCGAGGCGCCCGTTCATCTCTTCGACGAACGCCACCGCCGCCGCCGCCGGGACGTTCGCCTCGGCCAGCCGCCTGGACTGCGTGAATTCCCACCAGGCCCGGCTGTGGCGTGCGGACTGGCGGAGGATACGGTCCCATTGCTCGGGCAGCGCGGCCGCATCGTAGCGCTTTACGTACAGGGTCTGCGCGCCCGCGGCCAGCGGCACGCTCCACCGCCAGCGGCGGCGTCCGCCGATTCCGGGCTTGTCGAGCGCCTCCCACCGGCCCGGCAGGCCGCGAGCGACCGGCTCTTCCAGCAACCGCACGGCCAGGTTGTGCACGCCGGCCTGGGCAAGCGCCGCGCGCCATTCCGGGCGGACCGACTCGCTACGCGTCACGGCGGGTGCCCTCGGCGTTATGCGAAGCGGCGACGCGCCGCTCTTCGGCGAGCTGCTGCCGCCATTCGTTGAACAGGTCGTTCATGCGGATGCGCTGCGATTCGTGGCGTCGGTATTGCTGCGCCAGGCGGTCGATGACGCGGATCTGCTCCTTCACGTCGTGCGAGAGCTGCCGCGCGCCGTAATACTCGTGCACGAAACGCATGCGGTCCGTGCGGGTGGTGAACGGCATGGCCGAGGCGGCGAGCTGGGC
>JABRWC010000062.1:0-61936 GCA_039961675.1 Phycisphaerae bacterium
GATTCGCGGGGGGGGTTGGGAGGGCAGCGTCAGTTGCAGCGCTTGCAGGATCATCGCCTGCTCGGCCGCCGGTTCGGTGTAGCGCGGCAGCACCAACTCACGCCCGTCGGTGGTCGGGATCACCACGTCCACCATCTGGATCGCGGCCAGCGAAGCCAGCACCGCCCGCGGCGTCAGGCCGGGCGCGGCCGACCGCAGCTTCATGCGCAGCGTCACCGTCAGGCAATAGCCCAGAAAGGCCACCAGGATGTGCGCTTCGACTCGTGTCTCGAGCTGATGATGGATCGGCCGCAGGGCCAGGTCGCTCTTGAGCGTCTTGAACGCCTCCTCCACCTGCACGAGCTGCATGTACCAACCCCACAGCGCGGCGGCCTGCTTCTCCAATCCCGGTGGGAAGTCGGGCCAGGGCAGATATCCGCGCACGAGATAGCAGCCGTCACGCGCCTGAGCGCCGCGCCAGACCGCGCGGTCCAGCGTGCACACGAACGTCTGCCGATTCACCGGCTCATCCGGCCGGGGCTCGCGGATCGTCACCCGTTCTGCCACGGCCGGTCCGGCTTCCTGCTGCAAGACCGCGATCTTTTTGAGCAGCGTGTCGCGTGTGACCGAACGCCGCTTCAACCGGTTCAGTCCGTGAACGAGCTGCTTCAGCCGGCGGCGACGCATCGCGGCTTCCTTCTGCCGGCGCGCGGCGCTGCGGGCCAGGATGTACAACTCGTCGTCCTGCTCCTGCAGCTTGACGTCCACGCCGGCATGCACCGCTTCCCAGGGCCGCTCGACCAACGCCTGCTCCAGCTTGCGCAGTTGCCGCCGCGGCGTCCCGACCAGATACGCCACGCCCTCACGCCGCATCCCTTCCAGCACCGCTTCGGTCGGCACGCCGCGGTCCATCACCCACACGCGGCGGGCTTTGCCATACAACCCTTCGATCTTGGCCAGGAAGCCGCTCAGCGTCTTGTGATCGGCCGCGTCGCCGGCCAGCACTTCATACGCCAGCGGCAACCCGTCGGTCGTCACCACCAGCGCGATCACCACCTGCCGGCAGTCCGGCCGGCCGTCACGGCTGTAGCCGTGATTGGCCTTGGGGATCTGTTCGCACAGCCCCTCGAAGTACGTGCTGGTCAGGTCGTACAGCAGCACGTCGAACGAAGCGTCGAAGTGCATCTTCCAGCGGGCCGTCAGATGCCGGCAGAGCTCGTCCTTGTGCGGCAGCAGACGATCCAGGCAGCGGTAGAGCCGATCCTTGGCGGCCACCGCGAAGTCGGTCTGCAGCAGCTCGTCCATCGCGCTGCGCTCAAACCAGCGGGCATGGACGGCAAACTCGCTGCCCGGTTCGCACAGGAGGTTGACCACCAGCAGTTGCAGAACCTTCGCCCACGGCACGTCGCCGCGCTCCGACGCCAGACGGGTGTGCCAGAAGTCCGCCAAGCCCGGTTCGTCCCACAGCGTGCAACCCAGCCAGCAGTCGCCGAACGTCCGCGGCCGCAGCAGCCGCAACGCCGTCAGCACCACCGCCAGCGCGTTGGCCTGATCGGCCGGCACCGGCCGGTCCGCCGGAAAGTGCGCGAATTGCTCGTAACGCTGCCGCTGCTCGTCGAAAACGGTCAGCGTCCGACGCCACGCGGCCTCCTGGCTGCCGTTGATCTCGCCCAGGTACAGCACCTGCCGCTGCACCGGATCGCCGCCGGCCACCCGGCGCGACTCGAACACGCTTCAGTAACGATGGAGCTTGCCGTTTTTCTTGCGGGTGTGACAACGCAGAAACATCGCGCCGACAGAAATACCAAATCCACCGCCGGCAGTTCAACGGGGTAGGTCTGCACTACAGCCGTTGCCAACCCGAATTCGGCCGCGGCGAACGCGCCACGGCCGAAAAATCGCGCGGCATTTTTCCAATCTGCGAAAGTCGGGCGAGCGCGGCCTCGGAGTGTCCGCCGCCGCGGAAGGCGAACGGCTACAGGCTCAGCAGCTTGAGCGGGTTCTCGAGGGCGCCGATGACGGCGCGCGTGAAGCGCGCCGCGTCCGCGCCGTCGCAGATGCGGTGGTCGAACGAGAGCGACAGAGGCAGCAGCATGCGCGGGACGATCTGCATCTGGTCGTTCACAACCGGCTGCCAAGCGGCCCGGCCAAGGCCTAGGATGCCGGTTTCCGGGAAATTGACCATCGGCGTAACGAACGTGCCGCCCAAGGCGCCGACGTTCGTGATCGTGAACGTCGCGCCGCGAAGCTCGGCCACCTCGAACTTCGCCGCCCGCGCCCGTACGGCGATGTCGGTCAGCTCCGCCGCCACAGTCGGCAGCGGCTTCCTGTCCGCGTCGCGGAGCACGGGGACAACCAGTCCGCGCGGCGTATCCACCGCGATGCCCAGGTGCACGTAGTCCTTGTACACGACTTCTTCCGTCGCCGCGTCGTACGAGCAGTTCAGCATCGGGTAGTGCCGCAGCGTGACGGCCACCACTTTCAGCAGCACCGCGGTCGTGGTGAGCTTCGGTTGCCCGTCCTTGAGCTCGGCGTTGAACGACTTGCGGTGACGCTCCAGATCGGTGACGTCGGCGCTGTCGCAATGCGTGACGCGCGGGACGTTCAGCCACGCGCGAGTCATCTGCCGCGCAATCGTCTTGCGAATCTGCGGAACGGCCTCGCGTCGGATCGGGCCGTACTGAGCGAAGTCGGGCAGGGCCTCGGCGCCGACAGCGAACGCCGGAGCGGCGCCGGCTGCGGCCGCGCCACGAGCCGGGGCGACGGCGCCCCTGGCGAAGCGCTCAACGTCCTCGCGCAGCACGCGCCCGCCGGGGCCTGATCCGGGCACCTGGTTGATATCGACGCCCAGCTCTCGCGCCAGCTTGCGTACCACCGGCGCCGCGGGCACGGGGCCGTTGCGCCGCGAAGGGACAGCTTGCGGCGCAGTTGCACGCGTCGGGGCGGCCGGCGCCGGCGTCACCGACGGCGGAGCGGCCGGCTTCGGCGGAGGCGGAGCGGCGACGGCCGTTCCGCCGCGCGCCGAGGCCGCAGTACGGGCCGGTTCGCCCTCCGCCTGGGCGGCCTGCTGCGTCGCGGGGGCGGACGCGGCGCCCGCCGTGCCCTCGTCGATCCTGAGCATGACCTGGCCGACTTTCACGGTCTGGCCGGCCTTGACGAGAATCTCGGCGACGCGGCCGGACTTCGGCGAGGGAATTTCGACCGCGGCCTTGTCGGTCTCCACTTCGAGCATCGGCTGGTAGGCCTGGATCGGATCGCCCGGCTTCACAAGCACGTTGACGACCTGACCTTCGTGGATGCCTTCGCCCAGGTCCGGCAGGATGAACTCGAACATCGGAATCGCCTCGCAGCTTGCCCCCAGCGTCAACCGCGACGGGCCGCGCCCCCGCGTCAGAACCGAACCACCTCCAGCGCCGCACGGACGATCCGCCCGGTGTCCGGGAGGTACGTGCGCTCGTTGGCGAAGAAGGGAATGATCGTGTCGAAGCCCGTGACGCGCTTGATCGGCGCTTCGAGAAACAGAAGGCTGTCCTCGACAATTCGCGCCACCACTTCGGCGCCGACGCCGCAGTGCCGCGGGGCCTCATGCACCACCACCGCCCGCCCGGTCTTGCGAACCGAGTTGTGGATCAGTTCGTTGTCCAGCGGCGCGACGCTGAGCAGGTCAAGCACCTCGGCGTCGATGTCGTACTCGTCGAACAGGTCCTCAGCGGCTTCGAGCGTGGTGCGCAGCGCGGCGCCGTACGAGATCAGCGTGATGTCCTTGCCCGTCCGCGAGACGACGCCCTTGCCGATCGGCAGGCACTCCGGCTCTTCGGGGACCTCCTCGCGGAACGCGCGGTAGATCGCCTTCGGCTCGAAGAAGACGACCGGATCGGGATCGAGAATCGCCGAGCGCAGCAGGGCGCGCGCATTCCGCGGGCCGCTGGGCAAGACGACCTTCAGGCCCACCAGGTGCGCGTACGTCGCTTCCGGCGCCTCGCTGTGATGCTCGATGGCGCGGATGCCGCCGCCGTACGGCATGCGGATCACCATCGGGCAGGTGAACCGTCCGCGCGTGCGGTTCCGGAACCGCCGCACGTGTCCCTCAACCTGGTGGAACGCCTGGAACGAGAATCCGTCGAACTGCATCTCGCAAACGGGCCTGAAGCCGGTGAAGCACAAGCCGACCGCGGCGCCGACGATGGCGGCCTCCGCCAGCGGCGTGTCGATGCAGCGCTCCTCGCCGAACGCTTGGAGCAGCCCCTCCGTGACGCGGAACACGCCCTCGTCGCGGCCGACGTCCTCGCCCATCACCAGCACGTTCGGATCCTCGCGCATGCACTCGTGCAGCGCGAGGTTCAGCCCCTTGACCATCGTCATCTGCGGCATCTACGCGTCCTTGTGCGAGTCAGACTCGGCTGAGGTCCTTGGGCGGCGCGGCGTGCGGCGCCTGGCCGTTCAGGTAGGCCCGCAGCTCTTCCTCCTGCGCCCTGAGCTCCGGCGTCTGGTCGGCGTACATGAAGCGGAACATGTCGAACGGATCGTGGCGGTACTGCTCGTAGCGCTCGACGCCCTGGTCGATCTCCTTGCGGATTTCGTCCTCCAGCAGCGCCTGAATCTTGTCGTCCAGCAGCTTCCGGCTGCGCAAATACCCCGCGAAACGCCGCAAGGGGTCGCGCTCCTCCCACTGCCTCACTTCGTCCTCGCTGCGGTACTTCTTGGGATCGTCGGCGGTGGTGTGCATCGCCATGCGGTACGTGACCGCTTCGATGAGCGAGGGGCCGCCGCCGGCACGAGCTTTCTCGATCGCTTCGCCGATCGCGACCAGGCCGGCCAGGATGTCATTGCCGTCGATCTGCACGCCGTCCAGGCCGTAGGCGAGCGCCTTCTGCGCGATGGTTGGAGAGGCGGTCTGCCGCTCGCGCGGCAGCGAGATCGCCCAGTGGTTGTTCTGAACCACCATGACGAGCGGCACCTTGAACACCGTGGCGTAGTTGAGCGCCTCGTGGAAGTCGCCCTGCGAAGTGCCGCCGTCGCCGCAGAACGCGACGCAGACGTTCTGGGTGCGGCGCATCTTGAGGCCCCAGGCGATGCCCATCGCGTACTGGCACTGGGAGGCGATCGGCACGCAGATCGGCAGGTCGTTGATGTCCGGCGGAACCGCCGAGCCGTACTCGTGCCCGCCCCACCAGCAGAGGTACTTGTCCAGCGGCCAGCCGCGCCACAGGTACCCGGGCAGCTCCCGGTAGGTGGGGACGAACCAGTCGTCCTTATTGAGGTGGTACGCGGCGGCCAGCGGCGTGGCTTCCTGGCCACGGCAGGGACCGTACGTGCCGATGCGCCCCTGGCGCTGCAAGTGCAGGCACCGTTCGTCGAACAGGCGCGTCAGGAGCATGCACTTGTAGAGCCGGCGCAAGTCGGCGTCCGGGATCTTCGGTTCGAGCGACGCGTCGGCCTGCCCGTCCAGGCTGAGCACCGACAGCCACTCCACACGCTGCTCGATTTGAATCGCCTTGCGTGGCACGCATGTTCCTTCAATTGTCACGATCTGTTGCGGTCGCGACCCGCGCGTTCGGCCCGATGCCTGCCGAGCGGGTCGATTGTAGTGACTCCCCGTCGGCGTGCCAACGGCGAGGGAAGCGCGGGATTTTCGCGTAGCCCCGGAGGGGCGAAAAGGAGCTGCGGCGCGTTGAATCGTTGGCCTTCTTTCGCCCCGCTGGGGCGGGCGCGCGTCGCCGACAATTTCCCACGGCTGGAGCCGTGGGCTACGGGCTTCCACGGCTGGAGCCGTGGGCTACAGGCTTCCATGGCTGGAGCCGTGGGCTACGGGCTTCCATGGCTGGAGCCGTGGGCTACGGGCTTCCACGGCTGGAGCCGTGGGCTACGTGCTTTACCGCTTTGCGGCTGAATTACTCTACCGGTCCGCTGATTGAGTGCAGGTGTGCACGCCGAATGGCCTCCAAGACCGGCCTGGAGGCCGGTCCCCCAATCGGCGGACAATTTTCTGCACCGGACTGCCCGGGCGGCTGCCCGGCTCAATCGACGGTCATCAGCTCGACCCCCAGCACGTTGGCGTGTCCCTCCCGGATGCGCGTCAGCGTCTGCTCGTTCGGCTGTTTGTCCAGCCGGATGTGCGCGACGGCCGCCGTGCCGCCGTCGTAGACGGTGTGGTCCATTTCCTCGGCGTTAATGCCGGCCTCGCTGATCTGCTGGAAGACGTGCGCCAGGCCGCCCGGCTTGTTCCGCAGACGTACCACGAGCATGCAGCGCGTGAGCGGTTTCTGGAGGTTGACGCAGTTGAGGATCTTCCCGCTGCCGCGGTAGTGCATGA
This sequence comes from Phycisphaerae bacterium, assembly GCA_039961675.1. GTDB lineage: Bacteria > Planctomycetota > Phycisphaerae > UBA1845 > Fen-1342 > JABRWC01. The sequence goes on from JABRWC010000062.1 coordinate 6,293, forward strand.
CGATCCGCACCGTTTCCTCGGCGACGGCGAGCTGCGCCTGCTCGGTCGAGGCGCCGATATGGTGCGTGCCGTAGAGGTTCGGGATCTCGGCCAGCGGGGAGTTGATCTCCGTCGCGTCCGCCGGGGGCTCGCCGTGGTACACGTCCACGGCCGCGCCGCGCAGCGCGCCGCTGCGCAACGCCTTGATCAGCGCGGCCTCGTCAATCACGTCGGCGCGGCTGGTGTTGATCAGCAGCGCGTGCGGCTTCATCAACGACAGCCGGCGCTCATCGAGCAGGTGGCGCGTCGATTCGCCGCCGGGCACGTGCACCGTGATGATGTCCGAGAAGCGCAGCAAGTCGTCCAGCTCGGCCCGCTTGCAATTGGGGTAATCCACGAGCCGCAGGTTGCGCCCCAAATGGAAATAGAGCACGTTCATGTCGAACGCCAGAGCGCGGCGCGCCACCTCGGTGCCGATGCGGCCGGCGCCGACAATCCCCAGCGTGCGGCCCTTCAGGCCGCGGGCGCCCTTGCTGTATCCCTTCTTGTTCCACGCGTGCCGCCGCAAGTCGGCGACATTGTCCGGGATGCGCCGATCCAGCGCGATGATCAGTCCCATCGTCAGCTCGGCCACCGCGGCCGAGTTCGCCCCGGGGCAGTTCGACACCATGATCCCCCGGTCGGACGCGGCCTTGACGTCAATCGTATCCACGCCCGAGCCGGCGCGAATGATGAGCCGCAACGACTGCGCGCCGCCGAGCACGTCGGCGCTGACCTTCGTCGAACGCACAACCAGGACGTCGGGATCGAACTGCTGGAGCTTGTCCTTGAGCGCGGCCCCCTTGAGTCCGGGCTCGTGCACGAGCTCGGTGGCCATACCCTTGAGCTGATCAACCCCCCACGGTTCAAAATTGTCCGCGATCAGGATCTTCACGGCGGTCTCCTGCGTTCGGCGGCCATCGAGAGCACGGCCGCACAGCGCGACCATTATAAAACCGCACCCTGGACGGCGAAATGCGGGGGGAATTGGTGCTCGGCGCGGGTGGAACCGAAGTCCGCCCACGTCACCCGCGCGCTTGGCTGTCCGTTGCACAAGTGCGGGAGCGCACGCCGAATGGCCTCCAAGACCGGCCTGGAGGCCGGTCCCCCAATGGGCGGACGGTTTACTTCAACGGACTGTCAGGGCGGGCTTGCGTCCGGCTCGCACGGCGCCGGTTCGGCCGAGCCGGGAGGCTTCGCGCCGCAAAGCTGAATGCGGTTCTTGCCGGTGCGCTTGGCTTCCAGCAGCGCCGCGTCGGCCGCGTGCATCAACTGTTCGGGCGTCGAACCGTCCCAGGGGTACGACGCCAGACCGCCGCTGATGGTCACCGGGCCCGGCCGCTGCGGCCCCAGGCACTCGAACGGGTGGTTGGAGATCGCGCGGCAGAACCGCGCCGCCAGCGCCACGAACTCGCGCGGGTGCTGCGATCCCGGCACGCGCGGCGCCTCCGTGTCGTGGAAGATCACCGCGAACTCGTCGCCGCCGTAGCGGCAGACGACGTCCCCCTCGCGCGTGCAGCGCGCCAGCAGCGCGGCAACCTCACGCATGAGCTGGTCGCCCGTCTCGTGACCGAAGCGGTCGTTGTAAGCCTTGAAGTCGTCCACGTCGCAGAGCAGCACCGTCAGCCGGCGGCGTTGCGCGGCGGCTTCCTGAACCAGCTCGGCGAGCCGCAAATCGAAATACCGCCGGTTGCGCAGGCCGCTCAGGTCGTCCGTCCAGGCCAGTTCGCGCCATTCGCGGCGCTGCCGCGCCTGCGTCAGCACTGATTCGATCAGCCGGGCATATTCCCCGAGTCGAACCGCGGCGGCGGCGGGATACGGACCGAGCGCACAACGGCCCAGTGCGACCTGCCCGACCACGGCGTCGCCGCGCTGGATCGCCTCCTGGAGCACCGGCTCGGTCGGATCGCCGTGCGCGGCCGAATACTCGTCCAACTGGACCGAGGCGCCCACAGCCTGGAATGCGCGGCACACCAGCGCACACAGGTGATTGAGCACGGCGTGCGGACCGTCGTCGAGGTTGCGCAGGATTTCGCCCAGCTCCACCAGCTCGCGAACGGTCGGTTCCGCCGGGATGGGGGCCGCGGCCGACAAGCGGGCGCTTTGGAGTCCCAGGCTGCGTTCAAGCTCGTCGCGCACCAGCGGCTCGATGACGTATTCGTCGGCTCCGCGGTCCAGGGCGCTGCGAGCGAGCGGCTCGTCGACCGGACTGGAGCTGATGACGATCCGCAAGCCCGGGGCGACCTTCCGTACGGATTCCACCGCACGGAGCGCTGGCCCGCCAAACGCGGCCGAGATCAGCGCGGCGTCGAACGGCGATTCGCCGGACATCCACAGCCCGTCCAGTGCGCGCGCGGCGCCGACGACTTCGACGTGCGGCAGCATGTGCTGCACAGCGTCCTGAAGCTCGGCCGGACCGATCACGAGCAGGCGGAGTCTGGCGCTCATGGGCTGTCAGGCGACGGCGGGGCCGCCGGTCGATTGCGGGTCCTCCAGGTCTTCCAGAAGCGCTGCCAGTTCCTCGCGCGTCAGCGTGTCGAGATCGATCGCGCCGCTCGGAATCTCCGCGGGGCGCGGCCGGGCACCCGGCGCGCCGCGGGCCGTCTCCGGCGGTTGCGGCGCGACACCGGACGGCGCCGCCGGGGCTGCCACGGCGCCATGCAGCGGCGAGGGCGGCACAGCGGCGTTGGCGAATGGCGGCCGGAAGCGTCCGGCGGATCGCTGGCTTTCGTGCGGGCGGTCCGAGGTCTCGACCGACGACAGGCCGCAGCGCTCCAGCAGCGGCCCGAGGTCAGCGGCCGTCGAGCACGGCAGCAGCCAGGGCGACACGGGTCCGCGATCGTCGGCGCGCCGCGCGTCGAGCAGCACGATCGCGGCCTGCGGCAGCCGCCGGTGCAGCCGCTCGACCCACGACGCGGCGCCGGGCTCGAGCAGCAGCCCCTCCAGCACGATCGTGGTCGGCGCGTCGCTGGCACGCAACAGGGCTTCGGTGAGCAGGTCGAACGCGTCCGCGCAGAAGCGCACCGCGTGCCGCTGACGTGCGGCCCACTCGCGGACCACGCGCTCGGCGGGCGAGGCGCGCGTCAGGTACACCAGCGTGGTCCGTCCGGACTGCACAAAATATCCTGAGTTGCGCGGCGTTTGTAGTACGGCTCGCGTGCCGTGCGGACCGGATCAGTCGCGGGGGAAGATACGGTTCTGATAGACGACGTACGTCTGGCGGCCAGTTGGCCGACCCACGCGTTGAGCGCGGCGAGATCGCCGGCGCCGGTCCCCTCGCATGCGATTCTAGCTTCGCGTGATCGGCGCTGTCAAAAGTACGCACCGCCGGCCCGGAACGAGATAGGTTATCGGCAGCGTCGCGCGGTGCGGGACCCGACGCCTAGCCCGGATCGAAGTCCGGCGGGGTGTAATAGGCTCCGCGCTCGTTCTCGTACCGGCCGCCCACGTCGGGATTGTCGAAGCGCGTCAGCGCAGCGTTGTAGTGCAGCTTGATGGTGTCCACCGGGCCGTTGCGCTGCTTGGCGATGATGAGCTCGGCGGAGCTGTCGTCGTCGGTGGCGCCCAGCTCGCTGCGCTTGTAGTACGACTCGCGATGCAGCAGGCCGACCACGTCCGCGTCCTGCTCGATCGCGCCGGATTCGCGCAGGTCGCTCATCCGCGGCCGGTTGCCGCTGCGGTCCTCGGGGCCGCGGTTGAGCTGCGCCATCGCGACCACCGGGACGTTCAGGTCCTTGGCCAGCGCCTTCAGTCCGCGCGAAATCTCGGCCACCTCCTGCTGCCGGTTGTCCCTGCGCGCGGCTTCGGGACAGCGGAGCAATTGCAGGTAGTCCACGAACACGGCGCAGATGCGGTGCTTGCGGTGCGCCATGCGCGCCCGGGCGCGCAGCTCGGTGATCGTCAGGCTCGAGGTGTCGTCGATGAACAGCGGGCGGGTTTCGATCTCCCCCGCGATGCGCTGGAGGCGTTCGAGGTCCTGGCGCGAATGGCGGCCGCGGCGGAGCTTCTGCGAATCGACGCGGGCACGGCTGCACAAGATGCGCTGCGCGACCTGCTCGCGGCTCATCTCCAGCGAGAAGAACACCACTGGCCGCCCCACGGTCAGCGCCAGGTGCTCGGCCAGGTTTAACCCGAGCGTCGTTTTCCCCATCGACGGGCGCCCGGCGATGATGATCAGCTCGCTGGGTTGCAGGCCGCAAGTCAGGTCGTCAAGCTCGTAGTAGCCGGTCGGCTCGCCGGTCAGAATCTTGCCGTCGAGCTTCTCGAGCTTGCGGAAGAATTCCTCGACCAACTGGGGAAGCGGGACGGCCCCGTCGCTCAGCCCGGCCTCCGTAACACGGAAGATCTCCGACGCCGCCAGGTCCAGGATCTCGCGCGCCGGCTGCGCGTCGTTGAACGCCTCGTCCATGACGAGATGCGCGGCGCCGATCAGGCGGCGAAGCAGGAGCTTGTCGCGCACGATCCCCGCGTACTCGCGCACGTGCAGCGCGGTGGGGACACTGGCGATCAGGTCGGCGAGAAATTCGTAGCCGCCGAGTTCCTCGAACGCGCCGCGGCGGACAAGTTCGTCCTTGATTACGACGCCGTCGAGCGGGCGATTGGCTTTCCAGAGCTCGACGATGTGCTCGTAGAGCTTCTGGTGCTTGGGCCAGAAGAACGGCTCGCCCTCGACCTGGTTGAGGACGCTGATCGCCTCGGCGATCGCGGTCTCTTCCAGCAGCATGGAGCCGAGCACGGCCCGTTCGGCGTCCAGGTCGTGCGGCAGCGCGCGGTCGAAGGCGGTACCGCTACTCGTCGTCCGCGTCGCGGTCGTCGTCGTCGTCGTCACGCTGCGATTCGCCCTCGCCGTCGGCCGGGGCAGCCTCGCCGATCGAGCCGGCGCGCACCACCCAGACCTTCACCTCTGCGGTCAACCCGTCCGTAAACTCGATCTTGACGGCGCGATTATCCAGCGTGCGAATGGGATGGTCCAGTACAATCTGCTCGGCCAGAATCGGGTGGCCGGCGGTGTTGAGCGCATCGGCGATCTCGCGCGCGCCGACCGAGCCGTACAGCGTGCCTTCGGGATTCGCGGCCGCCTCGATGGTCACGCTCACGTCAACCAGCGACTTGGCCAGCGCCTCGTACTCCTTGAGCTTGCGCGCCCGCTCGGCGGCAGCGGCCTTGCGGGCCTGCTCGATGGCCTTGAGGTTCTCCTCGGTCGGCTCGGTGGCGATGCGCTGCGGATAAAGGAAATTGCGCGCGTAGCCAGACCGGACCTCCACCACGTCGCCCAGGTGGCCGAGCTTGCGTACGTCTTTCAACAGCAGAACTTGCATGCGTGCGTCTCCCGTATGTCTGTGCCGCGCGACGCACGGCGCGGGCCGGCGGCCCGTGCGTACGGCGCGCGTTCCGCCCGAGCCGCGGCGCGCTTCGTCGTCGGCCCGGCAGCGGCTTCGCCGCTCAGGCAATGAACGGCATGAGCGCCATGTGGCGGGCGCGCTTGATGGCCCGCGCCAGCGCCCGCTGGCCCTGCGAATCGAGTCCGGTGCGCTTTCTTGAGAACAGCTTGCCCTGCGCGCTGGACAAGCGCTGCAACAGCACCACGTCCTTGTAGTCGATGTCTTCGGTCTTGATCCGCGGGCCGCGGATTCTCCCGGCCTCCGCCGCACGCCGCGCTCGGCGCTTCTTCTTGCGGGCGGCCGTCATTCTGGAACTCGGGTAAGCCATGAATCAGATCCTCATTGGAAACTAGAACGGAATGTCGTCCGCCGCGGGCGGGCGCGAGTCCACGTCTTCCATTTCTCGCCCGACCGGCGGCTCGGCGGACGCCGGGCCCGGCGCCTGTGCGGCACGCTGCGGCGCACCGGCGCCGCGGCTCTCGCCGGCGTCGCGCGAGCCGACGAACTGGAAGTTGTCCGCCACCACGCTGAGCTTGGAACGCTTGGAGCCGTCCTGTGCCGTCCAACTGTCGTATCGAAGGCGACCCTCGACCAGGAGCTGCCGGCCCTTCGACATGTACTGGTTGATCGTCTCGCCCTGCTTGCCGAACGCGGCGATGTCCACGAAGCAGACGTCCTCGCGCTGGTTGCCGTCGCGGTCGCGCCAGCGGTGGTTGATCGCCATGCCGAACTCGCACACCGGCGTGTTGTTCGGCAAGTAGCGCAGCTCGGGGTCGCGGGTCAGGTTTCCCAGCAGAATGACGCGGTTGTAGTTCGCCATCGTGCAGTCCCTTCGCCGGAGGTTCTACTCGCGTTCCTCGCGCGAGAACTCGACTTCTCGCTCCTCATCTTCCGCCGGGCCGCTCTCGCGCGGGCCGCGCGGACGATCGTCGCGGTCGCGGTCGCGGCCGCCGCGGTGGTCGTCGCCGCGTCGCCCGAGCGAATCGGCCGCCAGCGGGTGCAGCGGCTGCTCCGCCGGCCAGTTCTTCAGCTCGGCCAGCTTGGCGGGGTCGATCTTCGGGTTGCGGAGAAAGATCGTCCGCAGCAGCATTTCGCTCAGCGCCGCGTCGCGTTCCAGCTCGGTGATGCGCGCCGGGTCCGCAAAGAAGAACGTCAGCACGTACGTGCCGCGCTTCCGGCCGCGAATCTCGTAGGCCAAACGGCGCTCGTCGAACTTGACGCACACGTGCAGCTCGGCCTCGATGCGGTCGAGCAGGCGCTTGACCTCCCCGGACATCGCGGCCCAGTCCTTCGCGGCGCCGTTGTCGAACAGAAACAAGCCCTCGTACATCGGTTTCAAGACGGTTCTCCTCTCGAAGGCCGCCCGCCGCCGCCGGCTTCAGACGGTCCATTCTCTCGATCTGCTTTCCGGTTGTAGCGGTTCATCGCCGCGACCATGCCCTCGGCCAGCCAGCATTCAACGGCGTCCGCCGCGGTCGCAAGCGCGTGCCCGATCGCCGGCAGCTCGTCGGGCGCGAACGTGCTGAGCACGTGCTCGACGGTGGCGCTGCGGTGCACCTTGCCAATTCCAATGCGGAGCCGCGGCACGTCCTGCGTGCCCAAACGGGCCAGGATGTCTCCCAGGCCCTTCTGGCCGCCGCTGGAGCCGGACGACCGCAGCCGGATCGTTCCCACGGGCAGATCCACGTCGTCGCACGCGACGAGCATGTCCTGCGGAGCGAGCTTGTAGAAGCGCTGCACAGCGCCCACGCTCTGTCCGCTCAGGTTCATATACGTCTGCGGCATCAGCATCAGCACCCGCTCGTCGCCGCGCTGCGTGTCCCACAACATGCCCTGGAAATCGCGGTCGTAGCGCGGCGATGCCAGCCGCCAGCGCCGCGCCAGCTCCGAGACCACCACGAAGCCGACGTTATGCCGCGTGTGCTCATACTTCGCTCCGGGATTTCCCAGCCCGACCACGAGCTTCACCGCTACTCCTCACCCTCGGCCTCCTCCGGCTTGGCGACGCGGCCGATGACCTCCGGCTCCGCCGCGGCCTCGGCCGCCACGGGCGCCTCCTCGCCCACACTGATGCCGCGCTTCGTGCGGCAGACGACCACGATGTCTTCCGGCTCGTGCAAAGGCTTGACGTTCGGCGGCAGCTCAAGGTCCCGCACGTGCACCGCCTCGCCGATCACCAGGTGGTCAATGCGTGCCCTGAGCACGCCGGGAATCTCGAGCAGCGGACACTCGACGTGCAGCTCGGTGATCACGTGCACCAGCTCGCCGCCCTCGTGAATGCCCGGAGCGTCCCCGCGCAGCTCGACCGGGACGTGCACGTGCACGCGCTCCTTGACGTCGACGCGCATCAGGTCGACGTGCACGGGAGTCTTCTGGAGGTGGTCGTACTGGACCTCCTTGAGCAGGTAGTGCGTCTCCGCGCCGTCCATCGCCAGCTTGACGACGTGGCTCATGTGCGCCAGGGCGAGCTCGAGCTCATGGCGCGAGACGGCCACGCACTCCGGCGGCTGTTTGTGCCCGTAGATGACCGCGGGCAGCAGTCCCGCGCGGCGCAGCCGCTGGTTCGCGTGCCGCCCGCCGGGGGCTCGCCGCTGTCCGTTGATCGTCGTGATCTCCATCGCCGCACTCCTTCCTGGGCGGGCGGCCGGCCGCCGGCCCGCACGGGCCTACGCCCGTTACTTGATGAACAGACTGCTCACGGATTCGTTGCGGTGAATCCTGCGGATGGCTTCGCCCAGCAGTTCGCTGACCGTGAGCACGCTGACGTTCCTCAGCCTCCGCCGGGCGTCCTCGCTGAGCGGGATCGTGTCCGTCACGGCCAGGTGATCGATCTCGGCCTTGGCCAGCCGGTCCACCGCCGGCCCGCATAGCACCGCGTGCGTCGCCGCGACCACGACCCGCCGCGCGCCGTGCTGCCGCACGAGCTGGACCGCCTGCACGACGGTTCCGGCGGTGGCGATGATGTCGTCCACCATCAGCACGGTGCGCCCCTCGACGTCTCCGATGATGCTGTACGAGATCGCCTCGGAGCCGCTGACGCGCCGCTTGTCGATGATCGCCAGCTCGCCGCCGAGCCGTTCCGCGTACACGCGGGCGCGCTTGGCGTTGCCGATGTCCGGGCTGACGAGGGTGACCGGACCGATGTCGAGCGAATTGAAAAACGCGGTGATGACCGGCTCGGCCGACAGGTGATCCACCGGGATGTCGAAGAAACCCTGAATCTGCGCCGCGTGCAGCTCGAGCGTGAGCACGCGGTTCGCGCCGGCCACGGTAAGCAGGTTGGCCACCAGCTTGGCGGTGATCGGCACGCGGCCCTCGTCCTTGCGATCTTGCCGCGCGTAGCCGAAGTAGGGGATCACCGCGGTGATGCGCTGCGCCGAGGCGCGCCGCAGGCAGTCGATCGTGACCAGCAGCTCCATCAGGTTTTCGCTGCCCGGCTGGCACGTCGACTGGATGATGAACGTGTCCCGGCCGCGCACGTCCTCGAACAGCTTGATCGAAATCTCGCCGTCGGGAAAACGGTCCAGGTGCGCCCGGCCGAGCGGGATGCCGAGGTACTCGGCGATCTTGCCCGCAAGCTCCGGGTTGCTGCGGCCCGCAAAAACGCGCAGGTCCTTCATGGCGCGCCCCCCGACACGCCGCTGAGCGTCACCGCGTCGCCAATCACCGTCCCGTCCTGCACGTGCGTGAACGGTCCGATGATGCAGTTGCGACCGACGCGCGCCCGCCCGCTGATCGCGACAAACGGCCGGATGACCGTGTCCTGCCCGATCTGCGCCCGCGGGTCGATCCAGGTCGTGGCCGGGTCGATGATCGTCACGCCCGCATCCATCCAGGCCTGCGCGACACGGTCCCGCATGATCCGGTTCACCAGCGCAAGTTCCTGGCGCGAATTGATGCTCAGCACATCTTCCGGCGGCACGGCGGTGACGGCCGCGACCTTGCGGCCAGAAGCGATCAGAATCGAGAACACGTCGGTCAGGTAGTACTCGCCCTTGGCGTTCTTGTTGTCCACCTTGTCGAGCGCGGACAGCAGGTCGGCCACGCGGAAACAGTAGTAGCTGGGGTTCACCTCGCGGATCGCAAGCTGCTCCGGCGTGCAGTCGCGATGCTCGACGATCGCCGCCAGCTCGCCGCGCGAATCCCGCACGATGCGGCCGTAACCGACGGGGTCGTCGATCACGGCGGTCGCGAGCGTTGCGGAGGCGCCGGTCTCGATGTGCCGCCCGATCAGCTCGCGGATGGTGCTGACGCGGACGAGCGGGCCGTCGCCGCAGAGAACCAGCGCGTGCTCGAACCGGGACAGGTGCGCGCGGCACATCATGACCGCGTGCCCCGTGCCGAGTTGCTCGGACTGATCGACCCAGACCAGCCCGTCATCGCCGCGGAACGCGTCGATGACGGCGTCCTTGCGATAGCCGACGACGGTCAGGCAGGTGGCGATGCCGGCGCCACGGCAAGCGTCGAAGACGTGGGCGAGCATGGGACGGCCGGCCACCTCGTGGAGCACCTTGGGCCACTCGGTCTTGAGGCGCGTGCCCTTGCCCGCGGCCAGGATGACCGCCGCCAGGCTGAGCTCGCTGAGCCGCCGATCGCGCTTCTGAACTACGGCCGTAATTCGCGTGACCTCAACAAGTTACCCGGCCTGGATTCGAACCAGGACTGTCAGGACCAAAACCTGAAGTGCTACCGTTACACTACCGGGTAGCGTCCGGACATCCGCACGCGCGGCGGCCCGAAAGCCCGATTCGCCACGACAGTTCTCGAGTGCGCGGTAGCGGTTCCGCTTCGGGGGGCTCGAACCTCCAGCCGCGAAACAGGAGGCCCGCCGCCGGCGCCGGCTGTGTTCCAGCCGCCGCAGGTCCGCCCCGTGCGAGCGGAATACCTCGGCCCGTGGCGCGGGCCGAGACGACTAATGTAGCGGTGGCTGGCGAAGCGGTCAACCGCAGATCGCCCTGCGTGCTTCGGCGGCTCCGCGGTCGCGACATCGAAATGGGGACGTTACGCCGAAGGCCTACACGTCACACAGCAGCCCCGGAAGGGCGGGAGAACATCAACGGGCGATGCACGACGACGCCGTAGTTCGCGATGAATCGCACCCCACGTCGTTGGCACGTCTGACCGCGCCGCTGCTCGGCGTCGTCGCTCCGGCCCGCGCCGCGCGCCGTCTGTGCAACGTGCGATTCGGCACACTGGCGGCGATCGTCGTCTTCCAGGCGACGACCGCGGCGTGCGTGGTCGTCGGTTTGTGCACGTGGGGAGCGACGTCGCAGACGAAGTACGTTCCGAGCCTCGCTGGAACCGCAGTAAGTACGACAACAGCTCCGGTGTCGGCCTCAGGATTGCTTCAGCTCAAGTTTGAGATTCGACGCCGAACGTTCGGCCAAGTGTGGGCCGACTGGCACGCGGACGGCCCGCTCGGCGCCGCCGAGGGTATCGCGTTCGGCGTGGCGTTCGGCTATGTGGCCCTGCTCGCACTGGCGGCGTTTCTGTACCTCCCGTGGGTCCACCGTGCCGGCTCCATCGGCCTCGCGCTGCGCAGGGCCTGTGCGGCGTTCGTCGCCTGCGGAGGGTCGCTGATTCTCGCGCTCATGGCCGTAGGGAGCGCCATCGTGCTCGCCGTGCATCACGGGCAATCGACGATGTTCGCGTTTTCACCCGCCGAGCGCTGGCTCGCGCCGCTTGTCGCGGGTTCGATTCTGGCGCTGATCGGCTGTCTGGGGCGAGCCATGCATGCCGTGAGAGCGATCGAGCCCGCACCACTCTTCGCGCCGCGGTGCGGCGGCTGCGGCTACGATCTGTCGCACCAGCCTGCGGACGGCCGCTGTCCGGAGTGCGCAACGCCTGTCATCGACTCGCTTTCGGAGCGCCGGCGGCCCGGAAGCCCCTGGGAATCGACTGGGCCGGGGCCCGCACCGTGGCTTGTCACCGCGCTGATGGTCCTGTTTTCTCCACGGCACTTCTACCGGCGGCTTCGACTGCGGACGCCAATCGAGCCGGCGCTGCGCTTCGCGGGGTGGACGTATGCGACGCTCGGCCTGGGAGCGGCGGTGTGGCTGAGCTGCATGATTCTGTTCCCCAGCGACGGCCCGTATCCGGAGGAAGTGCCATTCGCGGTCGGCGTCGCGCTGACGATCGTCCCGCTGGTGTGCTGGTTCGGCCATCGGGTCGGCGGTGCGACGGTCTGCGCGGCGTGGATCGCATGGCGGAGCCTGCCGGACACGGAATGGGCAGCGCGGATCGTCGCCTATGAGTCGGTTTTTCTATGGGTTTTTTGTGCCTGCTGGGGGGTGCTGGTGAGCAGCTTCGTGCTCTGGGGGCCGTGGATCTCCGACAGCGTCGCGCGACAGTTCTTCGCCAGCGTGTTTCGGTCAGCCGGCGAGGAAGTCGTCCTCTTCGGCGTGACGGCGTTGTGCGCGGCGCTGTGGCTGCGGCGGTACGTGATCGCCATGCGCGCCGTGCGCTGGAGCAATTTCTGAGAAGCCGTACGCGACTTGGCGCCGCCAACCCGAACCGCGACCGCAAGGGAACCGGGGAGTGAGCTGACGCCGCTCATTCTGCGCCCCCGCTTTCTGCCAGTCGCGGCTCTGATCGGCGCGAGCTCGCGCGCGGGCTTTCAGCACACTCCCGACACCCGCGGCGGCGCGGGGTTGGTGCGGCGTGCGGTTTCGCTACAATCCGCCCCCATGTCCCCATCAACCGCAACGGACTCCCCTGCCCGGGCGCCAGCGTTCTCGCATTATGCGCCGGGCTTTCGCCGCCGCCGATTCCGCAACTGGTTCTTCGTCGGCCTGCTCTACGCGGGCTATTACCTGTGCCGCTACAACCTGAGCACGGTCACGCCGGAGCTGGCCCGCGAGTTCAACCTGAACAACGCCCAGACCGGGTGGATGAGCACGGCGCGCGACCTGGGCTACATGGTCGGACAGGTCATCAACGGGCTGTTCTCCGACGCGCTCGGCGGCAAGCAGTCGATGGCGATCGGCGCCGGCGGCACCGTCCTGCTGAATTTGGCGTTCGGCTGGTTCTCGAGCTGGGACGTCGCGTTCATCCTGTTCGGGTTCGTCCTGATCCGCGCGCTCGACGGCTACGCGCAGGCCTTCGGTGCGCCCGGGATGGTGAAGCTCAACACGGCCTGGTTCCGCCGCAACGAACGCGGGACGTTCGCCGGAATCTTCGGCGCGATGATTCAGCTCGGGCAGGTCGGCGCCAACCAGCTCAGCCGCATGCTGGTCGCCGGCGGGCCGGTGCTGCTGTTCGGGTTCTCGCTGTTCGTGCTGCCCAAACTCGGCTGGCGCAGCATGTTCATCGTGCCGCCGATCATGCTGGCGGTGCTGCTGCTGCTCATGTGGGTCAACGTCCGGAATTACCCGGAGGAGGCGGGCTACCGCATTCCGCACGACGACGAGGCGGGATCGTCCCACGCGCCCACGCCCGAGCGGCTCCCGTTGCGGCGCGTGTTCGTCGCGATCGCGTCCAACCCGCTCATCTGGCTCAACGCCGGGGCGTACATGTGCACCGGGTTCGTACGGCGCGCGTACGACTACTGGTGGGCCAAGTACCTCGACAACGAATGGAACATCACCAAGGCCTCGCCCGAGTTCGGCTGGCTCGGCTTTCTGCTTCCGGCCGCAGCCGTGCTCGGCTCGTTCGGCGCGGGCTTCGTTTCGGACAAGCTCTTCCGCAGCCGTCGATCTCCCGTGGCCGCGGCGCTGTATGGCGTGGAATCGGCGGTGATCTTCGGCGGCATGCTGCTGGTCGCACACCCGCAGTTCGGCTCTCCATTCCTCGCATGCACGTTTCTCACGCTGATCTCGCTCACGTGCAACAGCAGTCACTCGATCATCGGCACGGCGGCCGTGATGGACATCGGCGGCCGGCAGATGGCCGGTTTCGCGTTGGGTGTGGTGAACTCGTTCCAGTATCTCGGTGCGATGCTGGCGGGCAAGGCGCTGGGCGAGCTGATCGACACGTTCGGCTGGAGCGCGCTGTTCTGGTCGATGCTGCCGTTCAGCCTGCTGGGCATGTCGCTGATGCTGGGCGTGTGGCTCGTGACGCGCGGCCGCGACGTCCGCGGGGCGTAACGGCGGCTCGCATAGACCGCGACAGAATTCTGTCCCCGCCGGCGGCGGAGATCCGGGCGGAAGCTCGGGGGGTCGCGCTCTCGCCAGCGATGACCGAAATCCGATCTTCGCGCTTCGTTATTCGCGATTCGCCGGCGGCTCCGTCAGTTCACCGTCCACGTGTCGCCGGAATCGAACACGCGCTGGAGGTCGCCGGCGCCGAGTTTCTTCGTCGCGTCTTGAATCTGACCGAGCACCAGGTCTTCGTACGTCGCCCGCTGTACCGCCCGGAACACGCCCATCGGCTCGGGGAACTCCGGATGGTGCATGCGCGAAAGCAGGTATGCGTGCGTCGGCTCCGGCGAACGCTCGTCGTGGATCAGCAGGTCGTCCGCCGTCACGCCCGCGCCGAGCGTCACGATCTCCGGCGTCGTGCCGTTGAGTCGTATGCCCTTGTCGCGGTTCTTGCCGAAGATCAGCGGCTTGCCGTGCTCCAAGTACACCACGTTGTCGTCGCGCGTCTGGCGGTCGGACGCGTATTCGAACGCCATGTGGTTGTAGACGTTGCAGTCCTGGTAAATCTCGATGAAGGCGGTGCCCTTGTGCTCGGCGGCGCGCTTGAGCACGTATTGCAGGTGCTTCACGTCGACGTCCACGGCCCGCGCCACAAACGTCACCTCGGCCCCGACCGCCACGGAGATGGGATGAACCGGGTAATCCACCGAACCGAACGGCGTGGACTTGGTCTTCTTGCCGAATTCGCTGGTGGGCGAGTACTGACCCTTGGTCAGGCCGTAGATGCGATTGTTGAACAGGATCACCTTCAGCCCGACGTTGCGGCGGATCGTGTGCAGGAAATGATTTCCGCCGATGCTCAGCCCGTCGCCGTCGCCGGTGATGACCCACACGTCAAGCTGCGGGTTGGCCAGCTTGACCCCGGTCGCCACGGCCATCGCCCGCCCGTGAATTCCGTGGAACCCGTACGTTTCCATGTAGTACGGAAAGCGGCTGGAGCAGCCGATCCCCGAGACAAACACGGTCTTGGAGCGGTCCACGACCATGTCGGCGAAGACCTTCTGCACCTGCTGGAGGATGGCGTAATCGCCGCATCCCGGGCACCAGCGTACTTCCTGGTCAGTCTTGTAGTCCTTGGCCTTGAGTGTCGGTTCGGCGCTCAACGGTGGTTCCCTCCCAGGATCGAGTCGATGACCTCGGTGATTTCGGAGACCATGTACGGCCGGCCCTTGACCTTGTAGTGGGTCTCCACCGGCGCCAGGAACGCGGCGCGAAGCAGCCACGCGAGCTGCCCCTTGTTCAGCTCGCAGCAGACGATGCGGCGGAATCGCTTCAGAATGTCACCCACGTTGCGCGGCATCGGACGCAGCCAGCGCAGGTGCATGTGTGAGACCGGCAGCTTTCGCTGCCGCGCGCGTTCGACGGCGGTCCGCACGGTGCCGTATGTCCCGCCCCAGCTCACCAGCAGCAGTTCGCCCTGCGCGTCGCCGTACACCTCCTGGTCCGGGACATCGCGGACGATGTTGTCCACCTTCTGCTGGCGCAGGTCGATCATGCGCTGGTGGTTGTCCGGGTCGTAGCTCACGTGCCCGGTGACGTCCCATTTCTCGAGTCCGCCGACACGGTGCATCAGCCCGGGCGTCCCGGGCAGCGCCCACGGACGCGAGCCGTTCTCGTCACGCCGGTACGGCGCGAACCCGTCGGCGCTGGTGGGATGCGAGACGTGGATCGGTTTCAGCTCCGAAGCCACAGGCAGGCGCCACGGCTCCGAACCGTTGGCCAGGTAGCCGTCGGTGAGGACGAAGACCGGCGTCATGTACTTGATCGCGATCCGCGACGCCTCGATACAGGCCCAGAAGCAGTCTCCGGGAGACTGGGCCGCGAGCACCGGGACCGGGCATTCGCCGTTACGCCCCAGCACCGCCTGCCACAGGTCGGCCTGCTCGGTCTTGGTCGGCAGCCCTGTGCTCGGTCCGCCGCGCTGCACGTTCACGATCACCACCGGCAGCTCGGTCATCACCGCCAGTCCGATGCCTTCCTGCTTCAGCGCCACGCCCGGGCCGCTGGTCCCCGTCGCGGCCAGCGCGCCGGCGTATGACGCGCCGATCGCGGCGCACATCGCGGCGATCTCGTCCTCGGCCTGGAACGTCCGCACGTCGAAGTTCTTGTACATCGAAAGTTCGTGCAGGATGTCGCTGGCCGGGGTGATCGGGTACGAGCCGTAGAAGAGCGGCTTGCCGGCCAGCTTCGCTGCGGTGGTCAGGCCCAGCGCCGCAGCCTGGTTTCCGGTCAGGTTGCGGTAGCGGCCGGGATCGAGCTTGGCGCGCTCGACCTTGTAGCGGACCGGGAAGATCTCCGCGGTTTCGCCGAAGTTGTAGCCGGCCTTCAGCGCCAGCGTGTTGGCCTCCAGCACCGCCGGGACCTTGGCGAACTTGCTCTCGATCCAGCGCAAGGTCGTGTCGAGCGGGCGGTCATACAGCCAGAACACAACGCCCAGCGCGTAGAAGTTCTTGCACCGGCCCGCGTCGCGCGCGCCCAGCCCGGTTGCCTTCACGGCTTCCATGGTGTGCGTCGTGATCGGAACCTTGTACACGCGGAAGCGGCGGTACAGGTCCGATCCGGGATCGAGCGGATTGGCGTCGAACTTCGCCCGCTGGAGGTTCGTCGCGTTGAACTCGTCGCTGTTGACGATCAGCAGGCCGCCCTCGATGAGGTCGCCGACGTTGACCTTCAGCGCCGCCGGGTTCATCGCGATCAGCGCGTCCACCTTGTCGCCCGGCGTGTGGATGCGCTGGCTGCTGAAGTTGATCTGGAACCCGGAGACGCCCGCGAGCGTGCCCGCGGGCGCGCGAATCTCGGCCGGGTAGTCCGGAAGCGTGGCAATGTCGTTGCCGAATACCGCGGACGTGTTCGTGAACTGCGTACCGGCGAGCTGCATGCCGTCGCCGGAATCGCCGGCAAACCGCACCGCGGCGCCGGGCAGTTCCTCCATGCGCAAGGATGATTGGGACACCTCGTTGTCGGACTTGGTCTCTACGCTCATGGACGGAATTCTCCTGCGCCGCGGAGTGCATCGGACAAGGTCCGGCCGCGGTCAGTCGACGCGCTGGATGGTGCGAAACTCGGCTTGTGAGTGCCTGCCTTCATCAGGCCCACGACACCCCCCTGCTGATACGTAAACCCGTATCCTATCGTCCTTCGCACGGGTTGAACAGCCGCATTTCCGCCACACAGCTCGGCCACGCGCAACGCTTGTCGGCCGAAACCGCGGGGCCTAGACTCCGGAACCGACGCAGGCGGTGCGTTCCCGGGTAAATCGCACGCGTGAGGTTCCATATGACCGTCGTTCCGGCCGAGCGTATCCAAGCGCTTCCGCCGTACCTGTTTGTGGCGATCGACCGCAAGAAACGCGCCGCCAGGGCCGCCGGGCGGGACATCATCGACTTCGGCATCGGCGACCCGGATCAACCCACGCATGAGTATATTATCGATCGTTTACGCCATGCCGCCGCGATCCCCGCCAATCACCGCTACCCCCACGACCAGGGCAGCC
This sequence comes from Phycisphaerae bacterium, assembly GCA_039961675.1. Lineage (GTDB taxonomy): Bacteria > Planctomycetota > Phycisphaerae > UBA1845 > Fen-1342 > JABRWC01. The sequence continues at coordinate 23,323 of JABRWC010000062.1, forward strand.
CCGCGTTCCGACAGGCGGCGGCCGCCTTCCTGGACCGGCGCTACGGCGTCTCGGTGAATCCCGAGGGAGAAGTCCTGGCGCTCATCGGAACCAAGGAGGGGTTGGGGCATCTGGCCCTGGCGCTGGTGAACCCCGGCGAGACCGTCCTGGTTCCAGAGCCGGGATATCCGGTTTACCGTTCCGGGACCATCTTTGCCGGCGGGCGCCCGTGGACGATGCGCCTCGACCCGCGCCGCGACTGGCAGCCGGATTTCGATTCGATCCCCGCCGACGTCGCGCGCGGCGCGCGGTTGATGTATCTCAACTATCCGAACAACCCCACCGGCGCCGTCGCGTCGCGCGCGTTGCTGGAGCGCGCGGTCGAATTCGCGCACCGCCACGAGATCGTCCTCGCCTATGACGCCGCATACAACGAGATGTGCTTCGACGCAGCGGACGCGGCGCCGAGCATCCTGGAAATCCCCGGCGCCAAGGACGTGGCGATCGAGCTTCATTCGCTCTCTAAGACGTTCAACATGACCGGCTGGCGCATGGGCTTCGCGGCGGGCAACGCGGACGTGCTGGCCTGCCTGTCGCGGATCAAGTCGAATCTGGACAGCGGCCAGTTCACCGCGATCCAGGAAGCCGGCATCGCGGCACTGGAGGGCTACGCCCGGCCCGAAGTCGCCGAGGCCCGGGCGCGTTACGGCATGCGGGCGCGCTTGCTCGCCGCCGGCCTGCGCGAGCTGGGCTTCGAGACGCCGGAACCGCTGGCGACGTTCTACGTGTGGGCGCGCGTTCCGGCTGGTTACGATTCGCTCTCGGTCGTGAACAAGCTGCTCGACGAGGCCGACGTGGTGTGCGTGCCGGGCACGGGGTTCGGCGCCGCGGGCGAGGGCTACGTTCGGTTTGCGGTCACGGTCTCGATCGAGCGGACGCAGGCGGCCCTCGCGCGGATGCGGAACCTGAAATGGTGAAGCGCGTTTCCGATCCGAAGCTCGGCGGCGTGTTCATCGCGCTTGGCTCGAACCTGGGCGACCGCGCCGCGCACATCTCGGGCGCGTTGCGAGATCTCGGCGCGACGGCCGGGATTCGCGTGCTCCGGTGTTCCAGCGTGCACGAGACCGAGCCGGTCGGCGGCCCCCCCGGACAAGGCAAGTTCCTCAACGCGGTCGCGGAGCTGGCGACGACGCTCGCGCCCGAAGCGCTTCTCAACCGGCTCCAGGTGATTGAGCTCGGGCACGGTCGCGCGCGCGGCGTTCGCAACGGACCCCGTACGCTGGACCTCGACCTGCTGCTGTACGGGGACGTGCGCCGCTTCGACGCACGCCTGACGCTGCCGCACCCGCGCATGTGGGAGCGCGAGTTCGTCCTCGCCCCGCTGGCGGAGCTGTGCGACGTCGGACGCCTACGCGCCCGGTTTGGAGGCGATTCGCGAGCGGCGCTGTCCCGCTAGCTGTCCGTTGCATGCGTGCGGGAGCGCACGCCGAATGGCCTCCGAGACCGGCCTGGAGGCCGGTCCCCCAATGGGCGGACAGTTTTTTCAACGGCCTGCTAGACGGGCGGCGTCCGCCCCGACCGGGCCGCGACCGTGAGCGAGCGGGGGTAAACGCCGCGGCGATCGTGGTGGGAGACCGCTCCGACGGCAGCGGCTTCGCCGGGGCGCTGACAGCTTCGCGAAGGAGTGGACGTGTTGATCGACATCGTCGGTGGAACGAACGACTGGAAGCAGGTTTACGCCGTCTGCCTCGGCTTCGTAAACCCGCGCCCAATCGCGCTGGTCTCGACCATTTCCGCGAACGGAAGCTACAACCTGGCGCCGTTCAGCTTCTACAACATGGTGTGTGCCAACCCGCCGGTGGTGATGTTCAGCACCGGCCTCAAGCGCGACGGAACGCCGAAGGACACGTTTGTGAATGTCGAGGCCACGCGCGAGTTCGTCGTCGCCACCGTCACCGACGACTTTCGCCAGCAGATGGTCGACAGCGCCGCCCTGCTGCCCTACGGCGAGAGCGAGTTCGACTTCAGCGGCCTGACCCCCGCGCCGGCCACGCGCGTCAGGCCGCCGCTCGTACGCGAGGCCAAGGTCAACATCGAGTGCCGCCTGCGCCAGACGATCGTGATCGGCGACGGCCCCGGCAGCGCGCGGATCGTGCTCGGCGACGTGTTGTGCATTCACGTTGCGGAGGAGATTCTCGACGCCGAGCGCCGCATCGACCCGCGAAAGCTGCCCACGGTCGGGCGACTGGGCGGCCAATGGTATTGCACCGTCACCGACCCCTACGAACTGCACATCCCGCAGCCCGACCGACGAAGCTGATGGCCGTGCGCCCCCTGCTGAACCAGCTCGACCGCCCTGCGGCCACCGCCCTGGTCGCCGCCATGGCGTACGGCCTGTTCCTCTGGGCGCAACTGGACAACCGCGGCTACGACCTCTCACGTTACGTCGGCGCCGGCGACCGATTCTGCGACCCGACCGCGACGCCTCCGGGTTTGCGCGTCGTGCAGAACTCCGACGGCTACGATGGACAGTTCTTCTATCGTCTGGCGCTGGCCCCGTTCACCTCGCGAGCGACCGGGCACGGCATCACGCTCGACTCTCCCGCATATCGCCAGCAGCGCATTGTGTATCCGATACTCGCGTGGACGCTTTCGCTCGGCCGGACGGATGGGCTGCCGTTCGTTCTGCTTGCGATCAACGCCGTCGGCCTGGTCGCGATCGGCGGGCTGGGCGGTGCGATCGCCTGCGCCTTCGGGCGCCACGCGCTGTGGGGGCTGCTGCTGGCGGGCTATCCCGGTTTCTTCGCGACGCTGGCCAGCGACACCAGCGAGATCGTTGCCGCCGGCTTGCTGCTCGCGGGGCTGCTGGCGCTGCAACGCGAGCACGCCGCGACGGCCGCCGTGCTGCTCGCTCTCGCCGTGCTGACGCGCGAAACCGCGGCGACGGTGGCGGTTGCCGCAGGTCTGAAGGCGTGCTGGGATGCGTTTCGCCGCCGCCGACCCGGCCCGCGCGCCTGGCTGCCCGCGGTCGTGCCGATCGCAGCGCTGCTGGCGTGGCAGGCGTACCTTGCACTGCGCTGGGGCGCGCTGCCGCTTCGCGCCGGCGTCGGCAACATCGGGCCGCCGCTGGCCGGCTTATGGCAGCTCCTCACGGACGGGCTGTCAAACCCCGGGCCGCGCTACATGCTGTGGCGCGCGCAGCTTCTGATGTTTGCGCTCGTCGGCGCGCTGGCCATGGTCACGCTCGGTTACACGCGCGCCGCGCCCGTGGCACGAATCGCGTGGCTGCTCGAACTCGCTCTGGCGTCGTCGCTCACGTACCTGGTGTGGTGCGAGGATTCGGCGTACCTGCGCGCGCTCGGGCCGTACTTCCTGCTGGCGGCGATGATCCTGCTCGGCGGGCCGCGGTGGGCTCGATTCGTCGCCGGCGCGGCGGTGGCGATCATCTGGTATCCGACGCTCCAGAGCTGGCTGATCTGAATACCGGCCGTTTCGCCTGCCTTTGGTGGAACGCCGACGTCCCCCGCACGGCCGCGCATGGTTGAAATCGCGAAACGCGAGGCACGCTTGGAACCTCTCCACGCGCTTCCGAGGTCGCCGCCGCCGCTGACACGAATTGTCCGCAACCGCGCCGGTCGTTACGATTCGCTTCACGATCGGTATCGCCGCCGCACAGCGCCCGGAGCACGCGCATGGCCTCCTCGCCGCAACCCGCGCTACCGCCGTTTCCGTCCGGCGCTTCGCCCGGCGGCGGCCCGCGCTCCGAATCGCCGTTTATGACGCTGATCACCGCCGGGCTGTTTCTCTACGTCGGTTTCGTGCTGGGGCTGACGAGCAACTACGGGCACGCGCTGTACGACGGCTCGGTCGCCGCGCTGGTGTGGATCGCGCGGATCGTCGGCATTGGGTTGCTGGTCGTCGCCGGGCTGGCGTGGATCGGCGTGCGCTGGGCCGACCCGCTGAGCTTCGGACTCTCGGTCATCGCCGCGGTCGGCTGCCTCGCCATCGGCGCGATCTGGATCGCGTTCGGCGACACCCAGGGGTGGCTTGTGCTGCTGTTCGGAGCGCTGAACGCGGGCGCGGCGTGGTCGGGCGCGCGAGCGCTTCGTCGAGGACCCGTCGCGTGAACGCCGAGGGTAACGAACGCAGTGTCTCGGCCGATCCGCGCCTAGCGCGCTTTTCGAGACAAAGCCTGTTCACGCCCTTCGGCGAGAGCGGCACAAAAGCCCTGATTCACGCTCGCGTGACGCTGATCGGCTGCGGCGCGCTGGGCGGCGTGCTGGCCAACACGCTGGTGCGCGCCGGTCTGGGCTGGCTGCGCATCATCGACCGCGACTTCATCGAGCTTGACAATCTTCAGCGGCAGGTGCTGTTCGACGAGCACGACGTCTCGTCCGACCTGCCGAAAGCGGAGGCTGCCGCGCGGAAGCTGCGGAAGGTCAACTCCGCGGCCGAGATTGACGCCGTGGTCGCGGACGTCAACCACGCGAACGCCGAGGACTTGTGTCGCGACAGCGACCTGCTGCTGGACGGCACGGACAACTTCGAGACGCGCTTCCTGCTCAACGACGTTGCGGTCAAGCACCGCATCCCGTGGGTGTACGGCGCGTGCGTGGCGAGCGATGGGCTGGTGCTGCCGATCCTTCCGCGGCAGACGCCCTGCCTGCGCTGCATCTGGGAAGACGCGCCGCCGCCCGGCATGACACCGACATGCGACACGGCCGGGGTGCTGTCGCCGGTGGTGAACATCGTGGCCAGTTTGCAGGCGATGGAGGCGATGAAGATTCTGGCCGGCAAGCTGGACGCGCTGAATCGCAATCTTGTCACGATCGACGTGTGGAGCGGCCAGATTCGCAGCATCGACATGCAGTCCGCCTATGACAAAGGCGATTGCCCCTGCTGCAAGCACGAGCGCTATGAGTTCCTCGCGGGCGAACGTGTCTCCGCTTCAACGTCGCTCTGCGGGCGCAATGCCGTGCAGGTGCGGCCGTCAGGCTCAGGGCGCGTGGATTTCAAGGAGCTTGCGTCGCGGCTGAAGCCCGGCGCGCGGCCGACTTTCAATGCCTACCTGATGCGGTTCAGCGTCGATCCGTACGCGATCACGCTCTTTCCCGACGGCCGCGCGATCATCAAGGGCACAAACGATCCTGCCGTTGCGCGAAGCGTGTACGCCAAGTACATCGGGGCGTAAGCGCGGGTCCGCGCGTCGCGCTCGTCATTTCCGAGCGGTGATCGTTCCCGCACATTCGGCGTGCCGGCGCCTCGGCGTTCCCGCGCATTCGGCGTGCCCGCGCATTCGGCGTGCCCGCGCGTTCGGCGTGCCGGCGCATCGGCGTTCCCGCACATTCGGCGTGCCCGCGCATTCGGCGTCCGCCCCCCTTCGTCATTCCCGCGCAAGCGGGAATCCAGTCCCCACGCGCCCCCTGGACCCCCGCTTTCGCGGGGGTGACGGTCGGAGAACTCCCGCTTTCGCGGGGGTGACGGTCGGAGAACTCCCGCTTTCGCGGGGGTGACGGTCGGAGAACTCCCGCTTTCGCGGGGGGGGCGGTCGGGCCGCTCCCGACTACTGCACCAACCGCCGGCTCTGCACCACGCGGAATCGCCCGGCGACGAACGCCGCGTCGCACAGCGTAGCGTTGCCCGCCGGGTTCGCGCCGGAGACGTGGAAGTCGCTGAACGCCGCCGCCTGGTTGATCCAGATCGGCCCGACCAGATTGCACGAAACCGCCGCACCCGCCAGCATCAGCGCCTCCTCCGCCGCCGCGAGCGTCTCCGCCTCCGTCGAGTACACGCCGCAGGTGATCGCGCCGTGCTCCTGCGCCAGCCCCGCGGCCAGCTCGACGCTCTGCCGCGTGTCGTCCGTCTCGACGATGTAGACGATCGGTCCGAACATCTCGCGCGCGAACAGGCGCCGGTCCGCCGAGCTGACCCGCAGGATCAGCGGCGACCGGACGCGCGCGTTCGGAAACGCCTCGTGCGGCACCGACGACGAGGGCCGCAGCGCCGCCGCTCCCTCGCCCGCGGCTTGTTCGATGCGGCGGAGAGTGGCCTCGTTCTGAATCGCGCCGAGCACCTCGACCGCGCGGCGCGGATCGCCGAGCAACCCGTCCACGGCGCCGACGATCGCCCGCGCCGCTTCTTCGAAGCCGACTCGCTCTGAGCCGACGCGGAGGCCGCCGCGAGGAATGAAGACGTTCTGCGGCCGCGTGCACATCTGGCCGGAATACAGACAGATCGAGAACGCGAGGTTTGACGCGACCGCCTTGAGGTCGCGGACGCTGTCGATAATCGTGGAGTTCACGCCGGCCTTTTCGGTGAAGACGAGCGCGTGCCGCGCGTGTTGCTCGATCCACGAGCCGAACGCCGACCCGCCCGTGTAATCGACGATCGCGATCTCCGGACGCGTAACCAGCTCCCTGGTGATCGGTGCGTCGTGTGTGTCGGCGGCCAGTGTGACCAAGTTGGCGTCGAACCCCGCTTCGCGCAGCACCTCGCGGCAGACTTCGACGCTGATGGCCAGCGGAAGCACGGCGCCCGGGTGCGGCTTCACGACCACCGCGTTCCCCGTCGCCAGGCTGGCGAACAATCCCGGATAGCCGTTCCACGTCGGGAACGTCGAACAGCCGATGACCGTCGCCACGCCGCGCGGCAGGACGCGGTAGCGCTTTTCGAGCTGCACCACGTCGGCTTCCGTCTTGCCGACCTGCTTTCGCCAGGCCACTGAGGCCGGCGTGCGCGTCATCTCCTGCCACGCATAGGCGACGGCTTCGAGGCCGCGGTCCTGGGCGTGCGGCCCGCCGGCCTGGAACGCCATCATGTACGCCTGTCCGGTCGTGTGCATCACGGCGTTGGCCAACTCGAAGCTGCGGCGGTTGAGCCGGGCGAGGATTTCGAGGCAGACTCCCAGTCGCGCTTCGGGGCCGGCGTCGCGCCAGCGCGGCATCGCCGCCTGTGCGGCCCTGAGCAGCACCGTCAGGTCGGCTTTCGGATAGCGGATGTTCAGGTTCAGGCCGTAGGGCGACGATTCGCTCCCGACGGTCCCCAGCGTCCCCGGCTGGTCGAGGTCAAATGTCCCATTCAATCGGCGCTGGAACGCGGCGGCGCCCTCGTCCTTGGCGCTCTCGCCGTAGATTTTTCCGCTCGGCGTTTCGGGGTACGCGCTCCAGTACGTGCGGCGCCCCAGCGCTTCGACGGCGGCATCGAGCGTCTTTCGGTGGCGCTCAAACATCGCGTGACTCACGCGCAGCTCCTGGCGTTGCCTGACCACTCGGACGGCATCCGAACACACCGATCATGGTACGGCGCGGCGGACGAACGGGAAACGCGGGAGGCGCAATGGAGGGATCGACCTGCGGGCCCCTTTAAGACGGGTCCGGAGCCCCGTTCCCACCGCTTCAGCGAGCTGCTGGTGTTCTGTTTCAGGAATTCGCGGCATAATTCCGGGGGCGGCAAACCTCGGGTTCGCCCCGCAACGCAGAGCTTTGCGCTCACCGACTTTCAGGACGAATCTGTGAGACAGGACACTAGGGCGCGTCCGGGAGCGAGATCCGCTGCCACGACCCGGCCACGGGCTTGAGCGCGTACGTCGCGTAGCCAACCGGCGGGTTCGACCAGAGCGTGTCCATGTGCGTAATTGAAAGCTGCTTGCTGAAGTCCGTCATGGTGCTGGCGAGGATCACGCCGCTCAAGCTCGCGTTCGACACGATCTCCACATTGCCGCGAACGTGAATCAGGCCGGCGATCGTGTTTGGATAAGCGTCCTGCGTGTCCGAATCGGACTGCGAGTTGTACGGCGTACCGGAGGGATTGAAGTTCGTGCCCCAGATCAGCTCGAACAGGTACGCAGCCGGGTCGAGGCGAATCTCGAGGTCGCCGTCCACGATGAGCACGGGGTAGTCCGCACGATACGGCTCCATGAGCACCGACGGATCGAGCCGCACGCGCCCGCCCTGCGTCTGGATCACGAGCGTGCCGCGCAGCCGCATCCCGCCGATGTCCAGGTTCGCGCCACCGGTGTCCATGCTGTAGAGCCCGTCGGCGTTGAGGCTCCCGTAGGGGTTGCGCTTGTTGCTGATGACGCACTTCCAGATGAGGTTCATGTACGGGATCGGCGTCGCGCGCGCCAGGTAGTAGTCGATCACCGCGTCGGGCGGCGCATCCTTCGGCGCCGCGGGGGCGGTCACGGTCCCGGTCACCTTCTTTGGATTGACCACCACCGCAGCCTCGGCGTCGCCGCTGATTCCCCCGTTGACCTGAATCGTGCCGTTGCTGGAGACGGGGCCGCCGTTGGCCGTGATGTGTCCACTCGTCGCGATCACGAGTCCGCTTGTGATGTGAACGCTCGTGCGGAGCACGTCCAGCGGCACCGTCTGCGGTTTGAGCCGCACGCGCAGCGCACACGCCGCGTCGCCGAAGCGCCCCGTTCCCGTCATAAGGACGGCTTCGGTCGGAGCGTCGGTGAAGTCGCCGTCGTTGGGATCGACGACGCTCAGGTCGAACGTGCCGTTGCCCGCCTTCATTCCGGCGACCCAGGCGCCGTTGGCGTACTTGTCGCGCCAGTTCGGGTCGCTCGACGTCAGCCACATGCCGTAGTCGATAGCGGACTGGGCCAGCAGCCGCGCCTGGGCGAAGTCGGCGCCGCCCGACTGAGCCACGCGTTGCACTTGCACGTTCAACAGCGCGGACACGCCGAGCACCGTCACCAGCAGCGCGGTTCCGAGCACCATGACGTAGATGCTCGCCCGGCGCCGCGAACGAACCCACGATCCGTGAACCGGCATGGCCTTCCTCCGCGCGATCACTGCGACGCATCCCAGGCCTGCGAGCGCAGCGCGATGAGTTCCGCCGCGGGCAGGCCGTCCACTTCGACGAAAACCTCGATCCGTTTCAGCCCGGTTTCCACTCCCGACTCGGTCGCCAGGTCGGCCGTGCTCACCCAGAAGACCTTCGCTTGGAAGCCGAAGCCCGCCAGGTCCGACATGCCCGCGCCCGTCCCGTCCTGCGGCGGCGAGCACTTGAAGCCGTTGTAATCGTCCACGTCGTCGAACGTGCCGCGGTTCGACCCGTCCTCGCCCGACTCCGGACTGCACGCCTTCGTCGGCCCGACGGGGTCCTCGTACGGCAGCAGCAGAATCTCGTTCATCAGTTGCTCGGCCAGCAGCACCGCGTGCTGCCGCCCGTTCAACTTGTGCGACGCCGTCGCCGCCGCCCCGACCGCGTTCAGCGCGGCGACGAGTACCACGCCGATGATCGCGGTCGAGACCACGATCTCGGCCAGCGTCAGAGCGCGTGCGGCGGCAGGTCGTCGGCCAACGCGACGGGGTGGCGTGTTCATGGGATCGTCACCTGCGGCTGGTTGAGCGGCGCGACCGTTATGGCGAACCGCGGATCATGTCCCTTCACGTAGAGAGTGATCGACAGGCTGCGCAGCGAGTACGTGGTACTGCCGTCGAGTTGAAGCAGGTTGCCGACGTTCCCCAGCACACCCTCGATCACGCCCTGGTCGGCGCCGTCGGCCGCCTGCCCTTGAAGTTCCCAGTCGAAGCTCAGCGACTGCACCGCCAGCACCACGTTCTCGCTGGCGCCGCCCATTGTCCGCACGAGCGGCGCGCCGGTCGTGCCGGACCACGCGTACTGGATCGTGTCGGGCGCGCCGTCACCGGTTCGGTCGGGCACGACGAATGTGATTCCGCGATCGGCGATGGAAGTGATCGAGGTCGCGCCGGACAGCTCGTCGCTGAGCCGCGCCAGCGCCGCCGGCACCCCCGATACGTCGGCCTGTCCCGCGGTCTGCGCAGCGGCGCGGCTGGCGACCAGGATTGCCGACATCATGGTGCCGAACAGCAGGGAGACGACGCTCAGGCTGATCAGCACCTCGGCCAGTGTCATGGCCTGCACGGGGTGGCCCGCGTGCAGCTCCGCGTGTCGCGCGTTGTCACCAGTCTTCATGGCGCGCTCACTCCTCCGGTTGTGGCATCCACGACGACCGACCGCTTTTCGTTGCCGACCACCAGTTGGATTGTCGCGGCCGAGTCCGGGTAGCCGAACCCGTTGAAGATCAGTGTCGCGTCCCCCCCGCAGTCCGCGCTCTCGATGTTCGCCAGATACGGCTCCGCCGCGAGTGAAACCGTGTACGTGCCATCCGGGTGCGCGAAATCGGCGATCCCGGCGAAGTTGTACGACTCGGTCGATACGTCGAAACCGACCTTCTGCGAACGGCTCTGCGCGATCGCCCGGCGGCGCGCCAGTGTCAGGTCCGCGACAAGTCGGTTCGCCGCGGCGTCCAGCCGGTTCCGCGCCACGGCCTGCACGTAACGCGGCACGGCCATTGCGCCGAGCATTGCGACGATCACGAGCACAATCACCAGCTCGAGCAGCGTGAACGCCCGGACGCCGGTCGCGGTCGGCGCGCGCGTGCGGCATCGGCCCGAAAGCTGCGGCATGATTTGCGCTCTCCCATTCGGCGCGGCGTCGTAGGGCGTATCGACCACGCACGGCGGCGGCTTGCTTGTAGAGGCAGGGCGTGAACGGCCGCCGCGTGACTTTCGGGCGCGCGCTTTGCGCCTCGGCGCGATAAGGTCGCGGGATCTTCGCAACGGGCCGTTGACCACACGCTCGCGGGCTGAATCTTCTGATAACGGCGTTCCGATGGATTCGGAGACCAGCGACCGGATGTCGAGTCGCGCGTGTCCGCGGCCGAGCACGGGCGTCGGCATTGTGCTCCCGCGTCCAACGCTGCACGAGGACCCGATGCGAGTGCGGACGCACCTCACCCTGGCCGTGCGCTTCCCCGTCGGCGGATTGGCCGCATTGTTCATGCTGCTCGGGCTTGCGCTGCCCGCTGCTGCCGAGGAGCCGCCGGACGCGATCGCCAGGCTGGTCCGCTCGCTGCTGAGCGCCGCCCCTGCCGCGCCCCCCCCGGCCGAGCCGCTGGACGAGCGCGCCGTCCGGCAGAGCGATACCGGGCTGCTCGACGTCCAGGTGCGCGACGCCGAGATCGCCACGATCCTCCAGATGCTCAGCTATCAGTCGCGGACCAACATCGTCGCCAGCACCGCGGTGAAGGGGGGCGTCTCGGCCAACCTCTACGGCGTGACGCTGCGCGAGGCGCTGGACGCGATCCTGACGCCCAACGGCTACGCCTACATCTGGAACGGCCGCACGGTGTTCGTCGGCACGCCGGCGGAAGTCGCCGCGCAGCTACCGCCGCCGAAGACGCGCGTCTTCCATCTCAAGTACATCACGCGCGCCGAGGCCAAGCGCGCCGTCGAGCCGTTGCTCAGCCCCGCGGGCAAGCTGGTGGTCAGCAGCGAGCCGGCGGCAGTCGCCGGCGGCACGAAGGACGGCACGCTCGACAAGGAAAGCAGCGCCGACTACCTGATCGTCAGCGACTACGAGGACCGGCTGAAGTCGATCGGCGAGCTCCTGACGCAGATCGACGTGCGCCCGCGCCAGGTCCTGATCGAGGCGACCATCCTGCGCGCCACGCTGAACGAGGGCAACCAGTTCGGCATCGACTTCACCATGCTCGGCGGCGTCGATTTCCAGAACGTCGGCGGGTCGAGCGTCGCCGCGACGAACCTCACGCTGGGCGGCCTCCCGCCCGACGACCTCCAGCAGACCACGTTCAACATCAGCACCAGCACGCTGAACGGCTTTCCCGACGGCGGCTTCACGCTGGGGCTGATCAAGGACAGCATCGCCGGATTCGTGCGCGCCCTCGAAGACGTGACCGACGTGACGGTCGTGGCAAACCCGAAGCTCATCGCGCTCAACAAGCAGCCGGCCGAGGTCATCGTCGGCCGGCGCGACGGCTATCTCACCACGACCGTGACCGAGACCGCCGCGATCCAGACCGTCGAGTTCCTCGAAACCGGCACGCAGATTCGCTTCCAGCCCAACATCAACGACGACGGCACTGTGCGACTGGAAGTTCATCCCAAGGACAGCAACGGCGGCCTGACCGCCGCAAACCTGCCCTTCGAGGAGACCACCGAGGCACACGCGAACATCATCGTCAACGACGGGAACACGGTGCTCATCGGCGGACTGTTCCGCGAGCGGACGGTCTCGTCGCGCGCCCAGGTGCCGGGTATCGGCGACATCCCCGGCCTCGGACTGCTGTTTCAGCGCATCAACGACACGACCGTACGGGAGGAAATCATCATCCTCATCACGGTCCACATCCTGAAGGACACGCCGCAAGAAGACGCACGGTACGCCGAGCTGCTCGACGACGCGGAACGCGTCCGGGTCGGCACGCGCAAGGGGCTGTTCGGCATCGGCCGCGAGCGGCTTGCGCAGGCGTACTACCAGGAGGCGGTCGCGCAGCTCGAAGCCGGCAAACTCGACCTGGCCCTGCTGAACTGCCGCATGGCGCTGCACAACCAGCCCAAGTTCCTCGCGGCCCTGAACCTCAAGGAGCGACTGCTCCAGCAGCGCCTGTGGGACAACGAAGGCTCGCGCTCGCGTACACTCATCCGCGAGCTGATCGATGAGTCCGGACACGCCCCGCCCGACTCGCTCGGCCGCGCCGAGGACGACCTGGACCTGTATCACAAGCAGTCGCTCGAAACCCCGGAGGATGTACCATGATCCGACCGGCCGCGTCGGCACGCGCAACGGGCATTCTCTGGCGCAACGAAGCGCTCTCCGTGGTCGCGATCACGTGCCTCCTGGCCGGCTGTCAGACGCAGCAGAAGACCGCTCGTCAGGCGGCCGAGTCGCGCTGGAACGACGTTCGGGCCGGCGTGAAGGCCGAACTCGCCGCAGAGCAGCTCAGGGCCGGAAACTACGACGCGGCCGCCGGCGAAGCCGCCAAAGCGCGCGAGCTGGCCCCGGACGATGTCGAGCTGAAGCTGACGCAGGCGCGTGTCCTGCTGGCCCGCGGGCAGATCGGCGCGGCGCGCGAGCTGCTCGAGTCCATCCCCCCGCAGCCCGATCCGCCGGCCGAGGCGCATTACCTGCTCGGGACCATCCACCAGCAGCTCCTGGAATGGCCGGCGGCGTACGAGTGCTTTGCGCGCGCAGCGGCCGCGGACCGGCGCGAGTTCGCCTACCCGGCCGCGATTGCGCAGGTGCTCTTGCAGCAAAGCGCCGCCCAAGAGGCCGTCGAATACCTCGGATCGCTCGAAAGCCAGTTCAAGGCCCTGCCGGGCTACCACGCCGCCCTCGCCGAATGCCACGAACAGCTTGGGGCCTGGGAAGCGGCGGCGGCGGCATGGCAGCGCGTCGCGGGTGTTGGCGGAGACGCGGGACTTCTGGAGCGCCTGGCACTCGCGCAAGTGCGCGCGGGGCAGTGGTCGGACGCGGCCGAAACGCTTGAGCGGCTGCTCGCACAGCCCGAAGCCGCGCAGCGACGGGACTTGTCCCTGGCGCTTGCGCAGTGCCTGGTCGAGACCGACCGCTTCGACGAGGCGCGGCGCCGGCTCACGCCGCTCTTCGACGGTACCGCCGACAGCGTTCCCGCGCTCTGCCTGCTCGCGACCAGCCTGACGCGCCAACAGCAGCTCGGCCGAGCGCTGCGCGTCGCGGACGAGGCCCTGCACATCAACCCGCTCGACCCGGACGCCCTCGAACTGGCCGCGGCCCTCGCGCTGCGCCTGGGCGACGCGCCGCGCGCCGCGGCGTTTGCACGGCGTCGTCTCGCACTCGCGGACGGCGCCGGAGCCGAGCGCGCGAGAGAGATTCTGGCGCGCTGTGAGAACGTCCCTCAACCCTAACTGCCCGTTGCATCAGTGCGGGAACGCACTCCAAATGGCCTCCAAGACCGGCCCGGAGGCCGGTCCCCCAATGGTGTGAGAACGTCCCTCAACCCTAACTGTCCGTTGCATCAGTGCGGGAGCGCACTCCAAATGGCCTCCAAGACCGGCCCGGAGGCCGGTCCCCCAATGGGCGGACAGTTTTTTCAACCGACGGCTAAGGGGTTCGCCGGCGTCCCGCCGGCCGCTACATGTGCAGCCCGCCGTCGACCACCAGCACCTGTCCGGTGATGTAGCTCGCGGCGGGGCAGGCGAGGAACGCGACCACGGCGGCGACCTCATGCGGCACGCCGAACCGCTGAAGGGGAATGAGCGGCTTGACCGCATCCTTGACCTTCTCGGGCAGGACGTCGGTCATGTCGGTCTCGATGAAACCGGGCGCGACGGCGTTGCAGGTGATGCTGCGCTTCGCCAGTTCCTTGGCGACGCTCTTGGTCAGGCCGATGACGCCGGCCTTGGCCGCGGCGTAGTTCGCCTGCCCCGCGTTGCCCATCACGCCACCGACGCTGGCGATGTTGATGATCCGCCCGCGGCGCGCGCGGACCATGTGCCGCGCGGCGGCGCGGATCAGCCAGAACGTCGAGCGGAGGTTGGTCGTCAGGACGGACTCGAAATCCTCGTCAGACATGCTCATCACCAGGCCGTCACGGGTGATGCCGGCGTTGTTCACGAGCACGTCCAACCGCTCGTGCTTCTGAATGATGTCTTCGATCAGCCGCTCGCACGCGTCGCGGTCGGTCACGTCGTGCTTGACGGGCAGAATGCGGCCGGCCAGCGCCGGCTGCGACTGCGCCCAGGAATGGATCGCGTCGACGTTTCGCGCCGCGGCGACGACCTTCGCGCCTTCACGCGCGAGGGCTTCGCAGATCGCGCGGCCGATGCCGCGCGAACCGCCCGTCACGAGTGCGACCTGGTCTTCCAGGAGCAACCGACACCTCCACGCTGAATCGCATGCACCCGCACTTGCCGCGCCGCTCCGGCCGCGCGGCCCGTGCCCGCCGGTCAGGACTTGGGCGACAGGTCCGCGGCGGTGCTGACGTTGATCGCCTTGGACCGCCTGTCGATCTTGCGCATCAGCCCGGTCAGAACGCGGTTCGGTCCGACCTCCCAGAACGCCTCGGCACCGTCGCGGATCATGCGCTCCACGCACGCCTGCCAGCGGACCGGGTTGATCACTTGCCGGTACAGCGCTTCGCGGATCGCCGCGGGATCGTCACGATGATACTCGGCCTCCACGTTGGAAATCACGCGAATCGCGGGACGCCGGACGTCGGTCGCTTCCAGGACCGCGCGCAGGCCTTCGGCCGCGGGCTGCATGAGGTCGCTGTGGAACGCGCCGGCGACCTTGAGCGGCACGGCCTTGCCGTCGAATGATTCCGCCAGCGCGGCCGCCGCCTCGCAGGCGGAGCGGTCGCCCGAGATCACGATCTGCCCCGGGCAATTGAAGTTCGCCGGCCGGACGCGCCCCTTGTCCGCGACGCGCTCGCAAAGCGCCAGAACCTTCGCCTCGTCCATCCCCATCAGCGAGACCATCCCGCCGGCGGATTTCTCCGCAGCCTCCTGCATGAGCTGCCCCCGCCGATGCACCAGCCGCAGGCCGTCCTCGAACGAGAACGCGCCGGCCAAATGCAGCGCGGTGTATTCGCCCAGGCTCAGTCCGCCCATGACGCTGAACGCGTCCACGGCGAACAACCGCGCATCCAGCGCCGCGCGGAACAGGGCGACGCTGGTGGTGAAAATCGCCGGCTGCTGAATGTCGGTGGCGTTGAGCCGCTCCGCGGGCCCTTCAAAGCACAGCGCCGACAGCTTGAACCCGAGCACCTCGTCGGCGCGGGCGAAGACTTCGGCGGCAGCGGCGAAGCGCTCGGCCACGTCTTTGCCCATGCCGACGAGCTGGGCGCCCTGTCCCGGGAAAATGGCGGCTTGAACCGGCACTCGTCAGATCCTCAGCAGAGTGGACGCCCACGTCAGGCCGGCCCCGAACGCGACCATCATGACGTGGTCGCCGGAGCGCAGGCGGCCCGCGGAGAACGCCTCGTCCAGCGCCACGGGAACCGAGGCGGCGGATGTGTTCCCGTAGCGGTCGATGTTGATCATCACGCGCTCGATGGACAGGCCCAGCTTCTGGCACGCCGCCTCGATGATTCGCTGGTTGGACTGGTGCGGGACCAGGAGCTTGAGCTGGTCGATCGTGATCCCGGCCTCGTCCAAAGCGCCCTGAACCTCGGCGCACATCTGCGAGATCGCGAACTTGTAGACCTCACGGCCGTTCATCCGCATGTAGTGCAGGCGCTCGTTGACGGTCCGCACGCTGGCCGGCTCCGCCGCCCCGCCGGCGGGAATCCAGATCGCCCGCGCCCGGGCGCCGTCGGCGCCGAAGCGCGCCGACAAGAGCCGGCCGCGTTCGTCTCCCGCGCGGCGCAGCACTGCGGCGCCCGCGCCGTCGCCCATCAGGATGACCACCGAGCGATCCTCCTGGTCCGTGATGCGGCTGAGCGTCTCCGCCCCGACCACGAGCACGTTTCGGGCCATGCCGCTGGCGAGGTACTGCGCGGCGGTGATGAAACCAAACAGGAACCCGGAGCAGGCCGCGGCCACGTCGAACGCCGGTATCCATCCGCAGCCCAGTGCCGCTTGCAGCTCACAGGCCGTGGACGGCAGCGTGTGTTCGGGCGTAGCGGTCCCGACGATGATCAGGTCGATGTCCGACGGCGCCAGGCCGGAGCGTTCGAGCGCCATCTGCGACGCGCGTGTCGCCAGCACAAGCGTGGATTCCTGCTCGGCCGCATACCGCCGGGCGCGAATGCCGGTACGCTGCACGATCCACTCGTCGCTGGTGTCGAGCCTGGCGGCCAGGTCGATGTTGGTGATCACGCGGTCCGGCAGGTACGAGCCGGTGCCCGCGATTTCGATCGGCCAATCCAGCTTCATGCGGCGTCCTCGCGTCCGTGCTTGGACATCTGCCGGGCGATCACGCCGATCAGGTCGACTTTGCGGAACTCGATCGACACGCGAATCGCGTTCATGATCGCGCGATGGTCGCTGCGGCCGTGGCAGATGATCACGACGCTGTTGATGCCGAGCAGCGGCGCGCCGCCGTACTCGGCGAAGTCGTGTTTTTTCCAGATGTTGGCGATGACCGGCTCGAGCTGCCGCACGAAATCTGGGGCGGCCTCGGCGATCTCTCGCCGAACGGTTTTGAAGATGCCTTCCGCCAGGCCCTCGGTGAGCTTGAGGATTACGTTCCCGACGAAGCCGTCGCAGATGAAGACGTTGCCGGTCCCGGCGAAGATGTCGCGGCCCTCGACGTTGCCGACGAAGTTCAGCGTCGGATCAACCTTGATGAGGTTCCGCGCCTCCTTCACCAGCACGTTGCCTTTGGATTCTTCTTCGCCAATCGAGACCAGCCCGATCCGCGTCTCCTCGATGCCGAGGATCAGCTTGGCGAAGACGGCGCACATGCGCGCGTATTCGTGCAGGTGGTGCGGCTTCGGCGCCACATTCGCGCCCACGTCGCAGATGATCGCCGGCCCGTGGAACGTGGGCACCACCACCGCGATGCCCGGGCGCGAGATGCCTGGAATCGGCTTGATCCGCAATTGGCTCGCCGCGACGAACGCGCCGGTGTTGCCGGCCGAGATGATCGCGTCCACCTCGCCCTTGCCAGCGGCCTGCGCCATCCGCCCGATGGTCGAGTCCTTCTTCTGGCGCAGCGCCTCCACCGGCGATTCGCACATTTCGATCGCCTGCGTGCAGTGAACGTGCTGGACCCTGGGGTCGCTCAGGCCGACGGCCGCACACTCGGCGGCGAGCACGTCCTGCGGACCGTACAGCAGCAACTGGTCAGCAGGCGCTAAATGCGCCAGCCCCTCTTTCACGCCGCGGATGATCTCCCGCGGCGCGTGGTCGCCGCCCATCGCATCCACGGCCACCCGCATGTCGCTCAGGACTCCTCAGCGCCGACGCTGATCTTCGTGTGGGCGTTCACGTAGCCGCAGTTCGCGCAGGCGGCATGTGGCAGCTTGGCCTGCCCGCACTTGGGGCAGGCAACAAGCTGTGCGGGAATCAGCGCGTGGTGAGACCGACGTGTGCGCTTGCGCATCTTCGTCTTCTTGTGTACCGGAAGCATGCTCGCTCCTGACGCGCCGTGATTGCCCCGCCGGTGCGCCGCGGCGGAACGTCCTCCGCCCCGCCACCGGCTTTCAGCCCGCGCCGCGAACAATCCAAGCTACGTCCTTGCGCTCCGGGTGTCAAGCAGCGATGCAGGATCTGCGCACGGGGGTGGCGGCTCAGCTTCGATCCGCGCTTGACGCGCACGCGAGGGAGGCGGAGTCGCCCTCAGCCGTCGAGCGGCCGCTGGCGCCCTTTGCAAAGTCGGAATTCGCCGATCGGCGCGACCTTGCGGTAACCGAGGTAGAGCACCACGTCCAACACTTCGGTCCAGGTGGGAAACGGCCGGCTGTTCACGCGCTTGTACTCGTCGACCGCCTTGATGAACTCGAGTTGCTCCTCGTTCATGTGCCCTTCTTCGGCGTCGCGACGGTAGTCCGTGCGGCGGCGGCCGGGGCCGCGCCGCCGGTCCAGTTGCGAGGTGATCACTCCGTCGCGCCGGCTCGTGCCGCTGCGCCGATCGACGACCGATCGTCGCCGATCCGCGCCAGCACGGCGCTGTGCGGAACCGAGGGTCGTTTCGGTGGGGTCGGCTTGCGGCTCGGGCGCGCCGCCTGAGGCAGTCGAGTTCATGCCGACGCTATCGGCCGTGTGCGGTCACGACTTGAGCCTGGACCCCGCCCCAGGTCCGAGCCGGAACACTATCCGGCGAGCGTTGCGCTGCGAGAAAGTCGTTGGGACCAGCGGGCGCGCGACTCGATCCAAGGGCGTCGCACGGCTAGTCTTCGTCGTCGTTGATCTCGTCGTCGTCATCGAGATCGTCGTCGAAGCCGCTGTCGTCGTCCTCGTCGTCGAAGTCCTCGCCGAGGTCGTCTTCCTCGTCGCCCAGCAGCTCGTCGTCGTCCTCGTCGAGTTCGAAACCCTCGTCGTCCTCGCCCTCGTCCTCTTCCCGTTTGCGCCCGTCCATCCGCGGTCCAATCGGCTCGTCAGGCTCGGGTGACGGTTGGGACTCTTCCTCGTCCGGCAGCGGCGCTTCCCACGCTTCGGCCGCGCGCCACTCGCAATCTTCCTCGCCCTCCACGAGCACGAGTTCCTGGTATCCGTCCAGCTCCCCGTCCGGTAGCCGACGAACGCTGAAAATGCCGTCACGTGCGGACATTGTCGGTGCTCCTACTGGCTCTAGCCGATTCGCGCGCGGGCAGATTAGCTCCGGGTTTCCGGTCGTCAAGAGCCGGTGGATGCGTTTTCGGCGCCTTCGCGGCGCCCGCGGAAATGTGGCCCCCGCAGCCCGGAACCGGTACGATCGCCGGGACGCGCACCGCGCCGCTCAAGGCGATGAAGCGCAGAATCAAGGGCCGGGTCGATTGAACCACGCATTTTCCGACACTCCCTGGTATGCGGATGGGCTGCGCTTTACATGCACGCGCTGCGGCAACTGCTGCACCGGTCCGCCGGGCTTTGTGTGGGTTGGCGACGACGAAGTGCGGCGCCTCGCCGAGTTCACCGGCATGAGCCTGGATCAGTTCCGGCAACAGCACACGCGCAGGATCGGGCTGCGTTGGAGCCTGCTGGAACGCCCGAATGGCGATTGCGAGTTCCTTGCGCGCGACGCGGACGGCCACGCGTGCTGCACGGTGCACCCCGTGCGCCCCCTCCAATGCCGCACCTGGCCGTTCTGGGACTCGAATCTCCGTTCGCCAAGAACCTGGCAGATCACGGCGCGAAACTGTCCCGGAATGAACGCGGGCGCGTTTCATCCGCTGCCGGTCATCCAGGCGCAGGTCCAGCAGGCGCGCGACGCCCAGCTCGATCTTTGATTGCCAGCGTCAGCCAGCCGGCGACCGCCAGCGCAACCCCGAGCGCGCAGGTCCATGTGCTCGGCCAATCGCGTTGCAGTGCCGCCGAGATTCCCGCCGCGCGTAGCGTGTCGAGCGCGATCCACAGCAACAACACGCCGCTGAGCCTCCGCCATCCCGACGACCAGGGGTGCATCGTGACCAGCGCGAGCAGCCCAAGGATGATCGCCTCCCGGACGAGTGGAAACGCGGCTACACCGTACGACAGCCCGCGCGCGAGATTGCCGAGCAGATTCAAGCTGACGCGCGCCTGGGTACCACCGGGGCCGCCCACGAACGTTTTCTCGCCGCCGGTCGGACTCATCGTCTCGCCTTGTGGCGTGACGACCCACATGTGCAGGACGTCGCTGGCCAGGTGAGCTTCGTAACCCATGCGTCGCAGCAACGAAGCGGCGACGACCGCACGTCCGTCGCAGTCCTCGCGGCCCTGCTCGAGCACCTCGCTGACCGTGGGCAGGTATTCCACGACCCCCCAAACGTCCCAGTCCCAGGCGTACGGGACGCGCTTGTATACGACCTTCTGAACTGTCTGAAGCACCGAGGCCGCGTCGGCGCCGGGAGCGATTTCCGCTCGGACGTCAGTCTCGAACGCCGCAAGCCCCGGATGATCCGGCTCGATCATTGCGTCGACGTTGCGAATTCGCTCGACCCACGTCGGTAGCAGCCACGGCTTCGGATACAGCACCAACCCGGTCCCGACGGCGAAAACCAGCAGCTTGACCGGCTTGCGAATCCACGCGCGTTGTGCATGAAACCGGCGCCACAACCCCATGACGTCAATCCCGCGTGAGATGAGAAGCGGCCCCAATCCCGCTTCGTACGGCTCGAACGCCGCAGCCCCGACGTCGTTCATCCACTTGCATACAATAGCCCGTCTGTGCGAAGCGGATCGCGCAATCCAGGAGCGGCGCGTTGCAGCCCGACGACGACGTATGCTACTGCCACCACGTGTCGCTGCGCAAGCTCGTGAACTTCGCCCTGCGCACCCGACCAGCTCATGCGGAACAAATGTCCGACTGCCTGGGAGCCGGCACCGGTTGCGGCTGGTGTATTCCATTCCTCAAACGAATCGCCGAAGCTGCGTCGCAAGGGCAGGCCGCCGAGATTGACATTTCAAGCGACGAGTACGGTTCCGCGCGCGGCGAGTATCGCAAGTCTGGACGCCGCAACGAGTTCGACGCGTGACCTGGCGTTCGCCGGCCGACACGCCGCGGCGGACGGCGACAGCGCGCCGGGCATAGCCCACAGGCGAAGGCCACCGTGCCCGAACACCCGGGGATTTGCAACTTACCGGTGAAGGCCTGGTTGGGGCAGCCGACGATGGGAGAGTTGTTGGGCCGTAACCGACGCTCGAGCGGATTCTTATCGCGTTTCTTCCGCGTGACGAAAAACGGGCTTTGCTTTACCTAACAAAAGCCGTACTATTGTTCTGGAGATTCGCACCGGCGAATGCCGCCCCGTAACGTTTCTTCATCCGGCAGGCCAGGGAATCGCACGCCACGGATGGCGTAGCCGGACGGTTCCCGCGACGCCGTGCGCGCGCCGCGGTAGAGAAGGAGGAAGACGATGGCCAGTCGCGGTATGGAAGTCGTGTCGAGCCAGGAGGCCCAGCTTATTCGGATCCAGCGCGTCTTGCCGTTCTTCGCGACCGCGGAGCTGTACGGGCTCGCGAGCTTTCTCGAGCAGCGCCTCGCATCGCGACTGCGGCTCCCTGCACGAACGCGCGGATCTCCTCGGCGCTCGCGCCGGAGTAGCGGGCCTCCCATTCGATCAGGCGATTGCAGGCTTTCTGGCGAGCCAGCGGGTCTTCGACCATGAGCAGCAGGCCGGCGGCGCACAAGCGCGTGACCCAGTGCCCGTTGGCCTTGGCTTCCTCGTAGAGGAGCTTCATGCTCTCATCGACCTGAAAGTTGATCTGCGGACGGCGTGCCGGCATCGGAGAACTCCGCGGACAAGACCTTCAATGGATTCTAGGCGCAACATGATGCGCGTCCCCGCGCGGTTTGTCCACTGCGCGCCGCCCGCGCAGCGGCGTCGCGCACGTTGGTGGCCGCGCGCGGTCCGGCTAGAATCTCCACTCGCTCCGCCTCCCCGCCGTGCGGTGGTCGCGGGCGGCCCCGGCCCGCCGTCGCGCTCCAGCCAGGGACTTCAACGGACGTGCTCATGAACACCGCGCCGCAGGCGCCAGAAACTCCGGACCCGGCTCGCACCGGCACCCCCGCACCCGAGGCGCTCGGCGCTGCGGCCGCAGTGCGCGAGGACGTCACCCGCGTGTCCGGAAGTCACGCGGATCGCCCAGCCGGGACCGCGCCGGCCGACCGTCCATCCATCGAAGGCTACGAACTGCTCGAGGAGGCCCATCACGGCGGCCAAGGCATCGTCTACCGGGCGCTTCAGCTCAGCACCAAGCGCACCGTGGCCGTGAAAGTGCTCCTCGATGGGCCGTTCGCCGGCGACACGGCCCGCCGTCGCTTCGAACGCGAAATCGAGCTGGCCGCGTCTTTGCGCCACCCGAACATCGTCACGATCCTCGACTCCGGCGTGAGCTTCGGCCGCTACTACTTCGCGATGGAGTTCATCGACGGCCGCCCGCTCGACCAGTACCTCGCGGCGACCAGGCCCTCGCTGCGCCACGTGCTGGAACTGCTCGAGCGCATCTGCCTGGCGGTCAACTTCGCGCATCTCCGCGGCGTAATCCACCGCGACCTCAAGCCCTCGAACATCCTGATCGACGCCGACGGCAGTCCGCAGGTGCTGGACTTCGGCCTGGCGAAGTCGCGGAACGTCGCCGACCCGCAGCAGTCCACCGTGCGCGCGCTCTCAACGCCCGGTCAGGTCATGGGCACACTGGCGTACATGTCGCCCGAGCAGGCCGCCGGCCAGGACGACGTCGACGTCCGCAGCGACGTGTACTCGCTCGGCGTGATCGCCTACGAGGCGCTGCTCGGCCGGACGCCGTACGCGGTCGTCGGGTCGCTGGCCGACATCCTGAACCGCATCGCCCATGAAGATCCCGCGCCGCCGCGCAGCGTGCGATCGTCCTCGCGCTTCGGCAAGCTCATCGACGAGGAGCTGGAGACGATCCTGCTCAAGGCGCTCGAGAAAGACCCGGCCCGTCGCTACCAGACCGCCGGCGAGCTTGCGGCCGACCTGCGGCGTTACCTGAGCGGCGACCCGATCGAGGCGAAGCGCGCCAGCGGCCTGTACGTTCTTCGCAAGACGCTGAAGCGCTACCGCATTCAAGCCACGGCGGCGGCGCTGATCCTGGCGACGATCCTGGTCTCGCTGGTGGTCTTCGCCGTCCTGTATCAGCGCGAGAACGCCGCTCGCGCCCAGGCGGACGATCTGCGGCGTCTGGCCGACGACCGCGCCGGGCTCGCCGCCGAGGCAGCCGCGGAAGCCGAGGCCGCCCGGACGCAGGCGGAAATCAGTGCCCGCCAGGCGCTGCTCGCGGCCGAGCAACGGCGCGACGCACTGGTGCGGCAACGGATTCACCGCGGAGACGCGGCTCAACTCAGCGGCGACCTGGCCGAGGCGCGGGACAGCTATTGGGACGCCTACACGGACGATCCCGGCAACGCCGCTGCGCTCTGGTCCCTGCGACACTACTACGTGCGCAGCGGCGATCGCGGCGCCGCGCAGCTTTTCATGACGCGCAGCGGGCCGCTGGCGCTGTCGCCCGGCGGCGCGATCGCCGCGGTATGCGAAGCGCCGGGCTCGGTCGCCGTCCGTTCGGCGAGCGACGGCCGGACGTTGAACTGGTTCGCGGTCCCCGGCGGGGCCAAGGCGCTCGACGTAGACGATCACGGAAATGCAGCCGTGGCCGGCGACGGGTGGGCCATGCTTCGCCCCGCCGATGCGGCCAAGCCGGCCGTCGTGCTCGAGTGGCCCGAAACGGAGCGGCTCGCGTCGTGTCACGTCGCCGACGAAGGCGATCACTTCTTTGCGGTCGGCGAGCAGTCGGTGCGCTGCTTCCGCGTGCGCGACCGCGCGCTGGTGGCCGAGGTGCAGCTTGGCGGCGAACTCACGGGGCGCGCGGAATACTCCGCGGCGGCACGCCAGCTCGCGGTCCCGACCGGCGCGGGCGTCGAGCTTCTGTCGTTCAATTCCGACGGCACGGTCACCGAAGAATTGTTCTGGCAGGCCGCGCCCGGCGACGCGCCGCGGGCCGTGCGTTTCGTGGGCGACGAGCTGCTCGCCGTGCTCGCCGATTCGCTTTCGCTCGGGTTCCTTCGCGGAGACCAGCGCGGCCGCTGGACGACGTTCCTGCCCGCCACTTCCGGCTGGGACGTATTCGATCTCAAGCGGGGCGTCAGCCGGATCGTGCTCGGTACGCGCGACGGTCGCGTGGCCGAATATGACGGCACGTCGCTGGAGTACCAGTGGCGGATCACCTCCGGCCGCCTCGAGCATTTGCGGCTCGCCGCCGATGCGCAGACGATCGTGACGATCGACGACCAGGGCTCCGTGACGCGCTGGGATCCGCAGTCGCGCGAGGAGCGGCGGCAGCTGGTGCATTCCGGCGCGCTGCACAGTTGGTGGCCGGCCGACGACGGCTCCGCGTTGCTGCTGATCGACCGCAGTGGGCAACCGCTGATCTTCGTCGCCGGCGCGGACGCGCGCACGGTCCCGCTCGCGCTGCCAGGCATCGTGGAGAGCGTGACCGGCCGAGATCCCGCGCGCATGCTCGGGGCGGTGTGTCGCGGCGGCACGAACGCTGTGATCCACTATGACGGCATTCTCTGGTTTGCGTCGGCGGCCGGTCCGCGCGCCACGGGCGTGCGCTGGATCGACGCGCGGGCGCCCGACGTTCGCGGGCTGTCTTTCTCGGGCGACGGGCGCCTGCTGGCCGTGTATTCGCAAAGCGTCCGGGGCGACGTTCAACGGATACAGGTCTTTGCCAACGAGCTTCGGCGTTCGGGGCGCCGGGCAATCCGTCCCGTCGGCCCGGCGTTGGATTTCGCCGGCAGCACGGTTCGGGCGCTGCAATTTCTGCCGGGCACAAGCACGCTGCTTGTAGCGCGCTCGAACGGCGCGCTCGTGCTTCACAAGGCCCAGCCCGAAGGCGACACGCCGAGCGATACAGCGGACCGAGGACAGCTTGAAGCGCCGATTGTGTCGCTGGACTCTCCGGCCTACCGCATCGCGACGGACCGGGCCGGGCGCGTCCTCGCCGCCGCCTGCGACGACGGCATCATCCGGCTGGTGACGCTGGCCGACGGGTCCGAGCTCGGCCGAATCCCACTCGGCCGGACGGTCGGCTCGCTGAGTTTCAATGCCGCCGGCGACGGGCTGCTGGTGCGCACCGCGGAAGGCGACCTGCGGCTGTATCCGCTGGACGAACTGGACGCGATCCCCATCGGTCCGGTCCGGAACACCGCCCGAGGCTTCGCGGCCTGGACCGGCTCGCGCGATGCGCTGCTCTACGAGGACGACGCCGGCGTCTACGAGGTCCGTTACCAGGATTCGGACCGGCTCATCGACGAGAACCGCACGTACGCGCTCCAGCGCCGCATCGCGCACGCCGTAGATGAAGGCGCTTACGCGCGCGCCTGGGAAGAGACTCAGCGCCTCGCGCAGCGCAACGCGGGCGCCGCGCGCGAGGCGCAGGTCGCAATTCTCGAGGAGCTGCTGCGGCGCTTCAACGCGGCGGTCAATGACGACTGGCTTCGAGAGGCGCTGGCCGACGCGCCGCCGCTGGAGCGCCTGCGCCTGGGACACGCGGCCTACGCGGGCGGACGATTTGAGCTGGCGGCCGAGCTGCTCCGGTCCGCGGCGGCCGAATTGGGCGCGCTTCCCAGCAGCTACACCGGCTGGCGTCTGGCCGAGTGCGAGTACCTCCTGGGCGACGCGGGCCGTGCGGCGGACGCCCTGGCCCGGATTATCGAGCGCGGCGACGCGCTGACGCGGGAGCATCCGCGGATTCAACTGGAGCGGATCGCGGCGCTCAGCCTTGCCGGGCGCGCCGGCGAGGCGCGCTCGCTGCTGTCGCGGCTACAAACCGAGCTCGCCACGCACCCGCCGTCCGACCCGACCGCGCCGCTCGCGACGCTGGCCGTGGGCGGCTACCTGGTCGGCAACCAGCGCGACGCGCAACTTGGCGAGACGTTCGAGCGCCTGCTGACCGTGTTCAAGGAGCGCTGGCTGCTGTATCGTGACGACAGCGAGTTTTTCATCGGCGAAACGGCCCGCCGACAGGGCAACCTCGAAGCAGCCAAGCGCCAGTATCAGAAGTGCATCGACCTGGCGCGCGACGCTTGGCCGGCCGATTGGGCGGCGTTGCGGCTGCGGCAGCTTCGCGAGAGCGAATGAGCGATCGCATGAACGTGCTGATCGTCGGCTCCGGCGGGCGCGAGCACGCGCTCGGCCGCTCGGTCGCGCGGTCTCCGCTGGCGCGGTCGCTTTTCTTTCTTCCGGGAAACGCGGGCACTGCCGCGCTGGGAACCAACGTGGCCGGCGACGCGTGCGACCTGGCGCTCGCGTTGGAAGTGGCGCGGCGCGAGGACATCGGCCTGACAATCGTGGGGCCGGAAGAGCCGCTGGCGCGCGGCATCGTGAACGCGTTTGAACAGGCGAACCGACGGGTCTTTGGACCCACCGCTGACGCCGCCCGGTTGGAGTCCGACAAAGCGTTCGCAAAGACGCTCATGCGCCAGCACGCCATTCCGACCGCCGAGGCGCGGATTTTCGACAACGCGCGCGCCGCCCGGCAGTACATCAGCACGCGCGACGAGGCCGTCGTGGTGAAGGCCGCCGGCCTGGCCAGGGGCAAGGGCGTCGTCGTCTGCGACGACCCGGCCGATGCCATCCTCGCCGCCGAGCGCATGCTGAACGACCGCATCCACGGCGATGCCGGCGCGACGATCGTGGTCGAGGAGCGGCTGAACGGGCTCGAAGCGTCCGTGCTGTGCGTAGTCGATGGGCGCACGGCGTACGTGCTCGAAGCGGCACGCGATTACAAGCGCCTCGAGGACGACGATCGGGGGCCGAATACCGGCGGGATGGGGGCGTACTCGCCGCCGCCGGACCTCACGCCGGAACTGCTCCAACGGATCGACGCGGAGATCATCGTGCCAACGCTGGACGCGCTGGTGCGGGCCGAGACGCGCTATCGCGGCGTCCTGTACGTCGGGCTGATGCTCACGCCGGCGGGGCCGAAAGTGCTGGAGTTCAACTGCCGCTTCGGCGACCCGGAGACGCAGGTGATCCTGCCGCGCATGCGCAGCGACCTGCTGGAGCTTCTGAACGCCGCTGTGGACGGCGCCCTTGAATCGGTTCAGGTCGATTGGGACCCGCGTCCGGCGGTCTGCACGGTGATGGCATCGAAGGGCTACCCGGACAAGTACAGGACCGGGCTGCCGATCGACGGCCTGACGGACGCCGCGAGCGTGGAAGACTGCTTCGTGTTTCACGCAGGCACGCGCCGCGAGGGCGACCGCGTGCTTACGGCCGGCGGCCGCGTGCTGGGTGTGTCCGCACTCGGGGACTCGCTCGAAGCGGCCGCGGACCGGTCGCTGGAAGCCGTGCGGCGGATTCACTTCGAGGGTGCGACGTACCGACAGGACATCGCGCGAGCGCGCCAGGCGGCGGGAAACTGAGCGCATTCGGCAAGCGCGGGCGAACCACGCACAAATCCGCCTGCGCTAGTCGCACGAGCTCCCAAAAACAGTGAGCAGCCCCGACAGGTCGGCCAGGTCCACGTCGCCGTCGCCGTCCAGATCTCCGTCGCCCGGGTCCGCGCCGGACGCGCCGCCGAAATTCGTGAGCAGCGCCGACAGGTCCGCCAGGTCCACCCGGCCGCTGGCGTCCAAGTCGCCTGGGCACGGCAGCAGGCACGCCAGCTCGAGCGCGTATGCCGCGCCGGCATTGTTGGCCGGATCGTCCTTTGCATACGAGCCGACGACCGCCCGGCTTCCGTCCATCGCCACGCTCCCACCGAAGTTGTCGCCGGCCGCTTCGTCGCTGCCGTAGAGCTTGGCGCGCTGCGTCCAGCTCCCGGCCGCGTCCGGCGCGAACACATAAGCCGAGCCGGACTGCGATCCGAGATCGTTATCCTTGCGAGCGCCGGCAATCACCATCGAACCCGCGACCGCCACGCCGTAGCCGAACTCGTTTCCCGCCGCCCCGTCATTCGGGACCAGCTTGGCCGCCTGAGACCAGCCCGCGGCGTCGCGCTGAAAGACGTACGCCGACCCGGACCCCGCGCCGTGCGGCGCGTCATGCCGCGCCCCGGCGACCAGCGTGCCGCCGGCGACGTCCACGCTCTCACCGAAGTAATCGCCGGCCTCGCCGTCCGACGCGATCAGCTTGGCATCCTCGATCCAGGTTCCGCCCGCGTCGCGAAAGAACACGTATGCGGCGCCGGAATCCGCGCCGGTGTCGTCGTCCTGGTATGCGCCGATGGCCGCGCGGTCGCCGCTGATCGCGACCGCGGCGCCGAAAAAGTCCGTCGCGGCTCCATCCCCGGCGAGCAGCTTCTGCTCCTGCGTCCAGGTACCATCATTCGAGCGGCGAAAGACATACGCAGCGCCGGCGTTCAAGCCGCGTTCGTCCTCCAGCAGCGCTCCGACGACGGCGGCGTCGCCGTCGACGTCAACTGCGGCCCCGAAGCTGTCCGCCGCCTGCCCGTCGTCGGCGAGCAGCTTGGCAACCTGAGTCCATCCGCCTTGCGAGTCGCGGAAGAACAGGTACGCGGCGCCGGCGTCGAGGCCCCGGTCGTCGTCCCACGGCGCGCCGACGAGCGCGAAGTCGCCCGAAACCGCGACCGCCGATCCGAAGCGGTCGCCCGCCTGGCCGTCCGACGCGAGCAGCTTCGCCTCCTGCGTCCACGTCCCCGCTGCTTGCCGGCGGAACACGTAGACCGAGCCCGAGTCCACGCCGTTGTCGTCGTCGAGCCGGGCGCCCACCACGGCGAGATCACCGTCCAGCGCGACATTGCGGCCGAGCTGATCGTCGGCCGCGGGATCGGCGACGAGCAGACGGACCGGCGCGGGCGGACAATCGGCAACGGCCGCCAGTGGCAGTCCTCCGCCAGCAATCGCAGCGGCGAGCGCCAATCGCCGACACCCGGAACGCGGTAGAACGGAAAGCGGCGGGCGCGCGGCGCGTCTGCGCGGTTGGGCTGCGATCGGATTGCCTTCGCGCGGCGACATACGGGACACTCTGCCCTGCCCGAATCCATGCTACCGACGCGGATCGCCGGTACAAAGCCGAACTGGCGGACACGTATGATTCACGCGGCAGGAGGAATCGCGGAATGGACTTCAAGGAGATCGCGCAACGGGCCGGCAAGCTGGCGCAGCCGTACTGCATCCGCGACGGCGACCGCTTCCGGTTGAAGGACTACGACCCGGACGACACGCTCGATCTCGACCCGCGCGACAAGCCGCGCGCCAAGCAGATGCTCGCGGCCGGCGTCGAGGCGCTCGCCGCGCTCCAGGAGCGGCTCTACGCCCAGGACCGCTGGGCCGTGCTGCTGGTCTTTCAGGCGATGGACGCGGCGGGCAAGGACAGCGCCATCAAACACGTCATGTCCGGCGTGAACCCGCAAGGCTGCCAAGTGCATTCGTTCAAGGCGCCGTCGGCCGAGGAGCTGGACCACGATTTCCTGTGGCGCTGTGCAACGCGGCTGCCGGAGCGCGGCCGGATCGGCATCTTCAACCGCTCGTACTACGAGGAGGTGCTGATCGTGCGCGTGCATCCGGAACTGCTCGACAGGCAGAATCTGCCGCCCGGGGTGAACCGCAAGAACATCTGGAAGGAGCGCTACGAGGACATCCGCGGCTTCGAGCGCTACCTGTCGCGCAACGGCGTGCTGATCCGCAAGTTCTTTCTGCACGTGTCGCGCCAGGAGCAGCGACGTCGCTTTCTTCGGCGGCTGAACGACCCCGAGAAGCAGTGGAAGTTCGCGGCCGCGGACCTGCGCGAGGCCGAGCGCTGGGACGAGTACATGCGCGCCTACGAGGACATGATCGCGGCGACCGCGACGGAACACGCGCCGTGGTACGTCGTTCCCGCGGATCACAAGTGGTTCACGCGGCTGGTCGTGTCTTCGGCGATCGTCGAGTCGCTGTGCGCGCTGGACCTGCGTTTTCCGAAGCTGAGCGACGAGCAGCGCGCGGAGATCGCGGCGGCGCGCACGGAGCTGGACGCGTAAGGCGCTTGGCGCAGGGTGGAGCGCGGGGGGCTCAGAGACGAGCGTAAAGATAGTGAATTGCGGAGCGGAAAACTGCCAATGCAGAAACAGAATCGCGGAATGAAGAGTTCAGATTCAGAATGGCGGCAACGTGACCGAAGCACGCGGATTACCCGAAGATTCGGAATCGCCGCGCGGATTGCATCCTGGCGTCCTTCAACCTGATCAACTGGAACGACGTGGACGCGCCGCTGAAGGCGGCGCGGGGCATGCGGACGCACGGTGCGCTCCGGCGATCACGCTCCGCGGCCGCTCCGCAGCTTCGCGCGCATTCGCCGCCGGAACCCGGCCGATCGGCGCGCCCTGTCGGCAATCCTGTGTCGGCGACTACTGCACCGGCGAGACGACGGTCCGCGGCCCGCTCCGCGGATTGCGGCGCATCGGAAGCAAGAACCACCGTGCGTGCAATTTCCGCCCGCGTGGGTGACAATTCCGGCTCGGGCCGTGCGAATCCCCTTGTGCGATCCCCGTGAGGCTCAATATGACGCACATTTTCGGCCGCATCGTCTTGTCGCTCCACGCACTGCTTTCACTCGCCGCGCTGACCCACGCCGCCGCCGGGCCGGATGACGGCAACTGGCCCTCGTTCCGCGGCCCGGGCGCCAGCGGCGTCGCGGAAGGGCACACAACGCCGACGACGTGGGACGTGGCCAAGCGCGAGAATCTCCGCTGGAAGTCGCCGGTCCCCGGCCTCGGGCACAGCAGCCCGGTGATCTGGGGCGACCGGATCTTTCTGACGGCCGCGATCGGCGAGCGCGGCACGGCGGAGCTGAAGGTCGGTCTCTACGGCGATATTCAGCCCGTCGACGAGGATTTCCCGCACAAGTTCATCGTCCTGTGCCTCGACAAACGGACCGGCGCGATCCTCTGGCAGCAGACCGCCCACGAGGGCGTGCCCAAGATCAAGCGCCATACGAAGGCCACGCACGCGAACCCGACGGCGGCGACGGATGGCGAGCACGTGGTCGCGTTCTTCGGTTCCGAAGGGCTGTACTGCTACGACATGGACGGAAAGCTGCTCTGGAAGAAGGACTTCGGCGTGCTGGACGCGGGCTTCTACATGGTCCCGCAGGCCCAGTGGGGCTTCGGCAGCTCGCCGGTGATCTTCGAGGGCAAGGTCATCGTCCAGTGCGACGTGCAGCGCGACTCGTTTCTGGCCGCATTCGACGTGCGCGACGGGCGCGAGTTGTGGCGGACGCCGCGCGACGACGTTCCGACCTGGAGCACGCCCGCGGCGCACCGCGGCCCCGGGCGCGCGCAGGTGATCGTCAACGGCATGCGGCACATCGGAGGCTATGACCTCGTGTCGGGCAAGGAGCTGTGGGTGCTCGAGGGCGGCGGCGACATTCCCGTGCCGACGCCCGTCGTCGCGCGTGATCTCGTGTACATCACGAACGCCCACGGCGCGATGGCGCCGATCTACGCCGTGCGTCTGTCCGCAAGCGACGACGTTACGCCGGCCAGCGAGGAACATCCCGGCGAGCACGTCGCGTGGTGGACTTCGCGCAAGGGCAACTACATGCAGACGCCTCTGGTATACGGCGACAACCTGTACATGTGCATGGACAACGGCGTGCTGACCTGCCTCGATGCCCGGACCGGCGGGCAGCACTTCCGTAAGCGCCTGGGGAGCGGCCAGACCGGCTTCACCGCGTCGGGCGTGGCCGCCGAGGGCAAGCTGTATTTCACGAGCGAAGAGGGCGACGTGTACGTGCTCAAGGCGGGCACGGCGTTCGAGCAGCTTGCCGTGAACCCGCTGGGCGAGGTGTGCATGGCGACGCCGGCGATCTCCGCGGGAGTGCTCTACTTTCGGACGCAGGGGCACCTGCTGGCGATCGGAGCGGAAGCGAAATAAGAATGGGTGAGCGCGGGCAGCTCGCCCGCGTTCCGGTCCCGCACTGCCGTGCGGGGTTCGGATGGGTGCTCGCCTGCGCTCGCGGTTCTGATTGCGGTCGGAGACGGCTCCCGGGAACCTTCGCGCGCGCGAGGCTTCCGATCTCCTCACGCGCGCTTCCCAAGGTGCGCTTCCTTACGCGCGCCTCCACGCTTCCAAGTCCAGCTTCGGGAAGCTGATTTGGCATTCGCCGGGGTTCTTCACCGCCACGTGCGCCTGGCCCTGCGCGTCCAGCGCGCCTTTGTGAACCGTGCCGTCGGGTTCGGTGATTTCGTACGGCTCGTTCGGCCACGGTTGGCCGCACTCGTCCACCAGCTCGATCTCGATCCAGGTGGTCTGCTTCTCCTCGTCGGTCGTGGACTGCGCGGCGCCCTGATCGGCCCGTGCCGACGCGCCGTCGCTGCCCGAACCGCCCTTGTTGTATGACTTGTCGTACCCCGGGGGCTCGGCGTACTCGGCCGCATACACTTCCTCAAACTCGGGGAACGAGCCGCCGGTCCCGTTGCCGGGCGAGCCGCCGCTGTTGATGTTCACCACGCTGCCGACGATGTCCACGCCGCCGCCGTGGATCGTGACGAAGTTCCCGCCGACCTTGAGCGTGATCTTGCTGCACGACTCGATCACGACTTCGCCCTTGTTGGTCGTCAGGGTGTACGAGCCGGCGCTCTCCGAATGCGAACCGAACGACTCCGAAACGCTGCCGCGCACGATCTGCGACTTGTTGCCGCCGATCTTCTCGTCGTGATCCAGCTTGACCTCGCACTGGTGGCGCTTGCGGATCAGCTCGTAACGGCTGTCGTCGATCACGGTCTCGCTGTTGCGACCGTAATGCTCGGCGCAGTCGCGCTCGGCCGTCAGCTCCAGGTCCTTCTGCGAGTGCAGGAAGACCATCTCCTTGCTCTTCTCGTCGTCAAAGACCAGCGCGCTGCACCCGTCGCCGCCCTTGGTGCTCTGCGTCCAGATGCCGCTCAGGTGCTTCTCGTCCGGTGGAAAGGTCGGCATCAGGTCCGCGTTGTGGACGCGCCCGGTGATGATCGGCTTGTCCGGGTCGCCCTCGAGGAAGTCGACGATGACCTCGTGCCCGACGCGCGGCAGGAACATCACGCCGTACTCGCCGCCGGCCCACGCCTGGCTCACGCGAATCCAGAACGAGCTGCGTTCGTCGAACGCGCCCTCGCGGTCCCAGTGGAACTGAACTTTCACGCGCGCGAATTCGTCGGTGTAGATCTCCTCGCTCTTGGGGCCCACGACCAGCGCCGTCTGGCTGCCGTGCACGCGCGGCCGGGGCGTGACGCGCGGCGGGCGGTACGGCACGCCGGCCGGAATCGTGCGAATCTCGGCGTCATAGCCGACCTCGTTGTGCGCGATCGCCTCTTCCTCACCGGACTGCGGCTGGCGGCCGCGGTGCAGCACCTGCACGACGACGTACTCGCGGTTCAGCCGCTGCGCCGGGTGTTCGATCAGCTCGAAGGTGAAGCCCGGCTTCATCGAGCGGACCGAGCAGCTCATGCTCAGCACTTCCCGGGCGCACTGGAACTCCTGCAAGCGGAGCTGCGCGTAGCCCTGCCCGCGGTCCTTGGACTCGTACCCGCCGGGATAATCGTGGAATTCCAGCCCGCTGCCCTCGGCGGCGGCCAGCGACGCGATCATGTCCGCGTCCATCGGCGGCTTGGCGAAGTTGAAATCGTCCAGGCTCACCTTGCCGGTCTGCACCTCGCGCCGGTTGCGCACGGCGAAGATGAACTCACGCTCGTGCAGCAGCCCGGACAGCGTGCGGAACGGGTAATCGCACTTGGCCGCGGTCGGAACGTGTGCGATCGGACTGTCGCCCAGCACCATCACGTGTCCGTCGGCGGTGTGCTCGAAGAAATAGAAGATGCCCTCGTCCTCGAGCAGCCGCGAGATGAAGTCCATGTCGCTCTCGCGGTACTGCACCACGAACTCGCGCGGCGGATACTGCCCTTGCAGGGCCAGGCGCAACGCCGAATCGGGCAGCCCCGCGTCGCGCAGCACCTTCTTGACGATGCCCGGCACGCTCATGTCCGGGCTGTTGTGCGCCTGGAAGATGCGGCAACTGCGGCGCCGCGTAAGCAGCCAGTGCTTCGGCACGATCTCCGCTGCGTAGTGCGTACGGCTGGAACCTTCATGCAAGCGCTGGAACGCGCGCACGATCCCGTTCATGTAGCGCGGGCCGGTCTCGGTCGCCCACTCGAGCGTGCAGCCCTTGCCGACGATCGCGTCGAAATCCAGGTCCGGCTCGTCGGACACCAGTTCCACGTCGAACCGGTAGAGCTGGCTAAGCCCCTCGCTGCCGCTGAACGCGGCCACGCGAAGCTGCTGGTTGTCCGCGCCCTCGATGCGGAACAGGAAGTCGGCGGTGTCCGCGGAGGTGTAGGCGGTCTGGGAAGAGGCGGGCATCGGCGGGTTCTCCTCGGCGCGGGACGCCGGCGGCGCGGTCGACAAGGATCGAACGGCGGCCCGGCCTCCCGCAAGCAATCCGCCGAAACAGACGTGGCGGCGACATGCATTGCTGCATGCGGCGGGTCGATGGTTGAACTCGGGACGGGGGCGGATCGGCGGTCAGCGTGGTCCGGGCGTGTAACTGCACGGGGAGACCGCTCGCACGCAGCGCGCATGCGAGCGGTCTCGCGGTCGTGCTTCGACTGCGTTCCTGGTGCGCCGGTCGCCTGCCCGGGCTGCTTCGTCGGGCACGGAGGTCCGGCGCTACCGGGATGGTCGGCCACGGAGGCCCGATGTTACGGCTGTTCCGGCTCGCTCTGCGGTTCGGCCGACTGCTGCGTGAGGTCCATCACCTGCACGCCCGCGGGCGGCTCGAACTTGAACCGACTCGGGTCGATCTTGGGGTTGAGTTCGATGTCCGTGCAGTTCATGGTCATCATCGGCTTGCCGTCCGGCGAAAAGCTGACGACCTTTACCGTGAAGCCGTCGGCCTTGCGGAAATACTGGACCATCCTGCCAGCCAGCTCGCCCTGGTCCTTGGGCGTCGCTTCGATCACGTGGCACGCCGCGCCGTCAACGGACTCCTCCGGCAGGAGTTTGACGTTGTGCTGCTCGCGCATCATGCCGATTGGGTTCTCGACAATGATCGGGTCGGACGTGGCCCTGGACTTCGTGACGCTCTTCTGCCCGTTCATGTCGGACATCATCCAGATGAACTCGCCGTCACAGACCGACAGGGACGTGCCTTCCATCTTGTTGCTCTGGTCGCCCATCTTCTGCTCGGAGCGGTCCTTGGACTCGGCGCGCGAGTACCACTTGCCGTCCTTGAGCACGTATTCGACGTGCCCCTCGCTCTGGCCGCGTGACTCGAAGCCCTCCGTGACCATCTCGGTGACCGTCTTGATCTTGAACCGCGCGCTCCTGATCTCCTTGTTCTTTTCCGCCACCAGCTTCTCGACGTCGGCCAGCTCGTCCGCCGCGCCGCGCGCCGGCCCCCAGGCCGCCACCGCGGCGATCAACCCGACCGAAAGCACAATCCTGTTCATGAAGTTCGCTCCTACGAGGGTTATCGTTCGGACGCTACAATGACGAGCCGTGACTGTCGCGACGGGCGGTTGCGACGAGCTCAGCGCGTGACCGTCCATTCCCCAGTCCGACGATACCGGCCCGCGACCGACAGCACTAGTGCGCCAGAGGTGGATTTCTCCGAATGGAAGCCCGTTCATGAGCGACGCCCCTGAAAGCCGCGTGACCATGCTGCTCAGATCCGCCAGCCGCGGCGACCGCCAAGCGGCCGAGGAGGTCCTGCCGCTCGTGTACGACGAGCTTCGAAAACTCGCCCAGCGCCGGCTGGCTCACATCCCTCCGGGGCAGACGCTTCAGGCCACGGCGCTGGTCCACGAGGCGTACCTTCGCGTCGTGGGCGATACCGATCCCGGCTGGGAAGGCCGCGGCCACTTCTTCGGCGCCGCCGCCCAGGCGATGCGCGACATCCTCGTCGAACGCGCCCGCCGCAAGGGACGCATCAAGCACGGCGGCGACCGTCGCCGCGTCGAGCTGAACGACGAGGCCGTGACGCTTGACGATCCCGGCCTCGACATCCTCGCCCTGGATGAGGCGCTCAAGAAGCTCGAGGCCCTCGACGCTCGAAAGGCGCGAATCGTCTCGCTGCGCTACTTCACCGGCTTGTCGATCGAGGAGATCGCCGAAGTGACGGAGCTGTCCACGCGCTCGGTCGAGCGCGACTGGCGCTTCGCCCGCGCATGGCTCTCGCGCGAACTGGGGACCGGCGAGCCGTCCGGGGAGAGCGCTTCCGATGCCTGACCGGCTGCGGCGGATCGAGGAGATCTTCAACGCCGCGCTCGACCTGCCGCCCCACGATCGCGACCGCTACCTGACCGAAGCCTGTGGCGCCGACGCGGCGTTGCGCGCCGAGGTCGATGCGCTCCTGGCGCACGACGCCAGCGGGGCACATGCCGCGGTTCTGGATCGCACGCTCGACCCGGGAGAAGTGCTTCAGCGCATCGAGTCGGCGGCCGAGAGCGTCGACCTGAGCGTCAGCGGGCTGCGTTCGATCCGCAGCGAGCCGCTCTCGGCGTCGCAGCAGCTCGGCGCGTACCGCATCCTCGACGTCATCGGCGAGGGCGGCATGGGCGTTGTCTACCGCGCGGAACAGGAAAACCCGCGCCGTGTCGTAGCGCTCAAGGTGCTGAAATCCGGCCTCGCCTCGCGGCGAATGATGCGCCGCTTCGAGTACGAAGCCCAGATCCTGGGGCGGCTGCATCACCCCGGCATCGCGCAGGTCTTCGAGGCCGGTGTGGCGAAGGATTCCGCCGACGGCCCCGCGCGGCCGTTCTTCGCCATGGAGCTTGTCCCGGGACGTCCGCTGCACGCCTACGCCGCCGCGCATCGCCTGGGCATTCGCGCGCGGCTCGCGCTGCTCGCCTCCGTGTGCGACGCGGTCGAGCACGCCCACCAGAAAGGCGTGATTCACCGCGACCTCAAGCCCGCGAACATCCTCGTGGACGACCAGGGACAGGTGAAGGTCCTGGACTTCGGCGTCGCCCGCGTGCTGGACGCCGACGAGAAGCTCACGCGGATCGAGACCAACGCCGGTCAGCTCATCGGCACTCTGCCGTACATGAGCCCGGAGCAGGTCGCCGGCGACCCGGACGAGCTGGACACGCGCTCGGACGTTTACGCGCTCGGCGTGAACCTCTACGAGCTGCTCACCGGGCAGCTCCCGTACCCCGTCGAGCGCAAGTCAATCCCGGAAGCGGTGCGCCTCATCCAGCAGCACTCGCCCACTCGCCTGAGCACGATCAATCGGAAACTCCGCGGCGAAGCGGAAATCATCGTTGCCAAGGCGCTGGACAAGGACAAGTCGCGCCGCTACCAGTCCGCCGCCGAGCTCGCCGCAGACATCCGCCGTTTTCTTGCCGGCGAGCCGATCGAGGCCCGTCGCGACAGCGGCTGGTACCTGATCCGCAAGACCGTCGCGCGTCACCGCGCGACCGTGGCCGTCGCGCTCTCGATCCTGATGCTGACGACGGCGTCGGCGATCTCGTTGGCGTTCCTTTATCGCGGCCAGCTCCGCGAGCGCGCGCTGGCCGAAGCGGCGCGGGACGACGCCAACGCCGCGCGACGCGCCGAGGAGGAGGCGCGCCTCGTCGCCGAGCAGCAAGCCGCGGAAGCCGAAGCCGCCGCGCGCCGCGCGGAGGGGGCATACACGTTCCTGCGCGACATGCTGTCGTCGTCCGACCCGCGAGTTTCGCTGAATCGGGACATCACCGTCCGGGAGGTCATGGACGAAACCGCCGCGGGGCTGGACCGCGGCACGCTGTCCACGGACCCCGAGCTTGAAGCCGGCATCCGCACCGCCATCGCCGGTGTCTACCATTCGCTGGGCTCCTTCGCCCAGGCGGAGCAGCAGCTTCGCCGGGCGCTGACGCTCTACCGCGAATCCGGCGCGCAGGACGGAGAGGATGCGGTCGACGCGCGCAGCGAGCTGGGCGAGGTGCTGATCCAGCTCGGGCGATCGGACGAAGCCGGGACGCTGCTCCAATCCGCGCTCGATGCGCGGCGCGCCTCGGGACGCGGCGGCGACGCACGCGCCGCCCGTCTGCTGAACGACCTGGGAGTCCTGACCGACAATGCGGGCGAGTACCCGGATGCGATGCGTCTATTGGAGGAGTCGCTCGAAGTCCGGCGGCGGGTGCTTCCACCGAATGCGTCGGAGACGGCCGTCTCGCTTCAGAACGTGGGACTCTGCGCCAAGCACCTGAAGGACTATGCGAAAGCCGAACGCTGTTACCGCGAGGCCCTCCGCATCCGCCGAGAAGTGCTGCCGGCGGATCACCCGGAAACCGCGTCGTCGCTGCATAACCTCGGCGCGCTGCTGCACGAGCTCGGCCGCTTCGACGAGGCGGAGGAATTCTACGCGCAAGCGCTGCGCATGCGCCGCCGCGTGCTCGGCGACGATCACGTGGACGTGTCGCTGACGCTCAACAACATGGCGGGCCTGCTGTTCGAGCGCTGCGAATTCGCACGGTCCGAGCCGCTGTTTCGCGAGGTCCTGGAGCGCCGCCGGCGGGCGCTGCCGCCCGAGCATCCGCTGGTCGCGGCCAGCACTTGCAACCTCGGCTCGGTGCTCGCGCGGCTCGGGCGCTTCGACGAGGGCGAGCGCCTGTTCTGTGAGGGCCTGGCGCTGCGGCAGGCCAAGCTGGGTCGCGACCACCCCACCGTCACCGATGGCCTACAGGCGCTCTCGAACATCCTGGTCCTCAAGGGCGACGCCGACGCCGCCGTGGACGCGGCGCTCGACGCCCTCGATCGGGTCCGCGGGCGCGCGGGGCAGGGC